>JBPOGC010000079.1:0-12682 GCA_051251795.1 Luteolibacter sp. | reverse complement strand
AACCGGCTGCCGAAAAACCTGTTGAAGAAAAACCTGCTGAAGAGGCAGCCCCTGAATCCACTGATGTGAAAGGAGATTCCTCCTACGCCTTCGGCTACCAAATGGGTCAGCAGCTCAATGGCTTCGGCATCCAGCCTGGTGACATCAATCAGGAGGATTTCCTCAAAGGCTTCACAACCGGAACCAAAGGCGATGAGCCGGAAATCTCCGTAGAGCGTCTCCAGGCAGCGATGCAAGCAATCGGCGATACTGTTCAGAAGCGTGAGCAAGAGCTTGCTAAGAAGAATCTTGAAGCCGGCACGAAGTTTCTTGAAGAGAACGGCAAGCGTGAAGGCGTTGTCACCACGGATAGCGGTCTCCAGTATGAAGTCCTCGAAAAGGGTGGTGAATCGAAATACGTCGAGCCAAAAGAAGGTGAGCCTGCCAAGCAATTCATGGTGCACTACAAAGGCATGCTGATCGACGGCACCGAGTTTGACGCATCACCGGAAGGCACTCCAGTGCCGATGACAATGCAAGTGATCCCTGGCTTCCAGGAAGCTCTCAAAGCCATGCCGGTCGGCGCGAAGTGGAAACTTTTCGTTCCTGCAGCTCTCGCTTATGGCGAAGAGCGCCGCAGTGCGGATATCGCTCCTAACTCTACGCTGATCTTCGAGCTTGAGCTGGAAGAAATCAAAGACGCACCAGCTGCTCCAGCCGGATTCCAGATCCCAGGCATGCCACCACAAGGCCAATAAGATCTAGTTCTCGAACTATCTAATATTCTGACCCCTGTCGACTTCATGTTGGCAGGGGTTTTCTATTTTGAATACCGCCCGTACGAAATTTTCCCATCGAGTAAGGAAGATGTTTCGCCGCAGGTATTTCACTGCCTTGGCAAATATGGAGAAGGACTTTTTAAGTCCTTTACGGTGGCAGAGGTTTTAGCTGCAAACTTGAGAAGCCGGTCGAAGACGCGGCTCTTAGAAGTGCTACACCGCTGCGAGGATATCGGCCAAATCAGCCAGCCTCCCAATCCCTTTGTATCCGCACGCAAGGTCTCCCGATGCTGGTTCTACAAATTTGCAACCATCCGCTTTCAGCTGCTCCAGATTCCTTTGGGTTGCAGGATGCAGCCACATTTTCCCGTTCATCGCAGGGGCAATGAGAACCCGTGTTTCGCGAGGGAGTGCGAGGTAGATGCTTGTAAGGGGATCAGGTGCCAAGCCGTTTGCCATGAGTCCCAAGGTATTGGCTGATGCCGGGGCTATCAGGAAGAGATCGGCGGTATCAGCCAGCTCGATATGCCCGGGCTTCCAGGAGTTTTTTTCATCTTCCAGAGACACCAGCACCGGATTCCTTGTAAGGGTCTGGAGGGTGAGGGGAGTGATGAACTCGCAGGCAGACTTCGTCATCACCGCATGAACGTCATGATCTAACTTTACAAGCTGGGATGCGAGATCGGCAGCTTTGTAGGCAGCGATAGAGCCGGAGATTCCAAGGACGATTTTCATAAGGATTCAATTTTCAATTCTCAACATTCAATGAAGCCTGGAGGAGCTTATCGATGGATCGCGGTAGTTTTTAATTTACGGTGGAGAGAAATGGGAGGTGGAACTTGCCGGAGGGGCTTCTTGAGAGTTGAAACTTGAAAATTCAGAGTTTAGCGGAGCATCATAGCTGCTTTTTTTACTGCGGTAGTGAGAGCGTCGACATCTTCGAGGGTATTGTAGAGAGCGAAGGAGGCTCGGGTTGTTCCGGTGATATTGAAGCGAGCCATCAGCGGCTGGCAGCAATGGTGACCGGTGCGCACAGCAACCCCCATCTGGTCGATGAGTGTGCCGAGATCATAGTGATGAATTCCTTCGATAGCAAATGAGAGCGCTCCGATGCGGTCGGCCGGGCCGTAGAAATGGATGCCAGGGATCTCGGAAAGGGATGATGCTGCCGCCTTGATGAGAGCCAGCTCGTGAGAATGGATTTCATTGATGCCGATCTCGTTCACGTAATCAATGGCAGCGGCCAGAGCGATGCCGCCTTCGATGTTCGGCGTGCCGGCTTCGTATTTAAAGGGGAGCTCGTTGTAAGTCGTTTTCTGGAAAGTGACTTCCTTGATCATCTCACCACCACCACGCCATGGAGGCAGGGTTTCCAGAAGCTCGCGGCGACCCCATAGAATCCCGATACCGGTGGGAGCATAGATCTTGTGGCCGGAAAATGCCACGAAGTCGGCTCCAAGATCCTGCACGTCGATGGAAAGGTGCGGGATGGCTTGCGCAGCATCTATGAGAGTGATCGTTCCATTTGCCTTCGCTGTGGCTACCATTTCTTTGGCAGGATTGACCGTTCCGAAGGCGTTCGAGACCCAAGTGAGGGCGAGGATCTTTGTTTTCTCAGTGAGAAGGCTTTTGAACGCGACTTGATCGAGGACGCCAGATTCGTCACAGGGAATCACCACGATTTTAGCTCCTGAGCGCTCTGCGAGCATCTGCCAAGGGACGATGTTTGAGTGATGCTCCAAGGTGGAGATGAGGATTTCATCACCAGGATTCAGCGAGAGGATATTTGAAACCAGATTGATGGAATCCGTGCATCCGGAGGTAAAAATCACTTCGTCCGGGGAAAGGGAGTTCAGGTGGTTGGCGATGGTGATGCGTGCGTTCTCGTGAGCCTCGGTAGCGGCACGGGCGAGGTGATGGGTGCCACGGTGGATATTGGAATTCAGCTTCTCGTAGTAATTCCGCGATGCCTCGAGAACCGGGGTGGGATTGTGAGTGGTGGCCGCATTGTCGAGATAGACGAGCGGCTTGCCATTGATGATTTCCCCGAGGATGGGGAAATCGGATTTCAGAGAAGGTGAGAGCATGATGGGTTGATCGTTGGATCAGGAAAGCAGCTTGGTGACCGCATCGAGCGACGGCATGTCCTCGACTGAGTGGACGGTAGTGCCGGGGGCGATTTTCGCAACCAGACCCGCAAGAACTTTCCCAGGGCCAAGCTCTACGAAAGTGGTGTGACCTTCGGCTACAAGATGCTGGATGGACTCGATCCAGCGAACAGAGCCGGTGACCTGGGAGGTGAGGGTCGAGCGGATCTCACCTTCATTTCCAACTGGGGCAGCCGTGTAGTTCGCTACGACTGGAATTGGCGGGGTAGTGATGGTCGTTTCTGCCAGCTCTGTGGCGAGTTTTTCCTGGGCAGTGGCCATGAGACGGGAGTGGTAGGCTCCGGCGACGTTGAGCTTGATCGCACGGCGGATGCCGAATTCCTTGGCACGGGTTACAACGGAATCGATGTTCGCAGTTGCTCCGGAGAGGACGATCTGGCCGGGGGCGTTGAGGTTTGCCACATCCACGTCAGTGGCCTCGGCCAGTTCGCGGACTTTTCCTTCATCACCGCCGATGAGAGCAGCCATGGCACCGTCGGTTGCGTTGCAGGCTTCTTCCATAAATGTCCCGCGGCGTGAGACGAGGCGCAGGCCATCCTCGAAGGAGAAGGTTCCAGCTGCCGCGTGGGCGGTGAATTCACCCAGTGAGAGCCCCGCCGCAGCGGAAATCTTAATATCAGGGAGCCGCTCTGTAAGAAGAGCCAGGCCGATGAGGCCGTGGAGATAGAGGGCGGGTTGGCACTTGGAGGTAGCGGTAAGTGCTTCCTCGGGGCCGTTCAGCATGATGTCTGAGAGTGAGTAGCCGAGGGTTTGATCTGCTTGCTGTGCGAGATCGCGAGCTGTGGCGGAGGATTCGATCCAGTCTTTCGCCATTCCGATTTTTTGCGCTCCTTGGCCGGAGAAGAGGGTTACGATGTTCTGCATTGGGGGTTTTCTAAGACAGGGCGGGGGACTTGGCCAGTGTTCAGTTGCCCGTTTTCAATGGTGGACAGGAAGGCGGAACAGAGGGCATGTTGCCCGCGTGAACGAGGTGATGATCGAGACGCGGGATTTGCATAGGAGCTACAGAATTGGCAAAAAGTCCATTGAGGTGCTTCATGGGATCGATCTGAGGATTTCCAAAGGGGAAAAAGTATTTCTGTGCGGCCCGAGTGGAGCAGGGAAAACGACTCTTCTCTACACTTTGGCTGGTCTGGAAAAGCCGGAGCAGGGCAGTGTCCACATTGCCGGCACGGATCTCTACGGCCTGGGGCGGAAAGAGCAGGCACGGTTCCGGAATAAGTCGATCGGCTACATTTTTCAAAACTACCATCTGCTGCCAGAACTGACCGCAGTGGAAAACGTGGCTGTGCCCGGGGCGATAGCCGGGGAGAATCGCACGGAAGATGCAATGCGCGCGCTGGAACGAGTCGGACTGAAAAACCGGGCGGATCATTTGCCAGCGGAACTCTCCGGTGGCGAGCAGCAGCGGGTGGCGATCGCCAGGGCAATTGTGAACGAACCCAGCGTCCTTTTCGCGGACGAACCAACCGGAAATCTTGATTCTTCAACAGGAGAGGAAATTATGGAAATACTTCTGGAACTCGTTAAGGAAAAGCAAGTAACGCTAATTGTGGTGACTCATGATCGTAGCTTGGCAGAGGTAGGCGACCGGACTTTGGAAATCAAGGACGGGAAAGTCAACTAGTCATAGCGAATCCGATTCAAACGATCGATTCACCCAGGCTGTCATTCAAAATATTTCTTCAGCGCCTTCTGCTCATCGGGCGCAAGCGAGTCTTTCCAGACGCGATCTCCTCCTTTGCCCCGAGCCGCATTTCCACCAGCAGTGGCTCTAGATGCTGTTTCATCGACGGTGTGCTTTCCGTCCTGGAGCTGGAGAAGATCGCCAGGGATAGCCCTCGATAGATCTTCCGCCTCCAGCGCTGTGAGTTCACCTACATCCAGCGTATTCTTTTCATCTTTCAAGAGGTTCGGATCATGTCCAGGACCACGCTGTATGCCGCCAGAGCCTGAACCGCCTTCTCCTTCTTCACCTTCGCCCTCTCCTTGTCCACCGCCCTCACCATTGTCTCCCAGCAATTGGTCAGTCCAGTCTCCTTCAGATCCCTCTTGTTTCACTCCATCAAGTGATTGCTGAAGTTTTTCCATATTTTCCTTAAGCTTGGAAAGTTGTTCCGGAGAGAGCTTCCCAAGGTTGTTTGGATCAAGTTCCGAGAGCTGATCCAGGAGCGCTGGATTTGGTTTCATGGCGCCGTTTTGCAATCCTTCGAGGGCTTCTTCAAACTCTTCGGTCAGCTTCTGTTTCTGACCCTCGTTGAGGTTTTGAGCATTATTGGAGAGTGCCTCCAGAGCGTTTTCAGCGTCATCCAGGTTCTGATCCAGATTTTCAATTTCGGAATTTTGGGATTCTTTCAGGCTGTCAGTGGCTTCCAGCGAAGCGTGAGAGAACCAGTCTTCCTCTTCCTGGGCGCGGAGCTGTTCGAGTCGCTCTTTCATGTCATCTATGTATTCCTCGTCTACAGCGCCGTCGTCTGAGAGCTGCTCCAGTTGCGAATCAAGCTGTGACCAGGCCTGAGGCTGGCGCGATGGATCGTTTGAAACAAGTGTTTTGGCGGGAATTGGGAGCAGGAGCCCCAGAGCCAGTAAAACCAAAGCGATAGCAGGGGGAATTAGCGTTTTTGGAAGATGCCATTTCAATGGAATGTGTAGGTTTTCCGGAGGTTTTGGCCACATGGCAGCTCCGGCCGAAGCCGTGGAAAGGCTGGAATTCAGCCCTGATTTCGCCTCGATACGGACGATTGACTGTGTCGCTGACTCGAATTTCCGGCGTGAAACAATAAGGCAGATGATCGTGACAACAACGATCAGGCTAGCCAGTGCGCATGCCAGAAGCGCTGGTGTGATGCCTGGAAACTCGCGTCGAATGAAAATCGCTGCAACAGATCCGACAACAGCTGTGATTAGCAATGGAGCGGAGAGCGTCTGAAAAAACCATGCCGTGTTCACACGTCTTGATAACGAGGAAGCGTAATCCAGCCAGAATTTCTCATGAGAGCCTTGCTTGGGCATGGGAAGAGGTTATTCGTCCTGTGTGTGCTTTGCGAACTGTATTTGGTAGGAATGTAGACCTTGGGCTAGTCAGTTCCATTCTCTACTTTGTATTACATTTATTGTAACAAGTTGTAATATTGGAAATGTTGTCTGGATTCCCGCTTTCCAAACACTGGAAACTGGCGATTGTTTACCCATATGACTCTGAGCCCGTTTCGAAGCCTTCTGTTTATCCCTCTGATATTCTCAGCTCAAGCTGCAGAAAAACCCGCAGATGAAGGTTCGGATAAAGCTACCAAAGTAGAATTGACGGAGCCAAAGAATGTGACTCGTGATGGAAAGGTCACGATCGATGGCGAAGTGATCCCGTATACAGCAACAACCGGGAAACTCGTTCTCAGGGACAAGAAAGGCAAACCACGAGCGTCTGTTTTCCACACCACGTATACAAGAAGCCTGGTGAAAAAACTGGATGAGCGCCCTGTGATGTTTGCTTTCAATGGCGGCCCGGGTTCTTCGTCCGTCTGGCTGCATCTCGGGATTTTGGGCCCCAAGCGTGTTGATTTTCCCGGTAACGGCACCCAGCCCATAGAGCCCCCTGCCCGTTTGATCGAAAATGCGTTCAGCTTGCTTGATGTATGTGACCTGGTGTTCATCGATCCTGTTTCCACCGGCTACAGCCGTGCCGAGGGCAAGACGGATGAGAAGGATTTCCATGGCGTGGAGTCAGATATCAAATCGGTTGGCGATTTCATCCGGATCTGGGTCACCGAAAACAAGCGCTGGGCATCTCCGAAGTATCTCTGTGGCGAGTCCTACGGTGGCATTCGCGCGGCCGGCCTGGCAAATCACCTGCAGGATCGCTACGGGATGAGCCTGAACGGTGTGATTCTGCTGTCATCACTTCTGGACTACAGGACGGTCTTTTCATCGGATGGAAGCCAGCTTTCCTATCAAGTGTATCTTCCCGCATACGCCGCCACCGCTCATTTTCATGGGAAAATCGAGGGAGACCGCGATACATTTCTCAAGGATGCCCGGGAGTTCGCTTACGGAAAATACGGTACGGCATTGCTGAAAGGTAACGAGATCAGTGATACCGAGAAGAGTGAAATCGCTACGGAACTGGCCAGGCTGACCGGCATTTCAACAGATGTCTGGGAACGTGAGGAACTGCGCCTCAGTCCCGCGGAATTCCGCGCCGAGCTATTGCGCGCGGAGGGAAAAGTGCTCGGACGTTTCGATGCCCGGGTCGCATGGGATACAACGGATTCCACGAGCCAAACCCCTCACTACGACCCCTCATACTCGCTTGCTCTTGGAGCATTTTCCACTGCGATGCTTTCGTATCTTGGAAACGATCTCGGCTGGGAGGAAGACCAGCCTTACGAGATCCTGACGTCCGTAGGCGCGTGGGACTATGGCGACAAAAACGGCAGCCTGAATATGACCTGGCGCCTCCTCGGTGCTGCCATGGAAAACCCAAAAATGCGCATTCTCGTAATGGGCGCACTGACTGATCTTGCCACGCCTTCTGAGGGAGTCACTTACTCGATCCGCCAAGCGATCGGCCTGCCGGACAGTGTGAAAGACCGCATCAGCTACGCCGAGTATGAAGCCGGCCATATGTTTTACGTGAATCCTCCCGATCTGGAAAAAGCACGCAAGGATCTGGTGAAATTCCTTGAGGTTGAAAAGTAACTGCAGTCACTAGCTGAGACTACTGAGGCATGTTTTCAAAAGCCATCTCACAGAGGCCGATAAACGCCTCTTCGACCAGACTCGGCTCCCTTTGTATCGAGTGGAAAACACCCCACTCACGATTGATCTGGGGATCTGGGATCTTGATCGCTTGGAGGCTTCCATCGTCGATTTCCCTAGCCGCGACCCATGAGGCTACAATGCCAACCCCGGTGCCAAGCTTTGCCATTTCCTTGATCGCCTGCATGTCGCCAAGCACCAAGGGCGATTTGATTTTTTCGCCCATTTTCGCCATCCATGATTCGATCAGCCGATGGGTCTCGGTGGCCTTCGCATAAATGATGAACTGCTGCTCACCGAGAGTCTGGATCATGTCATCCGCCTTTGCTGCCCATGGATGAAACGGTGAAATCACGAATGCAAGTTGATCGGTGAACATGGCGCGGTAGCCATCCTCGGAATGGTTCTTCGGCTTCAACCCGACCACCAGATCCAACTCACCCTTGCCCAGAGTTTCCAATAGAGTTTCCGTATCACCTGCCACGATATTCGGTTCGCAACGGGGAAAGCAGTCACGGAACTCCCTGAGAACACTTGGAACAAGGAAATGGCAAAGGGTATGAGGTGCACCGACTCGGATCCTTGTCTGCCCCCAGCGGCGCAGCCCGTCCAGATCACGTGTAGCTTGCTCCAGCTCTTGGAGAACTTTCTTACATCGGCTAAGTAGAATTTCCCCTTCCGAAGTCACTGCGATGCGCTTGCCCGAACGGTCGAGAAGACGGCATCCAAGCTGCTCCTCCAAAGTTCTCAACGAGTGACTTACTGCGGACTGTGTGACGAAGAGCTTTCTGGCAGCAAGCGTGAAGCTGCCTTGCTCCACGACGGCCACCAGGGCCCTGAGCTGACGAAGGTCAGGTACCCACTCCATAATTGATTTCTCCCATGCTGTTGCGATTAAACATAAGCACCGCTTATGCCAAAAGATGAAAATTGGCACTCGATCAGCTTACTATGACTTTATCATGCGACAAAACCCCGGGAACTCGAGACGCTCACAGACAATCAGACTGGGTTATGTTCCCCTTACCGATTGCGCTCCGCTCGCTGTTGCCAAGGAAATGGGTATTTTCAAGAAGCATGGGCTGGATGTGAGTCTTCATCGGGAGCTTGGCTGGGCAACCGTTCGTGACCGGATATTTTACGGTGACCTGGATGCCGCCGAGTGCATTTCAGGTATCGCTTTCGCGTTGAGCTTCGGCCTCACGGATCTGCGTTGCGAAGTCGCCGTCCCACTGATTCTGAACCTTCATGGAAATGCGATCACACTCTCCACGGAGCTGCCCCACGAGGACATCGGAAATGGATTTGGCCTGAAGAACTACCTGGATCATTTTTGGAAAAAGGATCGCCCTTTTACCCTTGCTGCCACTCACCGGTTTTCATCCCACGCCGTTCTGTTGCATGCCTGGCTTGCACGCCACGGCCTTGCCAATTCCGATATGGAGATCATTTATCTCCCTCCCCAGTTGATGTCCCGCCATTTGAAAGCCGGTCACATCGATGGCTTTTGCGTAGGCGAGCCCTGGAATTCCGAAGCAATCCTCGCTGGCTACGGCTGGTCTCCCGTCAGCTCTGCGGATCTCTCATACGGCCATCCGGAAAAGGTTCTCCTGCTGGCCGGTGATTTCCTGAGAGAGAACAAGCAGGAAGCGATCAGGCTGGTCGCAGCACTTCTTGAGAGTTGCAAGCTTTGCCAGGATACTGAATTTCGTGAGAAGCTCATCACCATCCTTGCGAAGGACGAATACACCGGGGTGGATCCAAAAGTTCTCCGCAACAGCCTTGGAGAAACGTTCTACAACGGCATAGACAAAGTCCCTGGCAGCACCTTCCACATGTTTCACGGAGACGAAGTCAACCGTCCCTCCACTGAGAAAGCCTCCTGGATGCTTGCCGGCCTGAGAAGTGCCGGAACCCTCCCGGAAACCAGTTGCGGATCACTCTCCCGCCTTTACCGGGAGGACATCTACATGGCTGCCCTCGCCATCAACAGAGAAGAGAAAGACACGGTCACAGCCTCCTGAGATCACCCTTGGGAAAAGTGATCCCATCCTCCGTCCAGCACATCTCCTTCGCCCGGCGCCACCAGCTCCCCAATCTTCGTCAGCCCGAGTTCTGGAAACCGTTCCGCCCATTTTGCTCTGTCTACGCCGCCCGGTTTTACCGCGAACAGTAGCTCGAAATCCTCCCCATCGCACAGCGCTTGCTTCAAGTCACACCCCTCTGAAACCGGTATCGATTCACGATCGAGCCGGAAGCCACAGCCGGACGCCTTAGCCAGCCTCGGCAGATCGCTCGCCAGTCCATCGGAGAGATCCATCATCGCTGAGAGCTCCGTGTGATATCCAAGCCACCTGGCCTCATCCACCCGGGGTAGAAACGAAAGATGTTTTCCTGCCAGAGATCCGCCCAGGCGACCGGTCACCCATAGCTCGTCACCAGCCTCACCACCGGATCTCAAAACCAATTTCTCCCGCTCCACCCTACCTGTGGCAGCTATGGAAATCACAACAGCAGATCCCTCCGGCACACTCGAAGTCTCCCCACCGGCCAGCACCGCATCATACCTCGAAAAGCAATCTCCCATCCCCCTGTAGAAATCTTCGATCCAAGTCACTTCCATCGATTTGCGCAAAGCCACCGTCACAAGGAAACGCTCCGGCAAGCCACCCATCGCGGCAAAATCCGATACCACCCTCGCCACCGCTTTCCACCCCACCGTCCTCGCGTTCGCATCAGCCGTGTAATGCACCCCCTCCACCAGAGCATCCGTCTTGAGCAATTTCAGGATATCTCCCCCCTCATCCACCACCGCACAATCATCGCCCGGCCCCTCCGCCAGTTCACCCGTCGGCACCAGCCGCACCAGCCTCTCGATAAGCGCATCCTCACCCATGTCGCTCAACCTGCTCATGGCTGCACAGGCAGTTCTATCAGTTCATAGCGCACCGCGAGCTGGATCGCCACCGTCGCCGAATTGAAAAGGAAGTGTGCAGCAATCGGAGCCCAGATCGATCCCGTCCATTCATACAGAGCCACCAGAGCCAGCCCGAAAATGAACAGCGGCAACAATGGAGCCAGCCCGCCATGCGCGGCACTGAATATCAGCGCGGTGCAAAAGCCAGCCACCCACGGCCCGACGAACTTCTTAGCCGCCGGATAAAGATACCCTCGGAAAACAATCTCCTCACATATCGGAGCCACGATCGCCGCCGTGAACGCCATTAAAATCAAGATCAGCGGATCCTTCTCATCCTGGAAAAGCTTCACCGTGTCCTGCTGCATCTGAACCCCCAGCCGCTCCATCAGATTCTCATAGCCGAGGACATAAATTCCGCTGAACAACAGCCACATCGTCACCACCGTAACCGGTGCGACCAGGAACACCCACGGCCACTCCTTCCATTTCAATCCCAGCCACTTCACAATTCCCACCCTCGAGAAAACGATGATGAACGCGATGAACGCCGAGAAGAACTGAAAGCCGATACTTAAAATTAGTGACTCCACATTCAGCGAAACCTCTTTTTCCGGCTCCACCTCCGCCATCATCATGAGATTCCCCATCACCAGCATGTAAAACACACCGATGATCAGCCCAAGCCCCAGCAGATCCAACTTCCCGTAGAACCAGTCAGGAACCTTTCCTTTCGTGATCTCAGGCGGCTCGCATTCCAGCCGCGGCGCAGTCCGGGATGTCTTCACCACCGCCGCTACTGCGAAAACCAGAAAAGCTGTTAGAAACGCACAGTTGAGAGTGATGATCGTGATGTCGCCCATTTTGTCCGCGCAAACCTGCTACCTCCAGCCCGCACACGCCACCCGAAAGTTCAAACAAATCATCCAAGCTCCTTGGCACAAGTCTCCCCCAACACCCCTCTCCGTATCTTCCCCAGCCCCGTCCGTGGAAATTCGGCAACCCTCACCAGCCCAGCAAGCCTCTCCAGCCCTCCCACCTTTTCCTGAAACTCTTCGTAGACTTCATCCACATTCCCAGCCCCCTCTTCCGCCACAGCCACCAGCAAGTTCCCCCTCCGTTCATCTGCTACCGCCACCACCGTGAAACTCCCCTCCACAATCCGTCCCCCTGCCATCTCTAGAAACTTCCTCTCCACCCCTTCCACATTCACCAGCTCCCCCAGGATCTTCACCACAGCATCCGCCCTCCCCTCCACGGAAATCTCATCCCCATACACATTCCCCCGATCCCGCGTATCAAACCAATCATCCTCTCTTCTCCGGAAAACCATTTGCCCTCCCTCTTCCACCAGCGTCCCCAGAAACAAAGCCTCCCCCCGCAGCCTGAACAACCCTTCCGCCGAAACCTCCACCTCCCACACAGGCAGCACCTTGAGCGGACAATCCCCAAAATCCTCCCCCACCCTGGCAAGTTCCTGCGTAGCCACCTGAGACCCTGCCTCCGTCATCCCATAGCTCGCCAGCAACGGCCAACCCAGTTTCCGCGCCGCGTCACCCAGCTCTTCGGAAATTCTCCCACCTCCCACCACTACAGCCACCAGGCTCCCACCACCCTCAAGTCCACCCGCCACCAGATCATGCACCTGGGTTGGTACCAGCGAGACATGCGTCACTCCCTCCTCCTTTACCCATTCGGCAAACCGCCCCGCATCCCATTTCCCCTCAAAAGTCGCCACACCACAACCCGCAGCAAAAGCCCGAGCCACCACCCCGAATCCCCCCACATGATTCAAAGGCAAAGCCAGCCCCCACACCGACTCATCATCCACCCCAAGCCACTCATTCACCGCCCGAGCCGAAACCAAAAGCCCCTCCTTCCCCAGCACCACCCAAGTCCCCGCCCCCGTAGTCCCGGAAGTCTGAAACAAAACACACCCCCCAATACCCTCAAGCCCCGTAATTTCACTTTCCAACTCCCCCATCACGCAAACCCCACCTTCCCAGAACCCAGAAGCCAGCACCTCCTTCACATTAGTTCCATTACTAGTCCTCTTCATTGAAAGTTGAATTTTGAAAGTTGAA
>JBPOGC010000078.1:0-13175 GCA_051251795.1 Luteolibacter sp. | reverse complement strand
TGGATGATGTTAATATGCTAGCAAATTGGAACCATGGCTATGGAGGTGATCATTTCGGCATACACTACGAGGATGCGCCTGTAGGCATAGGTTACAGTATTGGTTTTCAATTCACAGTCGTTCCGACAGACATAGGGGATGAGAGCGCCGTCAAATTTGATATTACCCGACAGGCAGAGGGAAAAATTTGGGGTTTGAACCTGATTTTGCCTACCGTAGAACCCCCTCTCGATCCAGTGCCTGTCGATTTGTACGCAGACCTGTCCTTTCCAACCGGCGACAAAGCAAATGACAACGTCGATGCCACCGTCGATCAACCTGTCGCTGATCGGGACAATGATAACACGCCGACAAATGATCACATCTATTCCATTGATAGCCCTGGCCGCCCATCTAGAGATGCTGACGAAGAAGAATACATTTTCCGTGCGAACTTCCGTGAGTTTGTTCGGGTGAAATTCGATGGCCAACAACCTACGGGAGATGTCTTGTCTGGATCGCGATGTTCACCAAAAAAAGATTGGCACGTTCAAATTCACGCGATCAATGACAATGGGACGCACAAGCAGAATTCAAACAAGCCGAATGATGTGGCCGTCGGACATATTGAGATCGGAGAAGAACCATGAGAAAATTAATCAGTATAGTTGCCACCGTTTCGGTCATGCCTTGGATATTGCTATCGCTCCATGCCGAAGATGCGGAAGTGGACAGAAGAGTGGAAGAGGCGATCAAAGTCATTTCAAATCCTGATACTCACAGCCGCGTCAAACACGAGGCGATGGTGACCTTGCAGGAACTCAAGGATGTCCGTTCGATTGATGCATTGTATGAACAAATTGATTTTGTATCTAACTGGGGAAACAACTTCCAACGCACGACGACAAACTCTTATCCCGCGACACACGCACTGATCCTGATCGGTGAACCCTCGATAGAAGGAGCGGAACGCTTTGTCTCGTCCGGACGGCCTTTGAATAAAGACCAATTGTGGCTGACAACTTTTGTAGTTGGGACGATTTTCCAGATTTCCACAGGGGAGGAGCCGGGATCGAAATATCCCAAGGCTCGAGAGATGAAATTGGAGTGGATCAAAAAGAACTTCACGGTTCCGCAAATGAAGAAGGCAGCTCAACGGTATTCTCCTGATTTAGACGAATATCTAGCAACTTTGGCGACTGAATCTGCTCCAGAGAATTCAAATGTGAATGCGGGTGGAGAAGAGGCTGCCCCCGAAACGCCGTCAGGGAATACGGAGACGAATCAAGATGGCAGCATTGAAGACGAGGCTTCAGGTGATGTCTCGTTGGTTGTTCCGACTGATCAGAGTGTTCCTGCGAAATCTGCTCAAGTTTCCAATGTTCAAATTGTCTGGTGGTTGATCGGGGGAGGTGTTTTGTCAGTGGTAGTTGCACTCTTCCTCAGGGTTTTCAAACCGTTTAAGCGCCAAAAATAGTTTCTTGGAAATCACACTTTCCCACCCAAACCAGCGCTGTGCCATTCGGGTTAGGTTCCTCATCGTAACATTATCCACCCAAAGACCTATCGGTGAATCGGGCAAAACCAACCTCCAGAGCAAACCCCGCTTTTGATGTTCGCCGCCTCACGGCTCGCACCCTTCGGGCACGGTCGGCAAGCTCCCTGTCCATGGCCTCCGGCCATTGTCACGCCATCTGCTGGCTCGTAAAACTCGCTGTTGCAGATGTCGCGTCGTCCGCTAGCACGCAGGTGTTTCGTGGGACGGTCGCTGGTCTTCCGGCCTTCTCTCAGCGGCTCAATTCTTCGCCACGTCGTCCAGGTCTTCAGCCGCTTCCTTCGCCGTGAAAACCCGCCCGCCGCGCGCTCTCCTGATCCTGCCGGGAGCCCGCGCCCGACCGGCCAGTCGCTCCGGTCTCTGCGTTCGATTCCCCTCTCCGGCTCTTCCGCGCCAGGCCTCGGGCTGGCATCCGCTCCGGCGTGGGGGTAGAGTGGGCCCAATCGTGCACCTGCGGTGATTTGTTTTGGGTGCCAACCCCACGCCTGCGCTATACGTGTGTGTTTATTGTTTGGGGGAGTGCGGGAGTTTCAGAACAAAAGCACCGTGAGAAGTTGACAGTCGCTCTCTCCGCCTCGCCTCGCCCATAGCATGCTGCGGGCAACATTTTTGCCAAATACATGTAAACCCTAAGTATTAGTAAACCGGAGCGCCACCTGGATCGGGGGCTACGGAACCTCCGCCACCATTGTATGTGGAGTCCGCCTGTTTCTCGATGCCTCCACCGAGCAGCCTGAGATCACGGCCAAGTCCGATGGTGGTGTTGCAAGAGCTGAGAAGAGCGAGAGTGGCGATACTGAAAGCGAGCAATTTCATAGGAAAACTGATGATCCGAAAATTTCCGGAAGGCAAGCCAGAAATATTAACCTTTCTTAAGTTCTTGGCGTAATTCGATGATTCCATCACGGATCTCGAAGGTTTCCGCCTTCAGTCGTTCGAGGGCGGCCTTGTGATCGCTATCGTCTTCCGCACTGATCAGCTCATCGCATGCGCCGATGGTGTCATTGGTCCAGTTCAGGCAGCGCTTCAGGACGGCAAGGATGAAACCGGCCTCGGGCTCGTAACCGCTGCCACGGCCATGGAGGACGCCGGCGAGTTTTCCGCTGACCTGCATGAGGCTTGATACCAGTCGTTCGGAGGGGCTGTCCTGGTCATCGCTTCTGTTCACGAGATCAAAGGCGCGGAGCGAGACTTCGCGGGCTTTGGTCTGGAGAGGGTGGCTTTCGCTCAGCCAGTCTTCATCATCCTCTTCGCCGTCCTCTTCTTCGGATTCGTTCTCGGAGTCGCGCCATTCTTCACCGAAGCCTTCGTTTTCCTCTTCAAATTCCTCTTCCTCCCATTCGCCGCCCTCCTCACGCTCCGCCATGGCACCGAGCAGTCCGTCCCAGCCCATCACGAACGCTTCCTTGCGCTCGCTGTCCACGTCTTCCATGTATTTCTCGAGAACCTCCTGATAGGCGTCTGTCAGCCTGTCGGATTCCTTGAGGCGTTCTTCCCACTCGAATTCATTCAACTGGGTACGGACGCTGTGTTTCTTTTTTGATTCCGGTTCCTCGGTGGGCTCGATGCGGCGGATTACCTGTGCCAGGAAATCGCGCATGGCGCTGAGGTTGGCGAGCTTCTGCGCTTCTTCCAGATCCTCGTCCATTTTCCAATGGCTCCCGGATACCTGCAGCTTGTAGCCAACTGCTTCGATGAGAACCCGGCCGTTGATTTCGCTGAACCACTCCAGGTAGAGCACGTTGCGCCATTGGAAAGGGATCTCAAGACCCTGACGGTCGAAGCGTGAGAGCTCTTCGTCGCTGAGATCCGGCACACGTGCTTTGCGCGAGGCTGTCATGTCTCCGATGATGCCTGTCTGCTCGGTATCAAGGGAGGAAGCTTCCGCCGAGTGGACGGGATTCGGGTTCTCAAATTCGAGAACAGTTCCGGCGAGATCGCGCCAGCAATCGCCATTGAGGGAAAGAATGAGTGGTTCGTCACGGCCGACGAGCCAGATCTTTCCCGTAGTGGTGCCTTCCACGGTATTGTCGATCAAACCATGCTCCACCGCGTCGTCCAATCTCCATGCCATGAGAGCGATGATCCACTTTGCGGCCTGTAGCCGTCAAGTCGGGGATTTCCTCAATAATGGGTTTTTCCGGGGATCTCGGTGTATTCTTTTGCCAGCTGCAGCGCTTCGGCGCGTCCCAGCTCGCTTTCCGGGATCTTCCGTTCGGAGGGTGGCAGGGAAAATTCTTTGTAAAACTCCCTGTCATCGAAGCCGATTTCAGCCGCGTCCAGGATACTAAATCCGTAGTAGATCGCGCCGATACGCGCCCAGTGAATGGCACCAAGGCACATTGGGCAGGGCTGGCCGGTGGTGTAGATCTCACAGCCCTCCAGGGAGAAGGTGCCGGATTTTTCACAGGCGTCCCGTATCGCGACGACTTCGCCGTGCGCTGTCGGATCGTTCGTGCCGAGCACGCGGTTGGCGCCTTCACCGATGATTTTTCCATCCCGGACGATAACCGCGCCAAAGGGGCCGCCATCACCCCTGAGCATTCCTTCCCGAGCCAGCTCGATGGCCCTGACCATGAAATCGATTTTCATATCCCATTGACTAGCAGGTGGGATGCCCGGTTGCGAGCGATTCCCAGAGGAGCTACGGAGACAGAGATATTTAAGGTTGGCTTGCTTTTCCGTTCTGGAGCCGCTTTTCTCCCACATCCAGAACGCCCAACAGATCAAACAGGCAAATCCCTACCGGGCGATCTTGTGCCGGGAGATACCTGAGCCGCTGATCGCGTTGCTTTGCTTCATTGTCGGAATCTGGCTTTGGGATCACTATATGGGTGATGACCAGGGCTACGCGCCAGGCACGCAGGAGGTCGTGATGCTGAAAATCGACAGGGACTTGCAGCTCGCGGAGGCGATGGAGGATGATCCCGCGATACTGCGTTGGTTGGCGCACGCGCAGACACCGGAACAGGCGGTTGCCCGGGGGATCAATTCCCTGAAGGTGCTGATCAAGGAGCGTGCCCTGGGGGAGACCGGCTACTATGCATACGCGGCGCTGCTGGCGACCCGGGACGGGCTGCCCGTCGAGGGATACCTTCTTCGGATTCCGTTTTCTTCCGGTGATACGAGCTCACCCACCTGGTGGAATATCAAGCTGGCTTCCGAGGAGTTCCTTTTTGAGCAAAATGCGAGGACTGACAGGTTGCGCACGCGGGCGGTGCTGGTGGGGTCGCTGATCTGGGGGCTTGGCCTTGTCGGGCTGATGTTCCTGCCATCGGCCATTGTTTGTTTGGGAAAAGGTTTCCGGACGAAGGCGAAGGGATACAGCTCAGGCTGGAGTCCCTCCCTGGGTCTGACGGTTTTCCTGGTAGCGACGCTGTGTTGGATCGGCTTTACGTTGGTGGTGGAGCTGGGAATCGCGCAGTTGCCGGGCTTGCACCCTGTCGCGGCGATCATCCTTGATACGGCGGTGAGATTTTTACCGACGCTCATCGCTCTGGCCCTTCTCTTCAAAGACTTCCGACACATCCCGCGGGTGATGGGGCTGAACGGGCTGATCAATCCACCTGTTCTACTCGGTGCTTTCTCCCTGCTCGTTCTGATAGACCAGCCGCTGCGGTGGGCGCTTGGCCGCTTTACCCGGGAGGATCCGGCCGGGGGGCTTTCCTACGCGGACACGGGGATGTTCGGGCTGGTGTTTCTGGTGGTCTCCGCTTGTTTCGTCGGCCCCCTGGCGGAGGAAATTCTCTACCGGGGAGTCCTTTTCAGATCCATCTCAAACCGGATGGGGGTTTTCATTGGCGCGGTTTCGTCTTCCGTGATTTTCGCCTCACTGCACTTTTATGACTTCTACGGTCTGGCGAGTGTCGGGATCTTCGGTCTGGTTTGTGCATTGTTATACCAGTCCACCGGATCATTATTGAATGTTGTGGCGTTACATATGCTGTATAATACGACGATAACACTACCCGAGTGGACAGTATATCATGCGCCTTTGTAAACTCTCCTGTAAACAATCTGTCTGGCTTGCTTTCTTCCCAGCTTCCTGCGCAGATGCCTTAACATAAAAACCCATGAGTGAAACCGATCATACCCCGATCTTTGAAGCCCCTGATCTTGAAGAGGTCGCGGATCTCTTCCCGTCCTACGACATCCACAGCCTGATCGCATGCGGTGGCATGGGAGCGGTTTACCAGGCGACCCAGCGGGCTCTTGACCGCTCCGTCGCGATCAAAATCCTTCCGCGTGAGTTTTCCACCGACGAAGCCTTCCGGACAGGCTTTGAGGCGGAGGCGAAGGCCATGGCAAAGCTGAACCATCCGAACCTGATCGGCGTGTATGACTTCGGTGAAGCCGGGGGAATGCTGTATATTGTGATGGAATTCGTAGCGGGAAATTCCCTTTACCAGGCTTCCGGCGGGCAGGCCGTGGAGCAATCCGAAACTGTCCGAATCGTTGCCGATGTCTGCCGCGGGCTGGCGAACGCGCATGACCATGGCATTCTTCACCGGGACATCAAGCCCGCGAACATCCTCCTCGACATGCAGGCAAACCCGAAGATCGGCGACTTCGGCCTCGCGCGCGCTTCGGAAAAGCAGATCGAAGAGGGAGAACAGATTTTCGGGACACCGGGCTACACTGCTCCGGAGGTGGTTGAGCCACCTTTCGTGATCGATCACCGCGCGGATATTTTCTCGGTGGGAGTGATGTTGCACGAGCTTCTTACCGGAAAGCTGCCCGACGCGGATCCCCGTCCGGCCTCACACATTTCCGGCTGCAATCCACGTCTCGACGCGGTGATCCAGAAAGCAATGAACCCGGATCCCGCCAAGCGCTACAACTCGGCTCTGGAAATGGCAGAGGAGATGGTGGCAATCCAGAAATCCCCGGCGAAGGCTCTCATGACCACCGCTTCCGCGGCAGCCATGGGCAAGAAATACGTGCCGCCAAAACTGGCGAAGAAGTCTTCGTCCGGTCTTGGTTTCACCTTGTTTCTTTTGGCTCTGGCCGCAGGCGCAGCTTACTACATGATGTATGTGAAAAAGCCCGAGACCGTAGTTGATATCGTTGACGAGAAGCAGCAGACGCCAAGGGTTATCGATATCACCCCGGAATCACCTGATGAGGCCTCCTCCCTGGTACCGGAGGGCACACCCGACAAAGAAGGCGATGACAGTCTGGGCAACCTGCCGGAGCAAAACGCAGAGAAGCTCCCGGATCCCGTTGAAGACGTGCCTGAGGCAAAGTTTGATGTCGAAACATTTATCGATACCAAGGAAGAGCAGATGGCCGAGCACGTGCAGCCAATCGTCGAGGGATATCTCGCGGATATGTCTGTGAACAGCGACGCATTCACAGACCGGGCAAGGGAAGAGGTCGATGAATCAGCCAATGAAAGCAAGGTCGAGGCACTGAACACGGTGCTGACGAAAATGAACAAGAAGGCCAAGGCGCGTGGCTACAAAATCAATGACATCATACCCAAGCCTCTGAGTCGCGTTCCCGGAATGACAGAGATTCACCAGGAGTATTTCGAAAAACAATCGGCGCGAAGCACTGAGTTTATAGATGAGATATCCAAGGAAAAGGGCACTTATATCTTCGGCCTGGAGAATGAAATCAAGCGCTTGACCACTGCGAACGACCTGGGCGCGATCAAGCTCTTGCAGGATGAAGTCAAACTCGTGAACGAGGATGATAACTATTTCATCGAGAAGTTTGTCACACGCGTCGAGCCGGAAAGTGATGAGGAAGAAGACGGGGAGTAAATCCAAGTCGGCTCATTGATGGGCGCTACCGGTTTTTCGTGAAACCGGACGTCTGTGGCTCATACTTCAACACTCAGTCTCAGCACACGGCTGAAGGGCTCCTGCTCTTGATCCGCGGCGATGATGAAATTCCTGATCTCATCTAGCATCGTCTCACAGCTCTTGTTCCATTCCCCGCATCCCCGCAGGATGAGAGCGCTTGCTTTCAATCCGGTGAAATGAATTTCTTCCGCTCCGGCCTCGCGCAACTCGGCAAGTTCGCTACGGACGGTTTCAAAGAAGCCCATCTCGAAGCCGTTGCCGGCATCTTCGGCGGCTCTGACCAGGGAGACCGTTACCGGCGGGGCCAGCGGCTCCAGTTTCTCAGCGATCTGACCGCAACCGATTTTCACTAACATCTTCCTCATGCGCTCGAAAAGATCCTCAAGGTGCAGGAGGCGCAGGGGGCATTTGTTTTCCAGGTAGAGTTCGATCCCTTTGCGGATCTCCGTGACAAGTGGAAAGTCCTCGTGATCTGCGGCTGTGGCGGCACGGCGGATGGCGTCTTCCAGCCACAGGGTATCGTAATCGAGAACCTGGTAAGAGCCAATCTGGAGAGCGGGGCGGTTGCCTATAAAGGATATCACTGTATGGGGAGGGAAGTGTGTTCGTGGGTGGCTGGTTGTGGTTAAGGTTCGGGACAGGGTGGTGAATTTTCGTGCCGGGCTATTCTTTAAACAGCCGGCGTTGGAACGTGTCGCGCGCGGCGCGGCGTGAGAGGGACTGGATCTCGGTGATGAACTCGCTGACATTCTCGAACTGGCGGTAGACCGAGACGTAGCGCACGTAGGCGACCGGGTCGATCTGATGCAGCTTGTCCATGACCTTCGCGCCTATCGATGCGGAAGGCACTTCGCTGAGGTGATCCTTGTGCAGATCTGTCAGGATTTCCTCCACGGCGCGATCGAGCCGATCCATGGAGACCGGTCGCTTCTCGCAGGCTTTGATCAAGCCGCTCATGAGCTTTTCCCGGTTGAGGGATTCCCGTGTGCCATCGCGTTTCACTACGCGCAGTTCCGTGCGCTCGATCTGCTCGTAGGTCGTATAGCGATAAGTGCAACGCAGGCACTCGCGCCGCCGCCGTATCGTCGTCCCATCCTTGGATGAGCGCGAGTCTAGGACTTTGTCTTTGAGGGAACCGCATTGGACGCAACGCATGGGAATGGAAGGGAAACAAGAAACACCATCATGATGGACGATATGGTGGCGTCAATCTTAAAACTACGGCACATTTAGTAGTTCTTTGAAAAAGGTCTGATGTTGTCGGCGTCTTTTTTGAAAAAATTCCGCCCTTTGGTGTGTGCCGCGCAGGGACTGAATAAAATCTTCCCGGAGCGATTCCGGAGAGGTGATTTCAGACAGCCTCTTAGGCTCGGGAGCGGAAATTTTTTCCTCCACTTCCGCTTTCTCATCAGCATCTGTGGAAAGTGTTTCCTGTTCATCCTGCCCCCCCGGCTCAAAGGAAAAGTCGGTGAACATGGGGAAGTGATCCGAGCCTATGAATGGGAGGCGCTGGAGATCCCTGACGCGGAAGTGATCCGAAACGAACACATGATCCAGAGGCCAGCGCATGAATGCATAAGAGGCATGGAATGTGGGGAAGAATCCGCGGCCTACCCGTGGATCGAGAAGTCCGCTGGTTTTCTGAAACAGCTTTGTCGTGCGGGACCACGCGACATCGTTCATGTCGCCCAGCACAAGAGTCGGACCTCCGTCCTTGCGGACCCGTTTCCCCACCGTCAGCAGCTCGGCATCCCTGTCAGTGGAGCTATCGTCCTCATCGGGGAAAGGAGGTTTGGGGTGCAGAGCGTGGACGTTGATTACGGTTCCGTTCTCAAGCTCGATACCGGTGTGGATGGAGGGGATGTTTTTCCTGACAATGTATTCGACCCGTGGATCCGAGAGCGGCAGCCGGGAGCGGAGAACCATTCCGTAGGTGTCGTTCTGGGGGACTTCCACGGCATACGGGTATTTATCGGAAACGGCTGCGATCTGCCTTGTCCACCAGTGATCTGTTTCCAAGGCTATGATGAGATCCGGTTCATGCTTACGGATCATGGCAAGCAATCCGTCGCTTTCCCGGTTTGTCATCAGGACGTTGGAAACAAGAGTCTTGATCCCGGTTTTCCCATCGCCGTTGAGAACCTGTTTTCTATGCAGGCGGGTATATGGGCGGAGCCAGAAAACGAGTGCGCCCAAGGCAAGCGAGAGGGCGAGGACGATCACCAGATCACGCCCCCATTCCGCGTCCTTGAAGCTTAACAGGAAGAGCCCCAAAAGAGTGAAAACCCCCAGGCAAAGAAGCTGTATGCGTGGGAAATCCCAGCCCCGTATGAGCCAGGAATCATTGCGGATGAGAGAAAGAAACGTCCCCGCAATAACGAGCAACGCGCAGAGTTGGAAAATAACCTCTAGGAGCACACGCAGAACAAATACTACGAAAGTGTTACCGTCAAACTTGTGTGTGTCACGGGGCGATGATCACCTGTCCGGGCTCGAGGCCGGATGTGATTTCAGTTTCTTCCAAGGTGGATCTTCCAAGTGTGACCTTGCGTTGCTCGGTTTTCCCGTCGGCCAGTTTTACCTCCACCGTCCAGCCCTCAGGGCGATAGGTGAGCACTTTGGTTGGCACTGAGATGGCGTTTTCTTTGAAATAAGAGATCAGTTGGATTTCCAGTTTCTGGCCGGCTTTGGGCTGCAATGTCTCGGGCCATTCCGCCTCGAACACTATTTTGTAAGTCTGGTCCGGGCCGGGTGTTTCCGCAACGGACTGGACGGTAACGGGGATTTCAATGTCGCCACGCCCGACCATCATCGCGGTTCCCTTCGCCCCGGCTTCGAGCCTTTGGGCGATGGCTTGGCTTGGAAAAGCGATGGCCACGATCTCGGAAGGGGAGGGGATGAAGCTGGCGAAGGGCTGGCCTGCAGGAAGGCTTCCACCAGCGACGAGCTTTTTCAGTATGTCACCGGTCGTCCATTTTCCGTTTTCGATGGAGCCGTGGTAAAATGTTCCGTCGCCAGGAGCTTTGATCTCAAAGAGGGCGCGGTCTTTTCCCAGTTCCGCAAGAGACTTCTCGGAGCGCTTCAATGAGGTCTTGAGCCCTTCGACCGTCACTTTTTTCCGCTCGATGGAGCGTGGAAGTTCCTTGGACTGGCTTTCGAGAGCCAGGGCGCTGTCGTCGCGGGCTTCCGTCAGGACTTTTTCTTTACGGGGCAGGTTTACCGAGAGGGTGCGCTTGTGGTTCAGCATTTCCATTTTCAGGGAAAATTCAGCGGCCTCCACAGCGTCCTTTTGTTGTTGGAGAATGATTTCCTCGGTCTCCTCGGTGATGTCATCCGCCTCATACATCTGCAGAAGTTGTTTCAGCTCTTCCTTGTAGGATGCGAGAATCTGCTCCTTCTGTTTCAAGCCGAAGCCGGCGGATTCCTCCGAGGACTTTCGCTGAGTCTTTACGAAATATGAGAGCTCCTCCGCGCTTTCATCAGCACGGCGCTTCAGTCTTTCCAATTGCTCGCCGACGGTCTTGCGCAATGTGGCGAGCTCCTGTTCGGCGCTGGCAAGCTCCAGGTTCCCTTTGGCGATGGAGCGGCGTGTGTCAGCCAGCTTTTCGTCAATGGCCGTGGTGTCCATCAGCACAAGGCTGTCGCCTTTTTTAACAGTGATCCCGTGATCCGCGACACTGAGGACTTCGAAACCAGACCATCTTTCCGGGGAAATTCTGAATACCGTGGCGTCCCGCGGAAGGGCGGAAGCCTCGATCTTATGAGTGACGGAAAAGTCCTTCGCTTCGAGAGGGATCTCAGCTGCCTGGGCTGTGGCGGCGATCAGGAGAGGAAGGGCGTGTTTTAAAGTTCGCATGGTGGGATTGCTGAGACTAGATCACAATCGCCTTGATTACTCAAGGGCGTCGCGTGATTTCCTTGCCAGCCAGATTGGCAACAGGCGCGGCTTCTTCGCATGGGGAACGGCGGGGACGAGGTGCTCCACTACCTCGTAGCCTTCGCGCTCCAGGTTTCTTTCCAGGTTCGGTACTTTCCGTGATGCGGCGATGGCCAGCAATCCTCCCGGCTGAAGAGCCTCGTAGGTCGCGGAAAGCCATTTCTTGTCATTGACCGGAAGTCTCCCGCGCGAGCCGAGTGGCGCGGAGTCCAGATGGATCATGATCGCATGAAGGCAGCCCGACTGGTTGTTGAGCGATGCGGCGCTGGTATCGCTTTCCAGCACCACGCGTGGATCTGAGAGGGGTGTTTCGGGGAAAAACTCGCGGTTCCATTCAATGATCTCCCTGCGGTTCTCAGCAATCGTATAGACGGCACGTTTCTGCGGCAGCTCGCTAATGATCGATTTCAGCATATGCCCCAGGCCGATCCCGAACATCCAGATGCGTGGCTGGCGGGCTGGGCGGAATGGCGCGGCTGCCAGTCTCGCGAGCTCCTCCTCCGCCGCTCTTGTTGCCGGGCCGCAGAGTTGCTGGCCCTCGACAAGCAGGTATCGCCGCCCGTCGTGCTCCTGTAAAATGAGTTGTGTGCCGTCCGCGTTGGTGGTTTCGGCTAGATTGATCCTTGGTTTCATGTTGGCTTGGGTCTTGCTAGGTAAACGGAAACCTGATAATCGACAACCACCATGTCAGAAGAAACACCTACTCCCGCTGCAGCTCCCAGTTTCACCAAAGAGCAGAAAGACAAAAAACTCGTCGCCGGTATCCTCGCAATCGTGTTGGGAGCCTTCGGTGTCCATAAGTTCTACCTTGGCTACACCAAGGAAGGAGTCATCCAACTGCTGCTCAGCCTTGTCTGTCTCGGTGGTATTATCGGCCTGATCGAGGGGATTATCTACCTCACAAAATCCGATGAAGAGTTCGTCGCAACCTATGTTGCCGGGCGGAAAGGATGGTTCTGAAGTCTTCTGGCAAACGCCTTCCAACGAAAAACCCCGTCCGGTGACGGACAGGGTTTTTTGGGTTAATTCTAAAGAATTATTTGCCAACCGAAGCTGGCAAGATGAATCAGAGGCTGGCCTTGAGGACGGAGGAAGGCTTGAAACCAACCGACTTGGATGCGGCGATTTTAAGTGGTTCTCCGGTCTTAGGATTGCGTCCGAGACGTGCTGCGCGTTTCTTGACCTCAAATGTTCCGAATCCGATGATCTGGACTTTCTGATCTTTCTTCACACCTTTGGAGATGGAGGAAAGTACTGCGTCGAGGGCTTCTTCTGCGGAACGCTTGGTGGCGTCTGATCCGAGGGCTTTTTGGATGGTTTCTACAAGTTCTGCTTTGTTCATGGCGAAAAGGGTTGTCGGAACACAGGCGAACTTTTGCAAGAGAAAAGCCAAATATATTTCAAGGAAATTTTCGAGCGAATGCTTGACGCGCCGGGGATTTCACGCTCTTCGCGGAGCGGATTCGCCTGTCTAAGTATATCTGTCGGATGCGGTCTTACTATATATCCAGTAGCTCCATAGCATGAAAAAACAGTTTGTGTACACTATACAGGGATCTGGAAGCGTGTTTTGAGGCGGCGATCTGCTGGGTGCGTCGCAGTGAACTTTTCCAGATGATATTTCCGCTGGAACGACAGCTCCGCGAAACCCGGTTTTGGGTGTGAAATTTTATTGGTTTGGAAAGACTTCCGCCTTGCTTCGGATTTCCGGTTTGTCGGCGATTCCGAGGCTTGTGAAATTTTTCACAAATAGATCTTGCCGGGGTAGTGGGGTATCGTTATCACCCGTTCCCCGGACTCCCACCGTACTTCATCCATGACGCGTTCTCTCGGCTCAATTCTCACAATCTGGCTTCTCGGCTTCGCATCTGCCTTTGGTGCGGAGGGTGGGCAC
>JBPOGC010000077.1:0-13421 GCA_051251795.1 Luteolibacter sp. | reverse complement strand
CCACGCCTTCATCTCAAGAATCTAACCCTGCTCTTTCCGCAGAAACACCAGATTACTCCCACCAGACTCCCCCGCGCTATACTTGTATCCAGCCGTCTTGAATTTCTTCAGCTCCTTCGCCTCCTGAATCCCCTCCCGGACGATGAAATCAGCCATCATCCCCCGCGCCTTCTTCGCGTAGAACGAGATAATCTTATACTTCCCGTTTTTCTCATCTTTGAAAACCGGAGTCACAAGATCCCCTTCTAGCTCACTCTTTTTCACCACAGAGAAATACTCATTCGATGCCAGGTTCACCACCGCCTCACTCCCCGATTTTTTCAGATCCTGATTCAAAAGGGAAGTCACCTTGCTCCCCCAAAACTCGTAAAGGTTCTTTCCCCGCTCATTCGCGAACTTCGTCCCCATCTCCAGCCGGTAGGCCTGCATCAGATCCAGCGGCCGTAACACCCCATACAGCCCCGAAAGAATCCGCACCTGCTTCTGCGCTCTCGCGAAATCATTTTCACCCCACTCCTCCAGTTCCATTCCCTGATAAACATCCCCAGTGAAAGCCAGAATCGCCTGCCGCGAATTCTCCCTCGTGAACTCACTCTGCCAATCCGCAAACCGCCCATGATTCAGCTCCGCCAGCTTGTCACTGATCGACATCAGCTTCCCCACCTGCGCCACGGAAAGCTCCCGCAGTCCCTCAATCAACTCCGCCGAGTCATCAACAAAACGAGGCTTCGTGGATTTCCTGGTAAGCAACGGAGAATCGTAATCGAGAGATTTGGCAGGTGATAAAAGAACAAGCATAGCGTGAGAAATGTTCCGCAATATGAATTCAATCCTACAAAGGGCAAGTAATGCGCTAGCGACTACCCGGAAAAGTAGCGACGAACCACTTCCTCGGAGACTCCAGCCATACACTTTTCCATCGTCCGGAAATACAAACCATCTATACTTCCCCGGTCATGTCCCACACTGCCTTCTCCCGCCGCGGCTTCTTCAGCACCTCGCTCCTAGGACTTCTGGGTCTAGCTCCTTCGGCAAACGGAAAGGAAACGATAAGCCTTCCTGTCAATCTTAGCGACATCCCCGCTTTCATGGACGCAAAAATCTTCGAAAGGGAAATCGAAGACCTCCTGACAATCGCCATCGAAGCCAAAAAGAAATCCGAAGAAGACTTTGGCCGGAATATCATCGATCCGTTTGCAGCCATGTTCCAGATCGCCGGGTTCTCCATGGATCACAAGACTTGGAAAATCGCAGAAGCCACCCGCCAAGCCCAGAAATCCCTACAAAACGGTATCGGCAATTTCCACCAGAACATCCTCGGATCCGCCAAAGGCTGGGAAAATCTCGGAACCGGCGAAGTCGTGGATCTCAGATGCTCTTCCCGGAAAATCATCGCCGAAGTGAAAAACAAGCATTCCACAGTCTCAGGCGGAAAGCTCGCCGACGTCTACCGTTCCCTCGACAACCTCGTCTCCCCCAAAGCCAGCAAATACAAGGACTACACCGTATACTTCGTAAACATCATCCCACGCGAGCCGGAACGCTCGGATATTGAGTTCGTCCCCTCCGACAAGGATCGCGGAGAAAAAAGCCCCGCCAATCCCCTCATCCGCGTCATCGATGGAGTCTCCTTCTACGATCTCGCTTTCGAAACCAAAGGTGCCCTGAAAGCCCTCCACCACGCCATCCCGAAAGTAGTCGCACGCATCGCAAAGCGAAATGATGGAGTCGCCGCCTTCAGCGCCCCGGATCTCGCCCAGCTCTTCTCTTACTACGACCAGGCATTTCCGGAATAGAGCCCACGAGACTCAGTGCACAGTCGGCTTCAGCACAAACAGACCCTGCGTAGCACTGTAAGCATCGGACATTTTCATCGTTTTTCGCTCATGCCCAGCTCCCCAGGAATCGGAAAAAATGATCTCTTCGGTCTTGTTGTTATAACCAATGATCATCCGCATGTGTCCACCGCTTGTCTGTGGATTCAACTGAGGCTTTTCTGGGTATCTCCCCAGCTCTAATGACCAGAGCAAAGGCAAGCCGTCGTCTACGTAGTTGCGGATTTCCTTAAGAAACTTCCTTCGATCCACCGGATTTCCCACGTAATATTCGCCTTTCTTCACATCCACATCCGTCAGTCCATTCCCAGAGATCATACCTATAATGTCCAGCCGCGTCTTGAAGCGGTAATCAATCTTATCGAGCTCCTTCGCCATCGTAAGCGTGCTTGTTCCCTTGTCTGGATCCGCGTTCGCGATCTCCGCTATCTGATGCATGTCCGCACCAATCCCGTAGTACTCGAACACCCGTTGTGCCGAGGCAACAACACAGTAACCCTTGTTCCCCTGATCCACCATCGGGAGATTGTCGACAAACACATCCCCATTGTCTTCCGTCACCACATTCTCCGGGAGATCGCCCAGCCTCACCGTCGTTCCACGAGTGCTCGTCATTGATGCTGCCAGCGAACCCTCCGCTTTAGGGCGAGCCGTCCTAAGCCGCAAAAACTCCCGCTCGGAGCCCTCCATCGCTCCCTCGTTATGCTCCAGAAGCGCCGTGCCGATCTTCTGGGAATACCAACTGAATCCCTCCGTCAGCAGCCCGTTCCGCGAGTCCGCGTCCCTCCGTCTGGGTTTCGTCTGCAGGATCTCCCCCACCTTTTTGCCCGTTTCCATAAATCTCTCGGAAAAATCCTCAGCGGAAATTTTCCCACCGTCCCCACGATTGAAAATCGAGAAAGTCACAAGGTTCAGCTTCCCATCCACAAAATCCGCGATCACCTCCTGTATTGGAATCTTCCCGTCAAACATTGTGAGATCCACCTCCGCATCCCGGTAAAGATTCCGGCTGATTTTCGCCCTGGTCTTTTCTTTCGTCAGCCACACGAACATCATGTTCTCCCCTTGGGTGAATTCCTTCTCAAAATCTTCCTGAGTCATTTCCCGGCACCTCGGCGCGGCCAAAAGCGAATCCATCGGACAAGAAATTTCCTTCTCCGCAGCATGGGAAACACCGCTGATCAGGAAAAAAACAAATAGAAGAAAGGTGGGACTTTTCATCGGCATGCCAACAATTTAGTTCTCCGGGGCAAGTCCCGCAAGAATGTGATTTCACCAAAAAAGTCAGAAGTCCCGCCGGCCTTGCAGCGCCCGTATCAGCGTCAACTCATCCGCATGCTCCAGCCCGCCACCAGCCGGCAGCCCCTGCGCGATGCGTGTCACCTTCGCCGATTTCCCCCTCAGCATATCCGCCAGATAATTCGAAGTAGCCTCGCCCTCCACATCCGCGCCTAGCGCCAGAATGATCTCCATCCCCCCGTCACTCGTTTCAACCCGTCGCATCAGTTCCGGGATCTTCAGATCGTCCGGTGAAACACGATCCAGCGGAGAAAGCTTCCCGCCGAGACAATGGTAACGCCCCTTGAAAGCACCGGATCTTTCCAAAGGAAGAATATCCGTCGCCTGCTCCACCACACACAGGATCGTATCATCACGCTTCGGATCGGCACAGATCTCGCAAAGCTCCCGCGTTGCAAAAAATCCACAAACCGGGCACGCAACGATCTTTTCATGCGCCCCGACAATGCTCGCCGCCAGCACCGTCGGCTCCGCCTTCTTGTTCTGCAAAAGCCACACAGCCATCCGCTCCGCACTACGTGGCCCCACGCCCGGCAGCCGCTTCAGCTCAGCCACAAGTTCCCGCACCGGTTCTGGAAAATCAACTCTGGCCATCGATCCCTCTCACTTGATCTTCGACCGTCCTGTCCACGGGCAGGTCGTGGTTGGAAGCATAGAACATCGCGCAAAAACCCGACCATAGAACGGCCACGATTGCCACCCCGATCTCCGCTTTGTAAGCCGCCAGCAAAAGCACCGGAACCCACGTCACGGTAAAGACAAACGCCCCCGCCCATACCAGCACACGCCGGAATATCCCCGGAACATGCAGAATCACATACGGCAGCCCGAACGCCAGCACAGCCGTCCCAGCCCACAATGCCCCCAAGCCGATCCCATGCACAGGCTCGCCCAGCGCTTTCACTTGGAAAAAGCCACTCAACACAGCTTCCAGCAACTTCGTCACCTTCAGAAAATCCAGTCCGAACGCCAGCACAAGCGTCATCGCGCCTATGGCCAGCACCGCGATTCCCGTATGCGGACTCCTCAGCTCTTTACCCGTAGCTCCACTCATAAAACTTCCAGAAGCTTCTCCGTATGGCTCATCGGCGAGACCTTCTCCAGCACCGCCTTCACCCGCCCGTCTTTATCGATCACAAAAGTGCTCCGCTCGATCCCCATGAACTTCTTCCCCATCATCGATTTCTCCACCCACACCCCATAGGCCTCCACCACCCTCTTATCCACATCCGCGATCAGGGGATACGGCAGATTTTTCTTGGAAATAAACTTCTGGTGGCTCTTCACCGAGTCCGCACTCACGCCAAACACCCGCGCCTTGTCCCTGATCTCGTCCCAGTGCTCCCGCAGCGAGCACGCCTGGATCGTACAACCCGGAGTGCTGTCCTTTGGATAAAACACCAGCACCACCACCTCGCCACGCAGCCCCTCCAGCGAAACTTCCGCCTCGTTTTCACCCTCCACCGCCACTTCCTTGAAGTCCGGTGCCATATCTCCTACCTGCGGTTTCATACGCGCAGTCTCCACCCTCCCCAGCCACGAATCAACCCTTCCCTTTTCCCTCCGTCTACAAACTTGCAAAAAGCGACATTCCTATTGTCTCCACTTACTTATTCGGTAACCTCATCACAGCCCTCAGTCCGCACCTATTTCCCCGAGACACTTTGAAAAAAACGGTTTCCATACTCCTACTCACCGCACCACTGCTTTTCGCCCAGGAAAACGGAGGCTCCGCGAAGAAAAATCCCATCGGCCTGCTCCCGGACGGCAGCGTCCTGAAAGGCGTCCTCCTTCCCCGCTATGACGAGGATCTGAACCTTGTCGGAGACGTCTACGCCGAGAAAATGACCCTCATCAGCTCCGATCTGATGGAGGGGGAAAACGTGCTTATAAAATTCTACAACCCGGATCGCACCCCGAAAGGCCAGGTCGAGATGGACGTCGCATTTCTCAACCAAGCCACCCAGCGCCTCATCTCCTATGAGCCCGTCACCATCACAAACGACCGCCTCATCGCAAAAGGCAGCGGCATGGTCTACGGAATGGATCTCAGTGAAGGCTTCCTAAGCGGTCCCGTGAAATCCTGGATCAAGGCACCACCGAAAACTTCAATGAACAACAACCCTCTAACCGCCCCATCCGCCGCCATGGCATTGTTTGCGGCCTCCTTCTCCCCCGGCCTGCTTACCGCGGCACCCCCGGCCTACGCCTCGGAAGACGAACTCGCAGCTGTCAAAAAAGCCGCTGAAAGCACAATGCCGGAGCTCGATTCCCGTCACGCCATCGCCAAGGCCGAACTTGAGCAAAACCTCGCCGAAGGCCAGGAGGCCTCCAAGGCCACTCGCGAGTTCCTCAAAAACTCAGAGGTAAAGGAAGCAGCCGCCACAGCCCAAAACCAACGCCCGCCCGCCAAACCCCTGGAAGTCACCCCCGCCCCGGAAGACACCATCATCAACTGTGATGGCGGCATGTATTTCGATTCCGAGAACAGCGTCGTCGTTTACCTGAAAAATGTCACCGTCCGCGACCCCAAGTTCAATCTGGACGGAGCCGATGAGCTGAAAATCTTCTTCGGGAAAAGAGCAGCCGAGACAGAAAAAGGCGAGGAACCAAAAACCGAGACCGACTTCGGCGACGTCCGCAACATGGAAGCCACCGGAGCCGTCCGCTTTCTGCAGAAAGCCGTCGATGGGAAAAAACCAGTCGAAGCAAGCGGCCGGGTTCTCACCTATGATTTCTCTCAGAAAGTCATCATCATCCACGGCGGCTTCCCCTGGGTGAAGCAAGGCGCCATGTTCGCCCGCGCGAAGCAGCCGGAACTCACCCTCCGCATCCAAGAAGACGGCACCTTCTCCACCAAAGGAAAATGGGAAACAGGAGTCCCCCTCGATCAGGAAAAACAAAACCAATAGAACCCACCAGCCACACCACTTCCGTGTATTCGGTGTATTCCGTGGTTTAAAATTCCTCATCCATTTTCACCGCAGCCATGCACACCCCTGAAACCAACGTCCTCTCCGCCCAGGATCTCCGTAAAACCTACTCCGGCCGAGCCGTCGTCGATGGCGTCTCCATCACCGTCCGCCCCCGCGAAATCGTCGGACTCCTCGGCCCCAACGGAGCTGGCAAAACCACCTCCTTCTACATGATCGCCGGCCTCATCCCCGCCGAGCAAGGCAGCGTCCATCTCAACGGGGAAAATATCTCAAAGCTCCCCATGCACCGCCGTGCCCGCCTCGGTCTCGGCTACCTCCCGCAGGAAGAATCCATTTTCCGGAAACTCTCCGTCTACGACAACCTCATCGCCATTCTAGAGACCCGTCCCAACCTCTCCCGATCAGACATCAAAGACCGCGCCCACGATCTCCTTGAGCGCTTCGGCATCACCAAACTCGCCAAATCCCAGGCCATCACCCTCTCCGGAGGAGAAAAACGCCGTCTCGCCATCGCCCGCTCCCTCTGCTCCGATCCGAAAGTCCTCATGCTCGACGAGCCCTTCGCCGGCATCGACCCCATCGCCGTAGAGGACATCCAGCGCATCGTCCGCGATCTCCGCGACAAAGACGACCTAGCCATTCTCATCACAGACCACTCCGTCCGTGAAACCCTCTCCATCACAGACCGCGCCTTCCTCATCCACGACGGCCGCGTCATCCTGGAAGGAACCTCCGAGTTCCTCGTAAACGATCCCACCGCCAAAAAATACTACCTCGGCGAAGACTTCAAAATGTGAGGCGCACCGCCATCACCGACCTATTTTCCAGCTCCAACAGGGCGAAATATCCCAGCCCAGGGCATAGCGCAGCGGCGCCCTGGGTCTCCAATTCCAAAGCCACATAGGGCAAGCGGCCAAGCCCTCTTCCCCAATCACCCAGCCGCAGCCCGCACCCAACCAAAGCCCTCCCGCCAACTCTTCATTGGAGTTTAAAAACTTAAAATTTCACCCCGGCAGCCAGAAATTCACCCTCAGCCCCCCGAGGTCACCTTTACTCGCAGCCACCTTCCCCCCGAAAGCCTTCACAGAACTCTCCACAATCGCCATCCCCAGCCCAGTCCCCCCCGTGTCCCGCGTCCGCGATCTGTCCGGCCTGTAAAACGGCTCGAACAACCTCCCAAGCTCCCCTTCTTCCACCCCCACGCCATCATCCTCGATCCCCATCAGCACATCCTCTCCCTCCCGCTTTGCGAAAATTCTCACAGCGCACCCCGCACCCCCATGCCGGTGACAGTTTCGTAAAACATTCACCACCGCACGCCCCAGCAAACGCCGGTCTGCCCTTACCACCATCCCCTCCGGCACCTCCAGCTTCACCTCGTGCCCCTCCAGTTCCTTTCCTGAAAAACTTTCCAGGAACTCCCCCAGCTCAATCTCCTCCACCTCCAGCACCGCCGAGCTCGCCTTCGTAAACGCCAGCAGCTCCGAAACCAGTGCCGAAAGCTCCGCCGCATCCTCCTCGATCGAGAGAACTCGTTCCACATCCTTTCGCTCCACCCTGTTTTCCAAAATCCCCAGGCCTGTCCTCATCCTCGCCAGCGGCGCGCAAAGCTCATGCGCCACATCCGCCAGAAACCTCTTCTGCCCGGAAAGCAGATTCCCCAGCTGTCCGGACATCTCCTCTATGGAATCCCCCGCACGCCCCAGCTCGTCATTCCGCTTCGCCCCGATCTTCGCCGCGAAGTCCCCCTCCGCGATCTTCTCCGTCGCTCGCGAAATCCGCCCAGCGTAACTCGTCACCCCCAGCACAAACGGAGCCCACAACAGCAGACTCAGCGCCAGCACCGCCAACCCGCCGAACAACCACGGCCTGAAATCAAAGAACAAACCGCCCCCAGCCGCAGCATCTGCTCTTAAAAACACCAGCACCTGAGGAGACGCCTCTCTCTCCACTGACTCCACCGGCACATCCATCACCGCCCAGTAGCCCCCGTCCTCCTCAGCCTTCACCAGGAAAACCGCCTCCGCAGCCCTGTTCCTCTCTTCATTGAAATGATGCATCGGAGGCCTCTCTCCAAAACCCATCGGCGGCCCACGCTCAGGCCGCCCACCCGGCATCGGCTCCCTGTGCGGCTTCTCATCCCTCAGCCTCTTCACAATCTCCATGGGAATCTCAGCCTCTTCATTCCCCGGTACCAGATCCATCGGCATCCTCAAAAAAGTCTCAATCCCATACCCGTCAAAATAACCCTCAACAATCCCCTCCCACTCATCCACCCGGGCATTTCCCAGATCCGAGGAAATCGAATTCCCGATCGACTCCAGCCTCTCTCCCGTCGCTCCCGTCAGCAGCGAATCCAGCCCCAGCCTCAGTTGCCAGCTTACGAAAAGGAAAAACCCAGCACCCAGCACCAGCAGATGCACCACCAGCCAAGCCGCCACCTTCGCCATCAGCGGAAACCTCGGCCTCCCACTCACTCCAGCCCCCTTTCTTCAAACCGGTAGCCCACCCCCCGCACCGTCACGATAAAACTCGGGTTCTTCGCATCATCTCCCAGCTTCTTCCGCAACTGCGAGATGTGCACATCGATCGACCTGTCAAACACATCGAACCGACGCTCGGAAACCTCTTCCAACAAAACCTCCCGTGACTTCACCCGCCCCTTCGCCTTCATCAGCGAGACCAGAATCGCAAACTCCAGTGCAGTAAGCTCCAGCACCTCATCGCGCAACACCGCCACATGCGTCCCCTGGTTCACACGCAGCGCCCCTGCCACCAGGTCGCGCCCACCCTCCTCCTCAGGCTCCGCCATCACCGCACGCCGCGTCACCGCACGCAGCCTAGCCAGCAGCTCCCTCGTGGAAAACGTCTTCGGCAGATAATCGTCCGCACCCAGCTCCAGCCCCACGATCCTGTCGGCCTCCTCACCCATCGCCGTCAGCATTAGCACCGGCACATTCGAGCTCTTCCGCAGCTCCCTCAGCACCTCTATCCCATCCATCCCCGGCATCATCACATCCAGTATCACCGCATCATATTCGCCTTCCAGAGCCTCCGCCAGACCACTCTCCCCGTCATGCCTCATCTCCACATGCCACCCCATAGGCTCCAGGTAATCACGCATCAATCCACACAACTTCCTGTCGTCATCAATCACCAGCAACGGCCTGCCCTTCGCGTTTTCCATTCGCCCATCCTCCATTTTCCGCCCCTGTCCGCGATCCCTTTTACTGAATCTTAACAAAAAAGCCTCATCTCGAAATCATCGCATTACTCTCCACCCCCTACAATTTTGATCATGAAAAAACCATTAGCGGCATTTATTTCCCTGGCCATCACCATCCCCCTCCTCTCCGCGGAAGACGACCGCCCACCACACCCACACTTCCCGGACATCCCCATCCCCCGTAGCCGGAAAATCGACAGCGACCTCGACCAGGAAGCAAACGAGCTCCGCACGGAAAGCGAAGACAGCAACCAAACCACCATCGGCGACCGCGCTTTCGAGTTCCGTGCCATAGACGGCTACTCCAACAACCCTCTCGATCCCACCCTCGGCACTCCCGGTCGCCCCTTCGCACGCTTCTTCGATGCCGACTACTCGGATGGCATCGAATCACCCGCCGGAGAAGACCGCCCCTCCGCTAGGGAAATCAGCAATACCGTAGCAGCACAGGAAGAATCCATCCCCAATAGCCGCGGTGCATCCGACTTCCTCTGGCAGTGGGGACAGTTCCTCGACCACGATATCGATCAAACATCCACCATCGATCCGGCCGAGGAATTCAACATCACCGTCCCCAGCGGAGACATCTACTTCGACCCCTCGTCCACCGGCACCGGGGAAATCCCCCTGAACCGCTCATTCTACGAATACGATGAAGACGGCGTCCGCCAGCAAGTGAACGAGATCACTTCCTTCATAGACGGCTCCCAGATCTACGGCTCCGATGAAACACGTGCCAACGCCCTTCGTAAACTCGACGGCAGCGGAGAGCTGAAAGTCACCACCTCGGAATTCGGAGACCTCCTCCCTTACAATGAAAGCGGAGAGGAAAACGTCCCCGCCACCTCGAACTTCTGGTTCCTCGCCGGTGACATCCGCGCCAACGAACAGGCCGCACTCACCGCCATGCACACCCTCTTCGTCCGCGAGCACAACCACTGGGCACGCACCTTCCGCGAAGACCACGGCGATGCCACAGACGAGACCATCTACCAGTTCGCCCGTTCCATCGTCGGCGCGGAGCTCCAGCACATCACCTACAGCCAGTTCCTGCCCATCATCCTCGGCCCAAAGGCAATCCCACCATACCGCGGCTACCGTGAGCAGGTCGATCCACGCATCGCAAACTCCTTCGCCACCGCCGCATTCCGCTTCGGCCACACACTCCTTCCGGAAACAATCCTCCGCATCGACGCGGAAGGTGAAACCGCAGCAGCCGGAGACCTCGCCCTCGCAGACGCATTCTTCGATCCATCCATCGTTGAGGAAGACGGCATCGACAACATCCTCCGCGGCCTCTCAGCACAGCTCTGTGAGGAACTCGACGGGCAGATCACAGACTCACTCCGGAACTTCCTGTTTGGTGAGCCCGGCTCCGGAGGACTCGATCTCGCCTCCCTCAACATCCAGCGCGGCCGCGACCACGGCCTCCCCGCCTACAATGAAGTCCGCAAACAGCTCGGCATCAGACCGGCCCGCCGCATCCGTGATGTGAACCCGGATCGCGATGTATTCGAGAAACTCGAGGAAGCATACGAAGAAGTGGACGACATCGATCTCTGGGTCGGCGGTCTCAATGAGCCACACGTAGCCCACGCAATGGTCGGCCCCGTCTTCCACCGCATCCTCACCCGCCAGTTCCGCAACCTTCGTGATGGTGACCGCTTCTGGTTCGAGTCCACACTACCACCAGAACTCGTCGATCTCGTAAAAGAACAAACCCTCGCCGCCATCATCCGCCGCAACACAAACATCGGCGAAGAACTGCAGGAAAACGTCTTCATTGTCCCCGGCGACGAGGAAGAATAAGACAAACATAAAACAGAAACCTAAACCCCAAACATTCAGAATTATGAAAACAAAACACATCATCCCCACCCTGCTCATCGGCGTGACCTCGTTCGCCTCAGCACAAGACCAGCAAGGCCCGCCACCGCCACCTGATCCCATCGCCATGGCCCTCGACAAAAACGAAGACCATGAACTCAGCTCACGTGAGATCCGCAACGCCACCCGTTCACTGCTCAAGCTGGACAGAGACAACAGCAACTCCATCAGCGCGGAGGAACTGGCACCTCCAGAGCCCCCGGAAGATGCCGGACAACAAGGCAGACCACCTGCCCCGAAAGCCTCCGAACTCATGCAAGTCCTCGACACGGACAACAGCGGTGACCTCTCCGAAGAAGAACTCGCCGCAGCAGAAGATTCCATCCTCACCCTCGACAAAGATGAAGACGGGAAAATCAGCTTCGAAGAGGCAAAATCTCTCGGCGATCCCGATGACGAATCATCAGTAAGCGGCAGGAACGGAGGCCCTCCGGGTGGCGGCCCTCCGGGTGGTGGCCCACCACCAAGACGCTAATTTTCTAGCATGGCAAGTGAACATAGGGCGGTTCCCCAGGAGGGGGGGAGCCGCTCTTTTCACGTCCAGAATTCTCCACTTCGGAGTTCAGCCATCCGGATCACCCTCTTAACCTTCAAGCCCCACGCCTCTCTCCCCAGAAAACTCCGCCGCAGACCGCACCCAATCAAAGCCCGCACCCTCAACCCTTCATTAGAGTTTAAAGTTCAAAACTTAGGGTTTAGCATAGCGCCGTGCCCACCACCTACTCCACCCATCAGCTCCCCGGCGGCCCCCGCCTCGCCCACGCCCACCTCCCGGATTCCGAATGCGCTGCCCTTTCCATCTACATCCCCGTCGGCTCCCGCGATGAAACCGGAAACATCCCCTCCGGCCTCGCACATTTTTCCGAGCACATGGCCTTCAAAGGCACCTCCACCCGCTCCGCAAAAGAACTCACCCTCGCCATAGAGTCCGGTGGCGGTCAGGCAAACGCATGCACCTCGGAAGACCACACCGTCTACGAAGCCCAGGGCGAAGCCGAGCTCATGCCTGTCCTCATCGAAGTCCTAGCCGACATGGTCTGGCACTCCACATTCCCCGAAAACGAAATCGACCTTGAACGCGACGTCATTCACGAGGAAATCACCATGATCCGGGAAAATCCCTCGGATCACATCGGAGACCTCCTCGCCTCCGCCCTCTACCCCTCCCACCCCCTCGGCCAACCCATCTCCGGCACCCCGGAATCCATCGAAAACATCACCCGCTCCTCCCTTGGAAACTTCGCCCTGGAACACCACTTCCGCAGCGACATCGTCATCGCCACCTCCGGCCCCATGCTTCCTGAGGAAATCCTGAAAAACCTCCTGCCACTCCTCCCGGAAAAATTCCACAAGCCTGCACTCCGCATCGCCTACGCACCCATCCCTCCCAAGGAAATCATAGACACCCGCCCCACCGACCAGCTCCAGCTCGCCCTCGCCTGGCACACCCCCGGTCGCCATGCCGAAGAGCGCCACGCCCTCCGCATCCTCTCCCTCATCCTCGGTGAATCCTCCTCCTCCCGCCTGTTCACAGAGCTCCGCGAAGAGCGCGGCCTCTGCTACCAGATCGGCTCCGAGACCTCCCTTTTCCACGAAACCGGAGCCCTCCAGATCATCGCCGGCCTTGATCCCGAGTCCCGCGAGGAATCCCTCGAAACCATTTTCAAGGAAACCCAAGACCTGGCCAAAAACGGCCCCCGCCCCGGCGAACTGGAACGAGCCAAACGCCTAGCAATCTCCCAATCCAAACAAGCCTTCGAGTCCACCCCCGCCCACGCAGCCTGGGCAGGCGAAGCCCTCCTCTTCCACAACCGTATCCCCACCCCCACGGAAGCCCGCACAAACCTCCTGCAAGTCACCGAAGCCCAGATCCAATCCATCGCCGCCCAAATCTTCTCCCAATCTCCCGCCACCGCCGAAATCCGCTCTTGATCAGGCACTCGACAGCTCACCCTGTATCCCTTAGTTTCCGGTAATGAAAAAGTTCGCCATCAAGCGCCCTTTAAAATCCGAGGGAATACCCCCGCTCATCAAAGATCCAAAAGAGGCCATGGAAATCTTTGAAGAAATCATGAAACGCGGCACCTCCTTCTACCCTGAAGCCAATGACACTTCACAAAGACATCAGAGAGTTCATCGAATTGTGCCTCTCTCGGAAAGTTGAGTTCCTCCTTGTCGGTGGCTACGCACTCGCATTCCACGGTGCCCCGCGTTTTACTGAGGATATCGATTTCATGG
>JBPOGC010000076.1:0-13460 GCA_051251795.1 Luteolibacter sp. | reverse complement strand
TGGCCGGAGTATTTTGACTCGGGGGCTAGGACTAGGCGATGGGCGATTACGTCGACTGCTACTGACTGGATATCCTCGGGGGTGACGAACTCGCGGCCTTCCAATAGGGAGATGACTTGTGAAATTTTCATCAGGGCGATGGAGGCTCGGGGGCTGGCGGCGAGCTGGATCTCGGGGACGTTGCGGGTGGCGGCTACCAAGGAGACACAGTAGTGGCGGAGCTCGTCGCTGAACCGGATCTGGCGGGAGGCGGTGGAGATTTCCAAGACTTCATCGCGGGTGAGGATGGGTTCCATGGCGTTGACGGGATGGCTTTCGCGTTGGTCCGCGAGGATGTTGGCTTCTTCCTCGGCGGAGACGTAGCCGAGGGCGCATTGCATGGTGAAGCGATCCATCTGGGCTTCCGGTAAGGGGTAGGTGCCGCGGAACTCCACGGGGTTCTGGGTGGCGATGACGAAGAAGAGGCCGTCGAGGTCGTGGCGGGTGCCTTCCACGGTGACTTGTCTTTCGCCCATGGCCTCGAGGAGGGCGCTCTGGGTGCGTGGGGAGGCGCGGTTGATCTCGTCCGCGAGGAGGATGTCTGTGAAGAGGGGGCCTTTGTGAAAGCGGAATTCCTGGGTGCGGGGATCGAGTACGGAGACTCCGAGGATATCTGTGGGGAGGAGATCCGGGGTGAACTGGACTCGCTTGAAATCGGCGCCGCCGATGGAGCGGGCGATGGCTTTGGCGAGGGTGGTTTTTCCGGTACCAGGGTAGTCTTCCAACAGGACGTGGCCACCGGCGAAGAGGCAGGCGAGGACGCGGCGGACTGTTTTTTCCTGACCTCTGACAACCGCGCAGACTGCGCTTTCCAACCGATTCGCCAATTCCGTTTCTCTCATGCTTATGGGATGTATCTTCGGTGTTGCGGGTGAGGTTTCAACGTCCATCTTTGTCGGGATGAGTATTATCACGAAGCGCGGGGATGAGGGGGAGACGGATCTGATGTTCGGGAAACGGATTTCCAAGACATCGCTGCGGATCGAGACGCTGGGAGCGATTGATGAACTGAACGCGGCGCTGGGGCTGGCGCGTGCGGCGGATGGGGAGGGGCGACAGGTGGAAGTGCTGGACCGGGTGCAGAATTTGCTTTTCGGGTTGATGGGGCAGCTGGCGTGTTTGCCGGAAGATCAGGCGAAATACGAGGAGAAGGGGTATGCGAAGGTGACGGAGGCGGATCTGGACTGGCTGGTGGAGGTGGCGCTGGAGAGGGAAAAGGCGGGGGTGAAGTTCACGCACTGGGCGGTGCCGGGTGCGGAGGGATCGATGGCGAGGGCGCATCTGGACTACGCGCGGACGATTTCCCGCAGGGCGGAAAGGTGTGCGCTGAAGCTGCACGAGGGCGGGGAGAGTGTGCCGGAGGTGGTGCGGCTGTTCCTGAACAGGCTTTCGGATCTGCTTTGGATCCTGGCGCGGAGTGAGTGAGGCCGCGCTTCTGCCTTAGAGGCCGTCTGAAAAATGCCGGATGAGTGTTTTCAAATTGGTTAGGCCTGAAGAGAGTGGCTTCGCCGGATGAGGTATAAAGTAACCCTGAAGGGCTGCGGATCTTTCTGTTTCAGCTTTGTTACGCCTCGGTCATGGATCCCGATCCATTCCCTCAACGCGCCTTGCCTCAAACAAAAATCTCTCGCAGCACTCATTCCTGCATTTTTCAGACAGCCTCTTAGTCTTGCGGCACGGCGAGAGTGATATCGAAAAAGTCTTTCATGACTGCCCGGTAGACCTCGTGCTTGAAGGCGGGGAGCCAGTCGAGATCGAACTCGTCCGGGGAGATCCAGCGGTAGGCGCGGAACTCGGAAGGATCCTGATCGACGTCGATTTCCGGGGCGTCCGGGTTCAGCTGGCAGAGGAAGTAGGTCTGCTCCTGGCCGTGGTAGCCGTGCTTTTTAATCTTTTTTACACGGATCTCGGGCGGATAGAGATAGCGGTAGCCATCGCGTTGGCTGATGATCTTGTAGTGTTTTTTACTGATGCCAATTTCCTCGCGGACTTCCCGGTAAAGGGCTTCTTCGGTTTCCTCGCCGGGGTCGACTCCGCCCTGTGGGAACTGCCATGCACCGGGGACTGTTCTGCGTTCACAGATAAGAAGCTGTCCATGATCGTTGAGCATCAGAGCGGCGACATTGGGGCGGTAAGGAACCATGGCGGAACGTAGGCAGATGGCGTGCCGCGCGGCAATTTCTTAACTTAAAATTAACATATGAAATCTGGCCAAAACGGCTTCCGGGTGCGACAGATAGGGCGTTATGAAAATCCTACGACTCGTTCTGTTGTCATTATTTGCACTGGCTCTCCATGGTTTTTCCCAGGAAACCGATGACGAGGACGACGGGACGACTGACACATCGGGCAGTCCGAGATTCTGGGAAGCGACTTTGGACGGGGGTAGTTTTATCGTCGCGCTGGATCGGATCGCCTCAATCAGTAGACATGAGTATCTGATCTCGAATGCGTCGGTAATCGTGGACGAGGTGATCGTGGATACGCTTGGTGCTGCGGTGACTCGTTTTTATTATATCCGCCCGATCACGGATGAGGCTCCTTCGGGTGCGGTGCAGAGCCTGCCTGACAGGGCGAGGGAGATTCTGGACAACTCCGCCCGGCAGAAGGGTGTGACTCTTCAGGATATGGTTACCAAGGAGTATCCGACGACGACGCACGCTAAGACGATCGAGTTCCGTATCCAGACGGAGGAGCAGCTCGGAGCACTTTTCGAGAGTGCGAAGAAGGCTTGGCAATCCAACAAGGGGCGGAAGTTTTCGACCGGGGGTTGAGGCTGGCTATCGCTGCGGTGTGCGGGCATGTTTTTCCCAGATGACTGGAAACGAGATACGTGATGCGCTGGACAAGGCGCGTGTGCTGCCGAGCAAGCAGATGGGGCAGAACTTTCTGACTGATGCGAACATTGCGCGGTGGATCGTTTCACAGCTGGAGATCAAGCCGGAGGAGACTGTGGTGGAGGTGGGGCCGGGGACGGGTGCGCTGACGGAGCACTTGCTGGGCGTGGCGAAGCGGGTGGTACTGATTGAGTTTGATCCGAGGTTGTCCGCTGCTTTGGAGGAACGTTTCCGGGACAGGGATGATGTGGAGGTGTATCTGGCAGATGCGGCGAAGTTCGACAGGCGTTTGCTTTTCAAGCACAGGCCGGTGAAGTTTCTGGGGAATCTGCCTTACTCTTCCGGGGGGGCGATCATGAAGAATCTGCTTGGGAGGCCGCATCCGTTTTCGCGGGCGGTGATCATGTTGCAAAAGGAGGTGATCGATCGGCTGGGAGCGCAACCGGGGACGAAGGATTACGGGTTGTTGAGCCTGCGTATGCAGGTGAACTGGCATGTGAAGGCGGGGAAGATTGTTCCGCCGGAGGCGTTTTATCCGAGGCCGCATATTGACTCCGCGGTGGCGGTGTTGGTGCCGAGAAAGCCGGAGGAGGATCCGGTGTTTGATGCACGCTTGTTCGATGAGCTGGTGAGGCGTGGTTTCGCGCAGCGGCGCAAGCAGATGAAAAAGCAGATGCCCGATGAGCCGGCGTGGGAAGAGATTTGCGAGGAGGTGGGGCTTGCACCGACGGTGCGGGGTGAGCAGCTGGATTTACGGAAATGGATTTCCGTGACGCGGGCGTATGACAGGCATCCTCTGAAAGATGAGGCGCAGAAGGGGGAGGAGATCTTTGATGTGGTGGATGAAAATGATGTGGTGGTGAGGCAGGAGACGCGTGAGAAGGTGCATGCGGAGGGGTTGATCCACCGGGCGGTGCATGTGTTTGTTTTTAACAAGAGGGGGGATCTGTATTTGCAGAAGAGGTCTCACCTGAAGGATAAGAATGCGGGGCTGTGGGACTCGAGTGTGTCCGGTCATCTGGATACGGGGGAAGATTATGCGGAGGCTGCGGTACGGGAGCTGGAGGAGGAGATCGGAGTTTCAGGGGTGGAAATGGAGGAGGTGCTTTCGGTGAAGCCTACCGAGCAGACCGGGTGGGAGCATGTGAGGCTTTATGTGGCGAAGCACTCGGGGGCGGTGAATTTTCCTGCGGCGGAGGTTGAGTCTATGATGCCGTTTCCTGTTTCTGAAATTGGTGCTTGGGTGGAATCGCGGCCTGAGGATTTTTCACCGACGTTTCGGATGATGCTGGAGGGGTATCTGGGCGGTGGCAGGTCTTTGGATTAGGAGATCCGCCAGGAAAAGCTGCGGATGAGAACCGCAGCAGTCCCAGAGCCTCCGGCGGTTCTTGGGTTGAAGGGCTTTCTTTGCTGTTGGGCGTGGACAGGTTGGGGTGGAAAGGACAGGCTCATGGGCGTTGGATTTCTGAAATTTATGATGATGAGATGTTTCCTTTGTTGTTTTGTGCTGTTGGGGGTGGCTTGCCAGAAGAAACAGGAGGCTAGGGTTCAGCCTGAGGAGGTGACCGAGGCCAGTCCGGCAGTAGCTTGGAAAACTCATAGGTGGTCTGGTTATGAGGTTGTGCAGGAGCTGCCACATGATCCGGAGGCGTTTACTCAGGGCTTGCTGTTGTCCGGTGGGGATTGGATCGAGAGCACGGGCGGGTATGGGACGACGAGCATTCGCCGTGTGGAAAAGAAGACGGGGAAGGTGCTGCTAAAAAGAGATCTGCCAGAGAGATTTTTTGGTGAGGGTCTGGCGGAACTGGGTGGGAAGTTTTTTCAACTGACATGGCAAAAAGGGCAGGGATTTGTTTATGATACGAAGACTTTGGAATCTCAGGGGGATTTTCTCTACGAAGGTGAAGGGTGGGGGCTGACGACTGATGGTGAGTTTCTCATCATGAGCGATGGCAGTACCAAATTGCGTTATCTGGATCCAAAGACGTTCCGAGTTTTGCGCGAGGTGGTGGTGCGTCTGAATGGCAAGCCGATTGATATGCTGAACGAGCTGGAGTTCGTGGAGGGTGAGATTTTTGCCAATGTGTGGCATACGGACAAGATTCTGCGGATCAATCCTGAGAGTGGGGTTGTTGTCGGGGTGATTGATTTGGCTGGGATTGACGCGAAGGAGAGGCGGCGCGATCCTGAGCATGTTTTGAATGGAATCGCTTATGATGCGGAGACGGGGGACATGTTTGTGACAGGGAAGTGTTGGCCGAAGATTTACCAGATCAAGCTGGTGAAGGTGAAGTGAGGGTTGTAAATCGTCTCTTGAAGTATTCCTTTTTTGGTGTATTAGGAATCCATGAAGACGACAATTGATATTCCAGATAAGGTTCTGGAGGATGCTATGAGATTCACGAACTCAAAGACGAAACGTGAGGGGGTAGTTAAGGCGATGGAGGAATTTAACCGCATGAAAAAGGTGGAAGGTCTCGTCTCTCGCTTTGGAACATGGGACATCGCGACGAATGACGAGCTTGAGAAAGGGGATATGGAGGAGATTGATCGCGCCACAACCAAGCGGAAGAAAGCTCGATGAGTGATCTTTACCTGATCGATAGTTCCTTCTGGGTGGCGGTTATGCGGAAAGGTGGCAGCGAGGAAAGTAAGAAGGAATTAGCGAAGATGCTGAAGGATAAGTCCGCGGCGATTTGCTGGCCTGTCTGGGTCGAACTCTCTCAGGGAATCCGGAGCAAAAAGGAAGAGGAAGAATTATTCGAGTTGCGCTCGCTTTGCAACTGGCTCGAGTTTGATGAACAATGCTGGATGGGCGCAGCTGCTTGCGGGAGGAAATGTATCCGTGCGGGCGTTAACGTCCCTTTTGGAGACCTTCTTGTTTTCGCTTGTGCGAGGCGATATGAAGCCGAACTGAAGGAATGCGACAAACATTTCAGGATGATTGCCGAGGTTTGTTAGTCTTGGTTTCTGGTGCGAGCTGAAGCTCGCGGTTCGTACTAGGAAGTGACGGCGGAGCGGTCGTCAGTGATACCGGATTTTTCCAGGAAGTAGTCGTAGCCGCCGGTGTAGCGGGTGACTTTTGCTCCGTTTTCCGGATTCTTGTCATCCCGGGTGACGTGAAGGGTTGTTTCCGCGAGGGTGCGGATGAAGTGCACGTCATGGGAGATGAAGACCAAGGTTCCTTCGTAGGATTTCAGGGCGTTTACGAGGGAGTCGATGGAGAGGATGTCGAGGTGGGTGGTGGGCTCATCCATGAGGAGGAGGTTCGGTGGATCGACGAGGAATTTCACGAGGTTGAGTCGTGATTTTTCCCCTCCGGATAGGACTCCGCAGCGTTTCTCCACATCGGCGCGGCGGAAGAGGAAGGTGCCGAGAATGGCGCGGGCGTCTTCTTCGCGGAGGGTGGTGCAAGCGCCCATTACTTCATCGAGGACGGTGTTGTATTCGTTGAGTGCTTCTGCGCGGTGCTGGGAGTAGTAGCCGATTTTTGTGAGGTAGCCGGTTTCCTTTTCGCCTTGGTCGATCTCGAGCTCTCCGGCGAGGAGTTTTAGGAGGGTGGTTTTACCGGCTCCGTTGGGGCCTACGAGGACGATCTTGTCGCCGCGCTCGATGGTGAGATCGAGGTCTTTGTAGATGCGCTTTCCGGGGTAGGACTGGCCGACCTTTTTGAGATCGATGACTTTCTGGTTGGAGCGCGGTGGCTGTGGGAAGGAGAATTTGAAGGGTTTGCGCGGGGCGCGGGGTTTTTCGATTTTATCAATTTTATCAACGAGCTTGATGCGTGACTGAACCTGGGAAGCTTTTGAGCCGACCTGGCGGAAACGCTCGATGAACTCCATGTGAGATTCGATTTCCTTGTTCTGGTTCCGGTAGGCCTGGACTTTGCGGTCGTAGACTTTTTCGCGTTCTTCGAGATATTTCGAGTAATTTCCTGTGTAGGAAATGAGCTGCATGGCATCCGGATCGATCTCGACGACGGACTCGATCATGGTGTCCATGAAGTCGCGGTCATGGGAGATCATGAGGATGGCTCCGGAGTAGTTGAGCAGGTAGCGCTGGAGCCAGAGGAGGGAGATGAGGTCGAGGTGGTTTGTCGGCTCATCTAGCATGAGGAGATCCGGCTCCATGACTAGGAGCTGTGCAAGGTGGGCGCGCATGACCCAGCCGCCGGAGTATTCACGGGCGGGTTTTTGGAAGTCCTCTTGCTTGAAGCCTAGGCCTGCGAGGATTTTCTTGGCTTTTGGTTCTAGCTGGTAGCCGTTGAGAGCAGTGAACTGATCCTGTGCTTTGGCGAACTCAGGGGTGGAAAGGTCGCCGGATTTTTCGCCTTCGCGGATGATGCGTAGGAGATCGATCATTTCCGGGGTGATGCCCATGGCGATTTCCAGGATGGTCTCGTCGGTTGGTTCGCCGGCTTCCTGCGGGAGGTAGCCTGTGATGGCGTATTCATCGCGATCAATTGTGCCTTCGTCCGGCTGATCCTCGTCGAGGATCATACGGAAGAGTGTGGACTTGCCTGCGCCATTGGGGCCGACGAGGGCGACGCGCTCGCCCCAGTTGATGGACATTTCTGCCTCGCGGAGAAGGGTACGTCCGCCGAGGGTCTTGGTCAGTTTCTTGATCGTTAGCACAGGGATTGCGTAACGGTAGGAGGCGGGGATGTCAAATGCCTGCGGGTTGTTGCTGGGAGATGCAATGGAGGGTGCCGCCTTCCTGGACTAGGTCGAGGCAATCGATGGGGATGATTTCGCGGTCTGGGAAGAGTTCCCGGATGAGGCCGAGGGCGTGGTCGTCGTTTTTCGGCTGGCGGAAGGTGGGGACGAGGACGGCGTGGTTCAGGATGAGGAAATTGACATAGGAGGCGGGGAGGACGGGGAGGCGCCAGCCGGGAATTTCACAGGCTTGGGGGAGGTGGATGGGAATGATTTCGTAATTGGAGCCGGTGGGGGTGAGAAAGTTTTTGAGGCGGCTCATGTTATCAGCAAGGATAGATGAGTTAGGGGCGGCGGGGTCTTTTTCCTCGCAGGCGAGGATGGTGGTGGGGGTGGTGAAGCGGGTGAGGTCGTCTATGTGGCCGTCGGTGTCGTCGCCTTCGATGCCTTGCTTGAGCCAGAGAATTTCCGTGACACCTAGTGTGTCTTTTAGCTTTTGCTCGGTTTGTTGGCGGGAGAGGTGGGGGTTGCGGTTGGGATTCAGGAGGACGGCTTCGGTGGTGAGGAGCTGGCCTTGTCCGTTGATTTCGATGGCACCGCCTTCGAGGATCATGTTGCCGTGGTAGATGGGTAGGCTGAGGGAGGTGGCGATTTTTTCGGGGATGGCGTTGTCTAGATCCCAAGGGGCGAATTTTCCACCCCAGGCGTTGAACTCCCAGTTGGTGATGGCGATTTCGTTGGTGGAGGGGTTTGTGATGAAAATGGGGCCGTGGTCGCGGCACCAGACGTCGTTGTTCGGGTGATCGAAGAGTTCGACGTTTGAAAGTTCCGCTTTTGCGTTGTTGCAGGCGGCTAGGATGGCGGGGTGGTTTGCCGCTGGGGAGTTGATCCTGACTTTCTGGAAATGGGAGATGGCAGCGGCAATTTCTGCGAATTTTCTCCAGATGATGTCCTGTTTCGCACCGCCCCAGTGGCGTGGGTCGTCGACGGGCCAGGAGAGCCAGGTTGCGGTCTGGGGAGACCATTCCGCAGGCATGGAAAAACCGGATGGGACTGATGTCATGGTGGAGTGTGGCTTGGAGGTTTTTTTCAAGAAAAGAGTGTTTCCCTGCTATTGCTTTGTGCAACAGACTTCCGGGAACGATTGCATTTTGAGCCTTCTAAGTATGGGATATTGTGGAGGAGAGTCAGGCGATTTTTCGTAACACGTTGGTAATCAAAAGTATCATTGCTGCTTTGTAGTTAAGTTTTCCATGGCCTACGGGATGCTCGAAAAGGTTTAGATGCTTTCATCCGGAAGGTATTTCCAAAATAACAAACATACCAAGAACATGTTCAAACTAATTCAGACCACAACACTCGCAGCAGTTGCCATCCTCGGGCTCGCAAGTTGCTCAACGACAGTCGACAGCTCAACTCCAGAGCCTGATGTAAATGAGAACCGCCCTTCGACCGAACTGTAAATTTCATCTTAGAGTTTACGACAACCGGAAGAGCTGGTGGCTCTTCCGGTTTTTTTGTGGATGTCCTTCGTTTTTCGCAGCGGTAGTAAGGAAAGCCAGTCGTGTGGATCGTCCTTTTACCTAACCCGATAATTCCATTGCTATTTCAGCAGGAGGGAGGCGATAGTCTGCGCCCTGTCATGCTACAAATCCATTTTACCAAGTCATTGCTAGGAGCTGCTTTTGCATTCACATGGTTCAATTGTGCGGTTTTTGCGGCCGAGGAGGGTGAAAAAGAAAAGAAGAGCGAGTCCGCCGAAGTGAAGGTGGCTGAAAAGGAAGAAGAGGCGAAAGAAGCGAAAAAGAGGGACGAGGAGGAGAAGCCGGAAGCTGACCTCGATGACGAGAATGCCTTGGAAGAAGCTGAGGCCGAGGGAGCTGCGGTGGCACGGCCGGTGACACCGGATCCGGCGCAGGTATATGGATGGAGGGAAAAAATTCTCATCGACGGTATGGAAAGCACGGTGACTGCGAAACTGGATACGGGTGCTTACACGAGCTCGATCCACGCGGAGGAGACGGAGCTTTTCGAGAGGGATGGGAAGAAGTGGGTCAGATTCATTGTTACGGAGCCTAGAAAGAAGAAGTCACCACGAGTAAGACTGGAAGCACCGCTGGTAAGGATCGCTAGAATCAAGGAACCAGGTGGTGAGTCTGAGTCGCGTGAGGTGGTGAGATTGGCATTTAAGATCGGCGAGAGGAAGTTGCGTGGAGAGTTTACTCTGAACAACCGGGTGAACATGCTCTCAGCCGTGCTAATCGGCCGGACGACGATCCGTGAGCTGGGATGGATCGATCCTTCACGGACATATCTTGCAGACGACAAGATCATGCGCTGATGACGCAGAGGTTCTAAATTTCCCCTGAATGAGTGCCCAAGCAAAATTACTGACCGCTGTGGCGGTGCTGATCATGATCGGCGCGTCGATGGCGGCTTATAAATCGAATGTATTGGGTGTGCCTTTCTGGGAGGGTGAGCGGGTGGAGGAATTTCTTGTGGAGGCGAAGGTTTCCTTTTTCGCGACGGGAAAAAAGGTGAAGGCGAGGCTCTCGATACCAGAGCGGGCAGCGAGGGAAAGTGCGGGGCAGGAGTCGGGATCGCTGGGATACCATTACAATGTGGAGGATGACAGGGGGCATTATACGGCTGTGTGGTCTTCGCAGGTGCGGGAGGATTCGCAGGCGCTTTATTACCGGGTAAGATTCAAGCAGGGGCTGGAGAGTGGTGGCGAACCCAAGCCTTCGGATGGCGCGCCACCGGTGCCGGACGTGCCGAAGCTGCCAGGTGCTCTCGGAACTGCTGCGGACAGTATAGTGAACCGTGCACTGGAGGTTTCGGCAGATCCTGATTCGCTTTTCGTGGCGCTTTTCCAACAGATCAACATCGGTAGTGAATCACAGGAATATCTGTTGATTAAGCGTCATTATGAAAAAGTGGGAATGACGAGTCCGAACATTGCGATGGGGATCGATCTTCTGGGGATGGCCGGGATTCCGGCAAGGCTCGCGTATGGTGTGAGACTGGATACTGAAATTTCCGCGCAGAATCCCGTCGCGTTGCTGGAGTATTACGACGGTGCTTTCTGGAAGGTAAGGGATCCGCTGCAGCCATCAACGATACCGGATGGACGGGAAATCTATGTATGGCACCGGGGCGGGGGGGCCTTGCTGGATGTGACTGGGGGGGAGGGATCGAAAGTGATTTTCACTGTGGTGAAGGATCGGATCCCTCTTTCGACTTTGTCGGATCTGAGTAACTCGCCAATGTTCATTTCCACGATTCTCGCGTTGCCAGCTTCCGAGCGGGCAGTCTTCCGCTATATCGTACTGATTCCCTTGGGCGCGTTTGTAGTGGTGCTGATGCGGAACATTGTAGGAATACCGACTCTGGGGACTTTCATGCCGGTGCTGCTCGCGCTGGCGTTGCTGGAGATCAAGCCGGTGCAGGGTATCATCATGTTTTCGATTCTGGTGGGCGCGGGGCTTTGGTTCCGGTTTTTGCTTTCACGGATGAATCTGCTGGTGGTTCCGCGTGTGGCGGCCTGTGTGGTGATTGTGACCTTACTTATGATGATGATGGGTGTGATCAGCAGCAAGCTGGGCATGAGCGTGGGGATCAAGATCACACTTTTCCCGATGATCATCATAGCGTGGACGCTGGAGAGGATGTCGCTGATCTGGGAGGAAGAGGGGAAGAAGAGCGCGTTCGTGCAGGTGAGCGGATCGATTTTTGTGGCGGTATGCGCCTACTATTTCATGAAGGTAACGCAGATCCAGTATTGGGCATTTTACTTCCCGGAGCTGCTGCTGGTGCTGCTGGCGGGTATCCTTCTGATCGGCAGATACACAGGATACCGGGTGTCCGAGCTGATCCGGTTCAAGACCTTTTCCAATGCCTGAATCCGAAGTCAAAGAGGCTCCTGAGAAAGCCGATGTGCCGAAATGGTACCACCGTTGGTTCCGGACGCCCGGGGAGCTGCGCGAGCTGGGAGTGGTGGGGATCAACATGCGTAATGCGCGCTTCCTTCTACCTAACAATCCACGGCGCCTTTACGATCTGGTGGATAACAAGCTGCGGACAAAAGCGCTGGCGGAGGAGTATGGGATGACTGTCGCGGAAACCTACGCTGTGCTGAAGACACCGCATGATGCGAAGATCGTGGAAAAGCATCTGGCGGGCAAAGAGTCGTTTGTAATCAAGCCCGCGCGGGGCTCCGGGGGCAAGGGGATCATGGTGATCGACAAGAAAGTGGGTGACAACTACGTGAAACCCAGTGGATCGGAAGTGACGCTGGCAGATGTGAGGAACCATGTTTCCAACATCCTGGCCGGCCTTTACAGTCTCGGCGGGAAGAGGGATGAGGCGCTCATCGAGTACCGGGTGAATGCTGCGAAGCTTCTTACCGACATGAGTTTCCAAGGCGCGCCGGATGTGCGTGTGGTGATGCTGCACGGTTATCCGGTAATGGCGATGATGCGTGCCTCGACAAAGGAGTCCGACGGCAGATCAAATTTGCACCAAGGGGCTGTTGGCGTGGGCATCGATATCGCGACGGGTGTTTCCGTGAGGGCGATCCATCATGGCAGGTCGATCACCCATCATCCGGATCTGGGTGTAAAGTTGATCGGGGTGCAGATCCCGGACTGGGATACGATTTTGGAAATGGCTGTTACTTGCCAGGTTATGACAGGGCTGGGGTATCTTGGGACTGACATCATGATCGATGACAAAGTGGGGCCGCTGATGATCGAGGTGAACGCGAGGCCAGGCCTGGCAATCCAGATGGCGAACGGGATCGGCCTGTTGAAACGGCTGGAGCCTGTTGTGGAGATTCACCGGAAAAATCCGACGGCGGAAATGGCGGACAAGATCGCTTATTCGAAAAAGCACTTCAGGGCTTTCAAGTAGGCTGTAAAAAGTGCGCTGAATCGGAGTAATTAATCGCTTGTTTGGGTTGGCTAACGATTTCAGGCTCTCGGGACATGAGCGGGCAGGCGACAAATTATAAGGTGTGTATTTCGGGTACTGGAAGCTATCTTCCGGAAACGGTTTTGACGAACGAGGAACTGTCCAAAAGGGTGGATACGAGCGACGAGTGGATCTTTAGCAGAACTGGAATCCGGGAGCGCCGTATTGCGAAGGAAGACGAGTTCACTTCGCACATGGCTACGGCTGCGGCCAAGAAGGCATTGGAACAGGCGGGGCTGGATGCTGGTGATGTCCAGTTGATCATAGTGGCGACTATCACGCCGGACACGCTGACGCCTGCAACGGCTTGCTACGTGCAGGAGCAGCTGGGAGCGAAGAAGGCTGTGGCATTTGATATTTCAGCTGCATGCTCCGGCTTTCTCTATGCGATGAAGCTGAGCAAAAGGATGATCGCGGACGGATCTTTCGAGAATGCGCTGATCATCGGTGCTGAAAAGCTTTCCGCCTTCGTGAACTGGGATGACAGGGCGACCTGCGTCCTGTTCGGCGATGGTGCCGGAGCTGCAGTATTGCGTAGAGCGGAAGAGGGGGAAGGTGAGATTCTGGCAACAGAGATGGGAACGGATGGAAACCTGACACATCTGCTGAACATTCCCGGAGGTGGCTCGGCGTGTCCGATCACTGAATCCAATGTGGGATCCCATCTGGCAACATTGGCCATGCAGGGGAAAGAAGTTTTCAAACACGCTGTGAACCGGATGAAGGAGGCTGCCGAATTGGTGATCAAGCGGGCGGATCTGCAGCCGGAGGACATCGCGTGTGTCATTCCGCATCAGGCGAACCTGCGGATCATTGATGCGATCGCCGATCGGCTTTCTGTTCCGGAGGGACGGGTTTTCGTAAATCTGGACAAGTACGGGAACACTTCCGCCGCAGCCGTGGCGATTGCGCTGGATGAGGCGAATCGTTCCGGGGCGTTCAAACGCGGTGACAACAT
>JBPOGC010000075.1:0-13542 GCA_051251795.1 Luteolibacter sp. | reverse complement strand
CGCCGTGTCGTTTCCATATTCTCCCGCAGCTTGCACAGATTTTTGTATCTCCATTCATTTCAGAAACCCGATGAGATTCTGGAAAACCGCCGTAAAGTCATTCTCATGAACGACCAACAGCGCAACCAGATCATCCGCATGGCGTGGGAAGATCGCTGCACTTTCGATGAGATCAAGGAAAAGACAGGCTTCGCCGAGGCGGATGTCATTAAGCTCATGCGAAAGGAAATGAAGCCTTCCAGCTTCCGCATGTGGCGGAAACGCGTCTCCGGCCGTGTCACGAAGCACCGCAAGCTCTTCAAAGAAAACCAAGCCGAGATTAAGCGGGGCAGAGTATCAATTCCGGAGCTCCTTTAGGTTTCTCGGTTTTCCCAGCCTTTGAGAATTGAAATTTGAAGTTTGAGACTTAGGTGCGCAGCATCAGCCAGTGATCGCCCGCGTTCTTATCGACGGCCCTTCGGAGCTTGTTTTTGACTATGCCATTCCCGCAGACATGCCAGTCCGCGAGGGATGCCGTGTGCGCATACCGATCCGCCAGAAGACCACTTCGGGAACCGTCCTCTCCGTCAACCCGCCACCAGAACAGTCGGAGTTCGCGATGCGAGAGGTTCAGTCGCTCGTCGAGCCGGATCCACTCATTACTCCAGTCCTTCTGAAAGTAGCGCGCTGGATCGCGAATTACTATGGATCCAGTATAGAGAGCGTTATCCGCTCCATCCTACCGGAAGCCGTCCGCACGGAGGACAACTCAGCAAAGACCCGGCGTATCGCCACGGCTATTGAAAATCCCGATCCGGAAGTGATCGAGAAACTGGAAAAGCGCGCGCCAAAGCAATTCGTAATCTTCAGTCTAATCGTTCAGTCAGAGAACCGAACCTCAGCAGTAGCCGACCTTGGCTCCAATTCCGCTCCTTCGCTGAAAAGCCTGGCTTCAAAAGGCCTGGTAACAATCTCCACCGAGGAAGTCCGCCGCGATCCCGAGGCTGCCGAAGAGATCATCGCCTCCGTGCCGCTTGAGCTTAACGAGCAGCAACAGGCCGCTTTCAACGAAATCTCTGCCGGACTCAGCGACCCTGCTGTGAAACCTTTCCTTCTTCTGGGAGTCACCGGATCCGGCAAGACCGAAGTCTACCTGCAATCCGCCCAGGCCGCGCTCGATCTCAGTAAGACAGTCCTCGTCCTCGTTCCGGAAATTGCCCTAACGCCTCAGACCGTCCGACGTTTTAAAGCCCGATTTTCCCAGCTCAATGACCAGGTGGCCGTCCTTCACTCACACCTTTCCCAAGGCGAGCGCTTCGACGAATGGCACCGCATCCGCACCGGGAAGGCACGCATCGTAATCGGTGCCCGTTCCGCAGTTTTTGCCCCACTACCAGATCTCGGGCTCATCATCATCGATGAAGAGCATGAGTCCACCTACAAACAGGAGAACGTCCCTCGCTACCAAGCCCGCGACGTCGCAGTTCTACGCGCAGCCTTCGAACCATGCGCGATCGTCCTAGGCTCCGCCACCCCTGCGCTGGAAAGCTGGCAAAATACCCAGACGGGGAAATACCAACTCCTCCGCCTCGACAAGCGCGCCGACTCTCACTCCATGCCCCTTGTCCGTGTGATCGACATGCGTTTGGAAAAGCAGAAGCAAAAAGGCCAGATCGCCATCCTCTCGGATCGTCTCCGCACCGCTCTCGAGCAACGCATGGAAAAGGGCGAGCAATCCATCCTCTTTCTAAACCGTCGTGGCTTCGCCCGCTCTCTCCAATGCCACGGCTGCGGCTACGTATGCGAATGTCCACATTGCGCGGTCGCACTCACATATCACCGCACAGATGAGCGCCTCGTGTGCCATGTCTGCGGTCACCAATCCATCGTCCCGAGAAAATGCCCGGAATGCAAAAACGCCGGGATCTCTCTGCAAGGTTACGGTACACAAAAAGTCGAGGAAGTCCTGAAAAAAGTCCTCCCGGAAGCCCGCTTCGCCCGCATTGATGCCGATGCCATGCGCAAGAAAAACGCTCTCAAAGACATCCTGAGGAAATTCAAATCCAACAAGATCGACATCCTCATCGGCACCCAGATGATCGCCAAGGGACTCCATTTCCCCAACGTCACCTTAGTCGGAATCCTTAATGCCGACCTAGGTCTCCACGTCCCCGATTTCCGCGCCGGTGAACGCACCTTCCAACTTATCACCCAGGTTGCCGGACGGGCGGGCAGGGGAGAGCTCGAGGGGGAAGTCATCGTCCAGACGTTTACCCCGCACAGTCCAAGTATCCAATTCGCCCGCCGCCACGACTTCGATGGCTACGCCGAGCAGGAAATGGAAATGCGTCACCAGTTCCACTTTCCACCCTTCGGGCACTGCGGAGTCCTTACCGCAAGATCCACCCACGAGCGCCGTGCCGAATTCACACTCCAGACACTTCACCTGCGCCTCAAAGAAGATCTCCCGGCGGCTATCAGCCTTGGAGAAGTCCTGCCGAGCCCGCTCATACGCTCCCACGATCAGTTCCGCTTCCAGATCACTCTCCGTTCCGGAAAAGCCCGCCCACTAAGCAATCATGTCCAAGCGATCCTAGCAAAGACAACACTGCCGGAAGACGTGACAGTGGTCTTCGATATGGACGCCTATAATTTTTCCTGAGTTCCAATTACCGACTCCGCACTCCGTATTTGACAGCTAACCAGCTAACCAGCTAAATTGCTTTTATGAAAACTACGATCGATTTACCTGCGGATTTGGTTAAGGAAATGAAGCTCCTAGCAGTGAATGAGGGAAAAAAGTTGAAGGAAGTGGCCGCCGAGCTACTCAAGCGAGGACTCAGCGCAGGAAGGACTGGATCCCCGTCCACACCTCCCGAGGACTTCCTGCTTTCCGCTCCAGCCACCGCTCCTAAAATGACACCTGAGCGTGTTCGTGAAATTCTTGAGGAAACGCAATGAGCTACCTCCTTGACGTGAATATACTCTTAGCCAGTCGCTGGCAGACCCACACGGATCACGAGGCTGTTTTTAAGTGGCTCAACGGACTACCTGAGTTTTATACAACTCCGATCGTTGAGCTAGGTTTCCTACGTGTCAGCCTGAGTCCTGCTTTCTCTGCTTCCTGGCATGATGCCCATCGTTCACTATCCAGCTTGATTGCCCGTCCATCGCACCGCTTTCTTCCTGATAACGTCAGCGCAACAGATTCTACTGAAACCAATTACAAAGACTCTACTGACGCTCACCTAGTAAGGCTAGCTGAGCGCCATGGGCTTAAGTTGGCCACTCTTGATGATCGACTCATGAGGAAGCCTTGGGCTTCACAAGTAACGTTTAGCCCTATCCAATAACCCAACTAGGTTCAATCCATCCTCCAAAAAACCACCCTCTCCAAAGACGTCACCGTCGCCTTCGATATGGAAGCGTATAATTTTTCGCAGAAACCTCCCCACACCCTTTCTATGAACCCAGAACCCGCTCCATACCCGCCGAAAACCCCGGAGGAAATTTCTGCCGTTGCTACCTTCCTAGGCCTACTAGATCTCACAAAGATAGCTCCTGACGTCAAATATCTTGATAAAGTGCCAAATTTTGACGGCACGGTAGAACTTCTGGACGATGACAGAAGACCTGTGGGCGACTTAAAAGTTCAGGTTAAAAAAGTCCCGACTGGGGCGACACGTTTCGACTGTCCCATCGAGCTGGTGGGTTATAGTGAACGAACGAGTTCACCTTTCATCTTAGTATGTGTCGACGTTGAGCAAAAGAGGGCGTTTTGGTCTCATATCTCGACGATGATGCCGGGCTACAAGAGTCATCAAAAAACTTTCACAGTGAAGTTTGAAGAGGTCACCGATGAGATTGGATCGGGATTCCCTTATATTCGACGTTGGAGCGATCTTTGCACCAGTTACTTAGAGCGGATATCGCAGTATCCAAAATACCGTAAGATCATTGATGAAGAGACTGCCCTAGTTCACTTGGAATACGGAGATCGGGTGGCCTTTCAAAAATTCATAGAAGAGGTAAACATCCTTTTGGATGTCGATTTCCCCGTTTTGAAACAAGAACTTTTTGCCGATGCATGGAAGCTTGGAGTAACCATTCATAGTGTTGGGGAATTTATCAATTATTCAATCTATACCATCCCGCTTGGCGAGAATGCGCCTCTGTTAAGGTTCATTCAAGGCACAGGTTCTCCTCCAAAAATCGAAATTGGAAAAGGAGGCGCGATGAGCGGGATAACTTCGCTGTACTTTGATGGCGGAGGGGGCGACCAGGTAGCCTTACATTGGGAATTGCGGTCGTATTTTGATGATCCAGTTAAGACTGCGAGAAAATTTATATTTCGTCACCTGAAACGATTTATCCGAGATCACTCTCTGTATGTTCGTGGCAAATTCTTGAGCATTGAGAAGCTGCTTTGGTTTGCAGACCGCTTCAGTAAAGAGTTGGGATTAGAGCAAGATTCTACCTATACAATGTCAAATATCAGCTATGGACTTAATGTATATTTTCCGATCTGGTATTCGAAAATCTTTCCTCGATTCATTGAATTCATCAAAGAAAACTATAAGGAAGCTTACGCGGCTAACCCATTTCCTTCAATTGAGCAGATCAGTAGTGCGGTAGATGCAAAAAAAATGGTAACGAAAGAGGAAGTCGAAGAAGCCATAAAGACGCGCCTTCGCCCTGCGCCCTATCCAATACGAACATCTTCATTCAAATTCTCTTCGCTAGATCACTCACTTGATTATCTAACCTCTGTTGGAGTGGAGGAAATTAGTATTAGGTCTCTCGATGCAGGCATAGATCTTATTGAGTCGGGATGTGACCTGACGGATTCCGAGAAACGCGTTCTGACCTCGTTTGCTGCCGCCCTCTTTGACTACCCAGAATTCATTCTCGGAAATCGTTTTGGACGGCTTGAGTCTAAACTTGCCAAAAGATTTGAGGTGATCTTATTGGTTCGTGAGGTAGGACAAAATGAAGTCGCGGGTTCCTTATGTGCCTACCGGGTATCGAATCCTAGGTTGCGTTTAAATCCTCTTACTTTCATTGACCTGTCAGTTGATAAAAGTGGATTTAGGCGAGATGGAAACCGCGTATTTATCCATTCTGATGAGTATTTCTGGACTCTCCGTTGGTCACCTAGGATGAAATATTCCGGCAGAAATTTTCCGATTCAGGATATTGTCTACGACTTCTTGAAATTTGATTTGAAGGAAAATTACGGGGAAGATTTCGATCATTAGGAGCCCAAACAATCCCGACCCTTCAGCGCCTTCTTTTCCGTTGCCGTTAGTCTTCGCGCGACCTTCTTAACATCTTCCTCAGGCGGAAGTGCTTCCGGTGTGATTCCCCGGCTTAGAAGTGTTTCCCGGACGGCGTTGTTGTTGGTGACGTGTTCGTTGGAAATGCGTCCTTCGCTTTGCATCTGATGAGTGCGGGCGTTGTGAATCGTGATCTCGGTAGCGAAGTCCTTGGCTTTCAGAATGATAGTGGGAGCGAAGTCGGCGAGAGGTCGTTTCTCCGGGACATTCCACTTCAATTTCATTGATTGGGTTGAGTTACCAAAAAGAGCCTGATCACCCTTGCTGCGGATTAGCGCAAAGTTCTGACCTCCGCCAGTCAGTTCATCGATCACTGCTGAAAGCTCGTTCTCGGTCTGTTTCAGTTTCTCCCTGGCCTGAACTCGCTCTGCTTCGAGGAGATGTTGTTCGATCAGTTCGGCACGCCGTGTTTGCACAGCGAAATAAGTCTGCGCGAAAGCGATTTGATTTTTTGATGGATCCCCATTCTGGGCAATAAGATAGCAAGCAAAACGAGTGAGCATCAGATCCTCAACTTCACGTGTTGATTGGGAACCGATCTGAACCATTTTCCTGACATCAGGAAAATGGTCTGAAACCTCATGTCCACTCACTTCGCAGGCAGTCTTTGCCTTTGATAAGACATTCAAGAAATTCTCCCATTTCGCATATCCCAGCAACTGCTGCAAATCACGGGCAAGCCAGAATTCAATCCTGCTTTCGGTTTTGTGAGCAAAGGACTCGAAATCTTTGGTAAGACTGTGGATGAGATCTGTTTTCATGGCGCGGCGGTCGGGGCTTTATGGTTCATGATTCAATCAAGGATATGATTTCACAGCAAGAACAGTGTTCAAAAGAACCATTTCCTCAGGTTTGACTATTCCCTGAGTGAGATTTTCTCGATGGCAATATGACCTAAGAGGGCTCCTCAAGATTATCCCTTGCGTCACTGCCTTTGCGCCCGTTTGCTCTGCCTGTTATGAATACAGCAAAAGTATTAGAAGTAATCGCGGAAGGAAAAACCATCGAAGATGCCCTGCAGAACGCAGTCAGTGATGCATCGAAAACGATTCGCGGGATTAAGAGCATCTACGCAGACAGTTTCAACGCCAAGGTGGAAGACGGTAAGATCAAGCATTACCGCGTGAACGCGAAGATCACCTTCGTATTGGACTAATTGTCCGAGACGGAATCTCACACCGGCAGTCCTCTGATTTTGTAATCAGAGGGCTGCCGGTTTTTTTGTGCCGGTGGTGGAGCTGCTGTTGGATGGATGGTTTGAAGTTGAGCTTGTGGTGGCGGTTCCTATTCTTGCGGGATGACTGCAGCCGGACATGAGGTGGACACCAGTTTAGCTCCCTTTGATTACTGGTTGATCGCTGGGTATTTGCTTTTCGTGGTTCTGCTTGGGCTTTGGGTCGGGCGGAAGCACAAGGATGCGGAGGACTACTTTTTGGCCGGGAGGTCTATGACCTGGTTGTTTGTGGGAGTTTCGCTTTTCGCTTCGAATATTTCCAGCACGACGATGATAGGGCTGGCGGGGGATGCGTATGCCACTGGGATTGCGGTATTCAATTATGAGTGGATGGCATCGATCATCCTTGTGTTCTTTGCAGTTTTTCTTCTGCCGTTTTTGCTAAGGAGCAAGGTTTATACCCTGCCTGAGTTTCTTGGGATCCGGTTCGGCGGCTTCTCTCGGAAATACTTTTCCATACTGACGCTGTTCCTGAATATCGTGGTGGATACTGCGGGCAGCCTTTATGCGGGAGGGATCATCATGCGGCTGGTTTTTCCGGAAATCGATCTTGGCTGGATCATCATGGTGCTGGCGATTTTTGCAGGGCTTTACACGATGGCGGGCGGATTGGCGGCGGTGATCTATACGGATTTTGTGCAGACTGTGTTTCTTCTGGTTGGGGCGGTGATCGTGAGTTGGGTTGCATTCGACAAGGTCGGCGGATGGGAGGGGATGACGGCCGGTTTGAGTCCGGAGCGGCTGAGTCTGATACGTCCAGCTGATGATGGGTCGATGCCTTGGCCTGGGTTATTACTAGGTGTGCCGTTGTTGGGATTTTACTTCTGGTGCACAAACCAGTTCATGGCGCAGCGGGTGCTTAGCGCGAAATCCGTGGAGCACGGCCGTGGTGGGTTGTTACTCGCTGCTGCGCTGAAATTGCCGGTGCTTTTCATTATGGTCTTACCCGGGACGATGGCGATTCACCTGTATCCAGGGCTGACGAATGCCGATCTGGTGTATCCGACACTGATGTTCGATCTGTTGCCGACCGGTTTGTTGGGGCTGTGTCTTGCGGGCTTCATTGCTGCGCTTATGTCGCAGATCGATTCCACGCTAAATTCTGCATCGACCCTTGTGACGATGGATTTTATAAGGCCGAAATACCCGAATCTCGACAACCGGCAACTGATGAAGATTGGCCGGATCACGACTCTGGTTTTCATGGTTCTGGCGGCGCTTTGGGCGCCACAGATTGAGAACTTCACATCACTTTTCCGGTATCTACAGCAGGTGCTGGCTTATACGATCCCACCGGTGGTTGTTTTGTTCTTGGCTTCGATTTTTTCAGGGAGGGCGAACGCGACGGGAGCAAAAGCGTGTCTCATTACCGGGACGATTGCCGGGGCAATGCTTTTCCTGCTGAACTCGACTCTAGATGGGGTTGATATCCACTTTCTCTACGTGGTGCCAATTGGTTGCGTTGTTTCGTGGGCGGCATTGGAGATCGGTTCGCGGTTCGGCAAACCTTCCGGGGAAGAAATCACGACCCGTTGGACACTGGAATTTTTCCGAGAAGAGACTGCTTTGTTAAAAGGTGTGCCATGGTTCCGGAACTATCGGGTTTGGTCGGTGATCCTTTTGGTAGCTACTCTAATTTTGGTGTTCGTGTTCCGATAAATTCTATTGATGAAAAGTGAGTCTCCAATCCTCGTCACTGCATTCGGCCCCTTCGGCGGACGTAGTGAAAACGCTTCTTCACTGGTGTTACTGAAGCTACGGAAATCAATGCCGGACATCAGCACCCGCATCCTGCCAGTGGATGCGGTGGTTGCTCCTTCCCGACTCAGGCAGGCGATAAAGCGGATCCAGCCCAGCGCTGTGATCATGTTGGGGGAGTCAGGCCAGAGTAAGGAAATCCAATTGGAGAAGGTTGCCTGGAACTCGAAGGACTTTTCTATCCCTGATATCGCAGGACGGACTTTCTAATCCACTCCTGTCAGATGCGGAGCGGGGGAGTCAATGCGATCGACATTGCCATTGGATAAAATTCAGAGAAGCCTTCTGGAACTAGGTTTTCCTGTTTCGTTCTCGGAAGATCCGGGTCGTTATCTTTGTAATCAGCTCTTCTTCTCCGCGTTGGATTTTACCGAAAAGCTAGATCTTGGGATCCCGGTCGGCTTTATACATCTGCCGATTGAATCGGATCTTCCGACCAGCCATGCGGCGCATGCGGTCGCGGAAATCGTTCGTGTGACAGACAGTTGATTGGAGGGCTTCAGGGACAAGATTTCGGGCTGTGGAATTTGGCTTCCGTAAGATCGGAGAAATATGAAGAGTAGAAGATGACTGTTAGAAAAAGGCTGGGATAATTTGCAGGTCTCCTTTCCTGCTAAGCGAAAAATCCCAACACTCTAAAAAACCGACGATGCGCCCCACGAAAATGAATCTTCAATCACTAGCCCAAATCATAACCTGCATAAGCCTGACCGGACTGAGCCCGGCGCTGGCTGAGGATGCACAGAAGCCGAATATCGTGATGATTTTCATGGACGATATGGGCTATGGAGATGTTCAGGTTCTCAATCCTGAGCGCGGTAAAATCGCCACGCCATACATGGATCAAATGGCTGCTGAAGGCATGGTTTTCACGGATGCCCACACGAGCTCTTCTGTCTGCACGCCTTCCCGCTACAGCTTGATTACAGGGCGCTACAACTGGCGGACGAAGTTACAGCGGGCTGTTTTCAATGGCTTTAGTAAACCGCTGATTCCGACGAGCCGTATGACGGTGGCCAGTCTACTGAAGGAGGAGGGATACGATACGGCCATGATTGGAAAATGGCACATAGGCATGACATTTCCGAAGGGGAAGGGAATGGGTAACATCAACTGGAAGGGGACGATTCCGGACGGCCCTTATGCGCTTGGGTTCAATTATTTTTTCGGAATCTCCGGCTCTCTGGACATGCCTCCTTACATTTACATTGAGAACGATAAGTTTGTCGGTGAGGCAACAGTTCTGAAAGAGCCGCATCCGAAGCGGAAGGGAGTGGCGGAAGCTGATTTCGAAGTGATCGATGTGCTTGATGAGTTGGCCGTGAAATCTGTGGAGTTCATTAATGGTCAGGACGGAGATCAGCCGTTTTTCGCCTATCTCTCACTGCCTTCGCCACACACGCCTATTGTTCCCACGCCGGAGTGGCAGGGGAAAAGTGGTCTGGGTGCCTATGGTGATTTCATGATGCAGACGGACGCGTTTGTCGGGCAGATCATGAAGGCTCTGGATGACAAGGGGTTGTCGGAGAATACCTTGCTGATTGTGACGAGTGACAATGGCTTCTCCGAGGTTCAGGGGGGCGCTGATGTTCTTGAGGAACAGGGGCATTTTCCAAGCGCTCAATATCGTGGCTACAAATCGGATCTCTGGGAGGGCGGTCACCGGGTGCCTTTCATTGTGAAATGGCCGGGGAAAGTGAAGGCGGGGAGTAGCAGTGATGCGCTTGTCTGTCTGACGGACTTCATGGCGACTTGTGCGGAGCTGGCGCATGCCGAGCTGCCTGATAATGCGGGTGAGGACAGTGTGAGTTTCCTTCCTGCTTTGCGGGGTGAGGAGATTGAAACGATTCGAAAAGGGATCATCCATCACTCAATCAAAGGGCACTTCGCATATCGCGAAGGGAAGTGGAAGCTGCTTCTTTCCAAGACCTCCGGAGGCTTCAGGGTAAACAAGCCCGCTAAAAATGCTCCACGTGGGCAGCTCTATGACCTGGAGGTGGATCCGGGTGAAACAAACAACCTTTTTGAGGCGAATCCTGAAGTTGTCGAGCGGCTCTTGGCGCAGTTGGAAGAAGATGTGGCCAACGGGCGTAGCAACGATGGGCTTAAGGTGGCTAACGACGTGAAACAAATTCAAATATGGAAATGAAAGCAGTTCGATTCTTTATGTTGCTCATCGGCAGTTTTGCGCATGTCGGTCTTATGGCCGCGCCCGAAAAGCCCAATATCATCCTCATCTTTGCGGACGATCTCGGCTATGGGGATTTGGGTTGCTATGGGTCGCCGTTGAAGACTCCGGAAATCGACAGGCTGGCAAGTGACGGATTCCGATCTACGGATTGTCTAGTAGGAGCCAATGTGTGTGGGCCTTCGCGGGCGGCGCTTATGACCGGGCGCTATCCGATGCGCGCCGGACATCCCATTTCCCGGCATCCGACGGAGAAATACGTGAAGTATGGAATCGCTCCGGAAGAGGTGATCATGCCCGAGCTGCTCAAGTCCGCTGGCTACTACACGAAGATGGTCGGGAAATGGCATCTCGGCTTTCATGTGGAGGGCTCGCATCCACTTGATGCGGGTTTCGATGACTATCTGGGCTTGCATGGCAATTTCATCACAGAAAAGAAGCGGGTTGATGAACGAACGATTTATCGGAACCGGGAACCAGTCAGAGTAGATATCCCGTTCACGCAGGTTACTAAGCTCTATACCGATGAGGTTGTGGATTTTATCAAGGGGGAGCATGAGCAGCCATTCTTTATCTACTTCTCGCACCACATCGCTCACAATCCGATTTTGCCCAACAAGCGGTTCAAAGGCACTGCGGGGAAAGAGGCAGGGGAGTTTGGCGATTTTCTACTGGAGCTGGATGATAGTGTGGGTCAAGTGCGGGCAGCGGTGGAGGAGGCTGGCTTGGCGGACAATACGCTTATCGTTTTTTTGTCTGACAACGGCCCGGCCAGATTCGGTTCGGCGAAGCCTTTTACCGGGGGCAAGTATGTCACGATGGAAGGCGGTCACCGCGTGCCGGGTATTTTCCACTGGCCGGGGTATATTTCTGCGGGGCAGGTTTCTGATGTAATGATCACCAGTATGGATCTGTTGCCGCTGTTCAGCGATCTGGCGGGCGCTTTATTGCCTGCTGACCGGGCGATTGACGGGAAAAATATCATCGATCTGCTAATAGGAAAGTCCGAGCAAAGTCCTCACGAGTATTTCTACTATTACAATGGGCTGAATCTGCAGGGTGTCCGGAATGAGAAGTGGAAGCTCCAGTTGCCCCGGACGGTTAAGGATCAACCGTATTGGGCGAGGAAAAGTAATGCACCTCGCAAGCCTTACATCTCTCTGAAAAAGCCGTTATTGTTTGATATGAAAAATGATGTGGGTGAGAAAAAGAATGTTATTTCCCAGCATCCGGAAGTGGCGGCTGATCTGAAGAAAGAAGCGGAGCGTGTGCGAAATGAGCTCGGTGATGTGGATGTCATCGGCTCTGACCAGCGTCCCCACGGCTTGGTAAACGCTCAGGACAAGGATTGAGAAAAGTTTCTAACAAAAAACAGCAGATCAGCGGTCTCTGAAGTTGGTTTCCGTAGCACATGACTATTAACATGAAGACGAAGCGCAAAATTTCCCTCATGTTGGCCGGAGCGATGACCAGCCTGTCGATGGTGTATTCCGCTTTCGCTGAGGCCACGCGCCCGAATGTGATTTTCATCCTGATGGATGACATGGGCTACAGTGATGTCAGCTGCTATGGCGCGACGAAGGTGAATACGCCGAACATCGACCGCATGGCGGCGGAGGGAATGAGGTTCACCGATTTTCATGCCGCGGCATCCATTTGCTCTCCTTCTCGTGCTGCTTTCCTGACAGGAGCCTACCCGCAGCGCGCGGGTCTCTACATGGGGATCAACCCGAAGCGTGAGGCGCATTGGTTCCTGGGACTGAACCCGGATGAGACCACTATTGCCGAGCAGTTTAAAAAGAAGGGTTACATTACGGCTATGATCGGGAAATGGCATCTGGGCATGCAGGAGCCGTTTCTCTACTGGAATCAGGGATTCGACCACTACTACGGCGCTCCAGAAAACATGAGCCATGACCAGCGCCTCTATGACGAAAAGGAATTGGTCTATCAGAAGACTCCTTTGGAGAAGCTGAACCGTCTCTACGCCGAACGCGTTGTAAAAAACATCCAAGATTTCAAAGACGAGCCTTTCTTCATCTACTTCGCACACAATTACCCGCACACGCCGTACAAGCCCAGCGCCGCATTCAGGGGTAAGTCCAAGGACGGCGTACGTGGCGATATAATTGAGGAAGCCGATTGGGGTATTGGTCAAATTCTCGACGCGCTGGAGGAAAACGGTATTCTCGAAAATACCCTGGTGATCTTCAGTTCTGATAACGGCCCCACTTCCGCTGAATACTCCAAGCCCTACAGTGGAACGAAATACGTCTCGATGGAAGGTGGTCATAGGGTGCCTTTCATCATGTATTGGAAAGGGGAAATCCAGCCAGCAGAGTCGGATGTTCCCGTGTTCGCCATGGATTTGTTCCCAACGCTCAGCGAGTTGATTGGAGAGCAGCTACCCGCAGATCGTAAATATGATGGTGTCAGCCTCACCCCGCTGTTCGATGGCGGGAAGCTTGCACGCTCGGAAGATCAGCCCTTTTACTACTACAACTGCGAAAACCTTCAGGCAGTAAGAGTGGGTGACTGGAAGCTTCATCTGCCGCGCACCAAGGAACAGATGCCGTGGTGGGACATTAAGGCCGGAAAGTCCAAGCCGATCGAATCACCGCGGCTCTACAACCTTGTGGAAGATATTCCTGAGAAAAATGACGTGGCCGCCCAGCACCCGGAGCGAGTTGCTGAAATGATGGCTTTGGCCGAGAAAACACGCGAGGAGCTCGGTGAATTTGGCGAGCGAGGTTCAGGGCAACGTCCGACCGGAACACTTTTCCCCGAAGTGCCGATCCTAAGCAACGAAGCGCAGGACTGGGCAAAGCTTTCTGATGAGGAAAAAGGCCGGGGGAAATCTGAATTTATGGGCGGACACGGCTCAAAAAAGAAGAAGTAGCAATGATGGGGAGATTCAAAAAGCTTCCGAATCTCCGTCTGCCTTCTGGTAGTTCGCAGCTGACGGCCAACTGCCGAATGTTGTTCTGATTTCCTAGGCTTGAAAGGGGATTTGTATTTAGCTTAGGCTTACAGGACAGACAAAGAAT
>JBPOGC010000074.1:0-13560 GCA_051251795.1 Luteolibacter sp. | reverse complement strand
GGAAAGCCTACGCCGAAGAGCTCCCAGGCAAATTTTGCCCGCCGGGTCTCGTCCGCGCGCCACCAGCTCCGCAGGGTTTCCATATCGTGAGTCCCGGTGCTGACCACGCTCATGTAGGGCGAGTGGGTGGGATTGAAAAATTCCGAGTCGCCGGATTTTGGCCAGCGTTGGATTTCCAGCGAGAGCATTCCCATGTCTGCCATCACGCCGGGGACGCAGGCGGGCACCATGCCCAGATCCTCGCCGCAGAGGAGCATGTCGCTCGCCACACGCATGGCGGGGAGTTTCGCATAGGCGTTGGCTTTCCAGAACCCCTCCTGGCGCAGGTAGAAGTAGTCTGTGTAGATCGCCTGTAGCTTGCCTTGTGTATCGGGGTTGAGATCCTGGAAGGAGAGGGTGTCCACCATCGACATACGCGGGTGAAACAATGTCTCACCAGATCCCCCTACCTCGAAGAACAACACTTCTGTCACCAGGTTTTCCAGCGCATCGCGAATCCACTCCTGATTTGCCCAGTCGCCTTCTCCCAGCTTTGCGAAAAACTCCCGTATGCTGCGCTGTGAAGAAAATTCTTCTTTCAGAGAGAAGCAGCCCAGCCCCAGATCGACCAGGAAGTCGCGCCTGACTCCGTCTGCGAATTTTCCGAAGGTTTCCTTGAGACCGGAATCGCGGATGAATGGTTTGCAGAAGCGATCGTAGTCAAACTCCACTCCTCGCTCCGCGAATTCCTCCAGCTTCACCGGCAGTGCGGGCTCGAACCAGCCCATGATCCCATCGATGTGCTGCGCGGGCACCTGCCAGATGCGGAAAAACCCGAGGATGTGGTCGATACGGTAGGCATCGAAGTATCGGCTGAGTTTTTCGAAACGCGCCCGCCACCAGGCATAGCCGTCCTTCGCCATTTCCTCCCAGTTGTAGGTGGGAAAGCCCCAGTTCTGCCCCTTTTTTGCGAAAAGATCGGGAGGTGCGCCGGTCTGCCTGTCCATGCGGAACAGGTGTGGAGCCACCCATGCGTCCACGGAATCCCTGTCGATGCCGATGGGAAGGTCGCCCTTCAGAGCCACGCCCGCCGAGTGCATGTAGGAGACGGCGTCCGCCAGTTGCAGATCCAGCTCGTACTGCAGCCAGACATGGTAGAGGACATCCGTGCTGATCGCGAGGGCTTCGGCTGTCTTGGAGTCATAGACGGCCCATTCCCCCCATTTTGCGAATTCCGCCGTGCCGAATTCATCGCGCTTCACGCAAAAGACACCGTAGTCCAGCACCCAGTTCCAGTTGCTTTTCAGGAAATCCATGAACGCCGTGTCCTTGATGATGACGTCGTGGTTTTTATCGAAAACCTCGCGAGTCAGCCGCCATTTCACTTCCATGACTTCCTCGTAGTCCAGTTGCTTCAGGGAATTGAGGCGTGCCTTTTCGGCGGCAAAGACCACCTCGTCCTGCAGGGGATAGGTCATCGCATCCAGCCGCATGTAGATGGGGTGGAGGGCGTTGACGCTGATCGCGGAATAGGGATAGCTGTCCGTCCATGTCCGCGAGGATGTCGTGTCATTGATGGGCAGGATCTGGAGCATTTTCAGCCCGGCGGATTTCGCCCAGTCCGCCATGCCTTTCAGATCCGCGAACTCGCCGACCCCGCCGCCTATTTCACTGCGCAGGGAAAAAACAGGGATCGCCACACCCGCGGCGCGGAATTTCATATCAGCGCTCCTGCGGAAATTTTCATCAGCCACCTGTACGAAATCCATCCCGTCGCGCGCCCGGAGCCTGCGGTTTTCACCGTCCTCCAGCTTCACCGCTTTTTTCAAAGATGGATCATAGAGCCCGTATTTGTAGGAAACCTCGTAGTCCATAGGTAGATCCAGGCGGAGTTTCCAAAGGTTCTCTCCGCAGTCAGCCAAGGGCATGGCCTTTTCGTAAGCCCATTCACCCAAAGCATCCAGCCCCCCCATCACGCAGGGCACCATCCCCGCCGGGAGCCGTGTCATGAAAAGGCTCAGCTCATGGTTCCCATCCGGTTTCCCGGAAACCTTCGCCACCCCCGGCTTGCCCTTCTCAACTGCGGCAAACACTTTCCCCTCGTAAACCCGGTCCACCGAGCCTGCCGAGCGCCAGTCATCGGAAAAAAGAATCTTTTCGTAGTGGTTGTTTGAAAAATCCACTACCCGCGCGCCACCCCATTCCTTCACTTCCGTCTCCCCGTTCCGGTAGATGTATTCGTATTCCAATCTCGTTCCCTGCGAGGCATCCACGGAAATCTCCACTTCCCAATGCCCCGCATCCCGCCACTTCATCGGCACCAGCTGTTTCGTCACGCTGCCCTCCGATCTCAAGCTCATCTCAAGCCAAAGCGACTCCCCCACCTCCGTCTTATATGCCAATCGAAAAAACCATTTCATCCACCACCAGCTAAGCCATCACCGCGCCAAAGTGCGAATGAAAAACCTGCTTCCATAAGGATAACCATGGGTAGAAATGCGCTTTTCCGTTCGTAGTGCGAGGTGCTATTCAGGGTAACCGCTGAAAGAACTCGCACTGTTCATCCGGATACGGTTTTCCCTTGAGTTAGAAAATCCAAGCGACGGCATGAAACACTGCTGCGAAAAGCACCAGTTCAAGCGCGCCCATTGCGAGGAGCCTGTTCATCTGCTTCCCGGCGGGGAGTGTCAGCACACCCCATATGATACGCATTCCGATGGCGAGGACTGGCATGCTGGCCAAGCCAAACAATGGATAGCCTTGTATCAACCAGACGACCCCGAGAAAGGCGGCGATCTTGATCTCCAGCCAGATGATTCCTGCGGCGACTTTGGGGCCGAATTTCACTGCCAGGGTGCGCTTGCTGACGAGGGCGTCTCCCTCCCTGTCGCGGAAGTTGTTTATGGAAATGAGCACAGCGGAAAGCAGACCGATCTGCGCACCGAGCAGGATGGCCTCCGGCGGCCAGGTTCCTGTCTGGACAAACACCGTGCCCGTAACAGCGATGAAGCCGAAGAAGAGGATGACGAAAATTTCCCCCATACCCCGGTAGGCAAGGGGAAAGGGGCCGCCGGTGTAACCGTAGGCGAGAAAGAGGGAGGGAATGCCGATGGCGAGGATAGGCCAGCCGCGCGCGAGGACGAGAAAGACTCCGAAGAACGCGGCTCCGGCCAGGAATACGAGGCCGAGGGTGATAACGCTTTTGAAGCTGATATCGCCGGTGCCTGTGAGGCGGCGCGGGCCGGTGCGTGTTGTTCCATCGGCTCCGTTTTTTCCATCGATGGCATCGTTGAAGAAATTCGTCGCGATCTGTATGCAAAGGGCGCTGGCGAGTGTGCAGATCCAGAGCCACCAGTCGAAGCTGCCGGAGAGCTTCCATGCGAGAACTCCGCCCACCCAGACTGGCACGATACCAGCGGCAAGTGTCTTTGGGCGGGCACCGGAGAGGATGGCTTTGGGGATGTTCATTCGTTGAATCACGAAGTTTGTTTGCAGAAGATCAAACTACGTCCGGCAATTCGTCAGAGGGAATGAGAGCATAGATTGTGGTGCCTTCCGGGACCTCTTCCAGATCGGTGGGGGCGGGGCGGAGGCCTTTGGAGTCCGAGAGGAACATGACGATGCAGCTGGGGTAGGTTTCCATGAAATTCTCGTAGGTGAATACTTCCGTCATCTGCGATCTCTTCATCTCTGCACCTTCGGCGACGAGTTTGGAAAGCATGGCGTGATCCGGGCAGTTATTGAAAAGCATCTGGCTGCGGATCTCATGGGAAATGCCTTTTTTGTGATGCTTCTCGCGGTCCGCAGGGGTGAGCTGCCAGACGCCCGCGCGGCTGAACTGGTGGATGAAGCGCTGTGCTGCGATGGAGTTCACCTCGTCATTGGGCGTGCCGGCGACCAGGGAGCCGAGGCCGTTGAGATCAAGCTCTTCTTCGGCGAATTCCGAGAGGATGTTGGCGCGCTGTGCCTCAAGTCCGAGCATTTTCGAGCTGGAGACATTGTTGTAGTTTGTATCGAGAAGCAGGACGCGGTGGCCGTCTTCGTGGAGGATGGCGGCGGCCTTGCGTGCCCATGGATCCGCTCCTGCGAAGAGGATGCCACTGGCGTTTTTCGCGGCGAGACCAAGGCGTTTTGCCAGTGGTGAGGCTGCGAGGCCATAGATCATCACCGTGCCGACGATGATGAGGAACACCAGTGCCACGAGCTCGCGTGTCTGCTCCAGGATGAGTGGGGAAAGATCCGCGCCAAAGTGGCCTTGGTTCGCCATTTCCTCAAACTCCAGCGCGAAGATGGCGGTGACGGCTGCTGCCACGATGCCGCGTGGCGCGAGGAATGCGAGGAAGGTGCGTTCCTTGCGCGTGGTCTTCTGGGAAAACATGAGGCCGAGGAAAACGGATACCGGTCTGCCGATGAGGACGAGGAATGCCAGAAGATAGAGCCCTTTTACCAGAGCACCGCTGAGTTCCTGGGCGGAGATCCGGCCGGAGAGGATGATGAAGAGGATGGAGATGATGAGGATGCGGAGGTTCTCCTTGAACTCGAGGATGTGCTTTACGGAAACGGAGCGCTGGTTTGCCAGGGCGATGCCGAGGACGGTGACTGTGAGCAGGCCGGCTTCTTTTTCCACGTAGTTGGACGCGGTGAAGGCCACGGCGACGACTCCGAGGAGGAAGACGGGCTGAAGGAAATCCGGGACGAGGTGCTTGCGCAGGAGGATTTCCACTGCTTTTGCCAAAACGAGCGCACCAAGGACGCCCACGGCGAGCATGACGCCGAGGGCTTTGATCAGATCCACCTGTGCGGTCTGCATGTCGCTGGCTATGGCGACTTTGAAAACCAGAACGGCGAGGATGGCGCCGATGGGGTCTACGACGATGCCTTCCCATTTCACGATTGAGGACATTTTCCGGGTCGGATTCACGTGGCGCAGCAGGGGGGCGATCACTGTCGGGCCGGTGACGGTAAGGATGCAGCCGATGAGGGCGGCGAGGCGGATGTCATAGTCCAGCGCGTAGACCATGAAGGCGGTGGTGAGCGCCATTGAGACGATGACTGTGACGGTGCAGAGCCGAAGGATGGGCAGACCGGATTCTTTCAGCTCGCGGAACTTCAGGGTCAGGCCACCCTCGAAAAGGATGATGGCGACAAGAAGTCCCACGGCGGAAAGGAGCGGGCTGCCATGTTCGCCACCTGTAGCTAGGAAATCATCAATGCGGACGCCGGAAAACTGGCCGAGAGCAAAGCCGAAGCCGAGGAGCAGGAGAATGGACGGGAGTTTGAACTTCCAGGCAAGCCATTGGGCGGCAACTCCGAGCGCGAGAATGAGTGTGAGGTAAAGCAGGGGCGACATGTGTCGTTCTAATTAGCGCGCGGGCTGCCACACGCAAAGGATTTATACGGAAGTAACTTTTACAAAACCCGGAGGTGGGGATGGACGGCGATGGAAAGGGGTTTCACATGATCCGGCATTGCAGATCGCTTGCCGCTATTGTTTTTCGCAACTGGGACGAAAGGAGGATCCTCAGGCGTATTTCTTGGATTCCTTTTTTGTGGAATGGAGGAAGTGCTCCCAGCTTTCATCGCCAAGGCCGTTTTCCTGGAGGCCATAGAGGGGGCGCCAGCGTGGGGCGAAGGGTTTGTTCTTGGGATACATGTGCGCTTCGTGGGGCAGCATGTTTGATTTGCGTGTATTGCACTTCACGCAGGAGGTGACGATATTGTCCCAGGTGGTCTTGCCGCCTTTGTCACGCGGAATGACGTGGTCGAGATTGAGTTTTGCTTCCGGCAAAACCTTGACGCAATACTGGCAGGTGAAGTTGTCCCGCATGAAGACGTTGCGCCGGGTGAACTTTACTTCCAGGCGCGGGAGGCGGTCGTAAATGGCCAGGACGATGATTTTCGGGACTTTCAGGGCGAGCTTTACGCTATGGATCACTTCGCCTTGGACGATGCCTTTTGAGTAGCCGATCCATGAGCCGAGATCGTGTGTGGTGAATTTTTCCTCACCCTCCACCTGGACGACATGGGCATGGCCGAGACAGAGAAGATGGACGGCACGTCTGGCGGAGCAGGTATGCACCGGTTGCCAGAACCGGTTTAGCACAAGAACAGGAATCTCTAAAGGAGTGCTCATATCTTTTCCCAGCAAAACGCTGGGAAGCTAACAAACCGGGGAGATGGGGCAACGGAAAAGGGAAGTTTCTTTAAATTGGATCGCTCGAAGTCGCCGGTTTTTCCAGGAAACGGCAGGTGGCTCCGCAGATAACACCGGCGGCGAAGCCGAAGACGTGGCCAAAAACGTCGGTATTGGAACCGGGGGCCGCGCCGCCGAGCCAGCCGAGGAGGACGAAGCCAGCCAGCAATGGGGCGAGCGTTCGGATCCAGGGGTGGGCGATGTTTTCCCGGATGTTCTCAATGAGGCCGGTGCCGGAGAGGATGCCGAGCGCGCCGAAGACGGCGGTGGACGCGCCCAGGGAAACGAAGCTTTCCGGGTAGGTTGCCAGGGAGGTGATGGCGTTGCCAAGGGTGCCGGAAAGGAGAATGAGTGCCCAGGCTTTGAGCGGGCCGATGGATTTTGAGACCAGTGCCGCAAAGATTGTGCCGGTGGCGAGGTTTCCGAAGATATGCTGGGCGTCCGCGTGGAGGAAGAGTGCGGTGAAGGGTCGCCAGAACTCATGATCCCTGATGAGGGAAATACTAGAGGAGGCGTACTTTTCTGAGATGCTTGAGTCCAGGATCTGGCGATTGAAGACAATGATGAGTGTGGTGATCCAGGCGAGGATGTATGGCCAGCCGGTGGGGTGCTTTTTCCAGGTGGAGGGAACGACTGGTTCTTGATGCGATTCTGCGGTGTATTCCTGTAGCTCGGTTGTGAGTTTTTGGGCGATGTGCGGTTCCGCAAGCAGATCGAAGTCGCCAGGCATGGCTCCGTGATTGATGCGGATGGCCTGACGCATGGCAAGTGCGACGAGTGCGTGGTCACAGGCATCGTCGAGAGATGGGTAGGTGCCTATGCAGACCCAGTCTTCTTCTTCGGATGGTGTGGTAGGGAGGGTCATTTGAATGATGGAGAGCCGGTCTTTGGCCGGCTTGCTGTGGATGAGGAAAGAAGCCGGCCAAAGACCGGCTCTCCATTATTGTTGCCGTTGGTAGAGGGTGAAGGTGTTTGGTGGGAGGTTTCTGGGATTTTTTGCGATGTAAGTTTTGCCCAGTTGAAATGCTTTGTGGAGCGGATGAGGCGGTCGTGGTAGTCGCGCTGCCAGAATGAGCCTTTGCGGTTGAGGTGTTTGTTGATGAGTTTCGCGGTGTGGGACTTTATGCTCATCATGATGTTTGGTAAGAGGTTTGGTGGGTTGAGCCGGAAGAGAAGGTGCACGTGGTTGGGCATGATTATGTAGCTTTCGATAAGGTAGCGGTCGTTGTCAAAGTGGTGTAGGGAGGAGGATACAATGTCGCGGATCGCGGACTGTTTCAAATGACAGGCACCGACGCCCAGGTCTAGGTGACGCTCGATTTCGTCGGTGAACTTCTTGCGGTAGGAGATGTGTGTTTCTTCGTCCCATGGTTGCGGGTGGTTTTTTGAAGAAGAGTTCTTTTTCAGTTTTCCACTGTTTGAGTTTTGTCTGGGGGAGGGAGTCGGAGAGGCGCCAGGTTACGAAGAGCCATGCTTCGTCTTGCTGCCAGTGGGGAAGGTTGTGGGTGGTGATTCGCTTGGGAACTAGGTCGTTATAGAACTCTGGCATGGTGAATATTGGAGAGCCGGTCTTCGGCCGGCTTGCTGTGGATGAGGAAAGAAGCCGGCCGAAGACCGGCTCTCCATTATTGTTGGCTCTTTATGTAATCCAGGGCGTGTGAGGCACGGTGGATGGCGAGGGAGAAGTGGCCGAGTTCCGGGGTGGTTTCCAGGTGGGCGTGGGGCATTGATTTTGTGAGATCCTCGACGAGGTTCTGGGGGATGTTTTTGTCGTCGCCGCCGTGCCAGTAATGGATGGGGTGGGTGATTTCGGTGGGGTTGAAATCGGGTTTCTGGAAGTAGATTTCCGCATCGGTCATGATGCCTTTTCCGCCGGAGGTCACGCCTTCCGAGAAGCTGGTGGTGGCGACTTCCCAGATGTCCGGGCTGTGGTGGAGGAGGATGCGGTCCTGTTCCGCAAGGGTGCGGACCATGAGTGAGATGGGGAGCTTGTGAGGGCTGGTGCGGGTGGCGGCGGAGGCGATGCCGAAGAGGCCGCTGAAGATGGCGGAGGGTGATTTCCGGAAGGGGATCATGGCGCGGTAGAGCGGGTGCAGGCCGCCGGTGCCGAGCGTGGTGAGGGGAATGGGAACCATGCCTGCGAGGACGGCGGAGCCGGTGAGGCGGTGGGGGATTTTCGCGGCGCAGGCGAGGACGTAGGGGCCGCCGCCGGAGATGCCCAGCTGGCCGAATTTTTCCAGTCCGAGGTGGTCTGCGAATGCTTCCATGAGGGCTGGCCAGTCATTCAGGTGGCGATCCGGGATGAGGGTGGATCTGCCCATGCCGGGTCTGTCCATGGCGATGAGGCGGAGGTTTCTATCCGCGGCAAGGTGGTGAGCCAGGCGTGCCTGCAAGCGGGAGGATGGCCAGCCGTGGTAGTAGAGGACGGGGGTGCCGTGCGGGTCTCCGTATTCATTCCACGCGAGGTATTTGCCAGGGGTGTGTTCCCAGAGATTCGGGAGGGTGGCGGGGGGTGGGTTCTGGAGAAATTTCAGGTCGGAGTACACGCCTACTAATGCTCGATTTTTATGTGATCGGCAAGGACGTCGTGGGCGAAGTCGTTTTCAGTATCGCGCCAGACGGCGTGGATGTGGTTTCCGCTGTTCTGGACGTTGGCAACTTCCACTAGGAATGTAGTAGATTGGATGCGGTAATAGAACGGTTTCTTTGGCTCGAGGCTGCCAGTCCATGCGAAACGGAGGTTCCCAAGGTCGGCTTTGATCTTTTCCATGGTGGCATTGGAAAGCTCTTTGCGGTGGCGCTCGGCAAACTCTGCGATGAGAGTGAAGAGTGCCTGTTGCTGGGCGGGGGTCATTTCGCTGGCGGGGACGCCTACGGGTTTGAGCTGTGTGGCTTTGCGTTTCTGGCCGGTGAGGATCTCACGGGGTGGTTTTTCAGAATAGATGATTTCTTTTCCGTTTTCCATGAGGGTGATGGCGAGGGCGCGGGCGAGGTCTTCCTCCGCGGCGAGGAGGCGGGTGCCTTTGAGGTTGCCGGGGGTGGTGACTTCAGCGGGGTTTGCGGCGAAGAAGGAGGGGGTGAGAGAGGCGGGCTTTCCATCGACGATGGTGTAGTTCAGGGAAATGTGATGGCCCTCGAAGCGCCATCCCCAAGTGCCGGTTGGCGCGGGGTTGCCGAAGATGGTGGTAAAGTATGCGCCGGGATCTCGGAGGGCGGGGCGTTTTTCGATTTCGCGCAGGAGGGCCTCGAGGGCGATGATGGTGTTGGTTTTGTGCAGGCCGGTCTCGCTGAGGGCGGATTTCAGGAGGTCATTTACGAGGGCGTGCTGGGGGGCTGTGAGTTCGCTGAGGGGGAGGCCGTTTCGGGCGCGGGGGACGTAGCCCCAGTTTTCGCGCTCTTCTGAGACGAAGGGGATGTGTGCCTTGGTGATCTGGGTTTTATCCAGTGAGGTGAGAAACGCGGTGGCGGCGGTGGCCATCTCGGTGGCTACCTTTTCCTCGCCTGCCTGTGCGAATGTGACGCAGGTGGTAAGCAGAATGAGGAGTAAGAATGTTTTCATGGTGCTTTTTACTACGTAGAGCTGTTGAGGGATCTAGCAAGGGATGTGATTTTGGTATGAGGGATTGGGCTGTGGTTGTCGCGACTTCATAGTCGCGGTTCCTTTCCTAGGGTTGTGTTTTCTTTTTGGGGTGAGGAGACTCGTGATGTGAAGGAGGTGCTGAGAGATGTGTTCGGGTTCGAGGGATTGCGGGGTGGGCAGGAGGAGGTGGTCTCGGTGCTGATGGAGGGGAGGGCTGCGTTGGCGATTTTCCCTACGGGGGGCGGGAAGTCGCTTTGCTATCAGTTGCCGGCGTTGCTGCTGGAGGGGACGGCGCTGGTGGTCTCGCCGTTGCTGGCGTTGATGAAGGATCAGGTGGACGGGTTGGTGGCGAAGGGGGTGGCGGCGGCGAGGCTGGATTCCACTTTGGGTGCGGAGGAGTACAGGCGGGTGGTGGATGGGTTGGTGCGGGGGGAGTGGAAGCTGCTTTATGTTTCCCCGGAGAAGCTGGGAAATGGGGAGTTTCAGAAGCTGTTGAAGGGGGTGGAGCTGTCGATGATCGCGGTGGATGAGGCGCATTGCATTTCCGAGTGGGGGCACAATTTCCGCCCGGATTATCTGAAGCTTGCGAGGATTTGCAAGCGGCTGAAGGTGGGGCGGATCCTGGCTCTTACGGCGACTGCCACGCCAAAGGTGGAGGCGGATATCCGGCGGCAGTTCCGGGTGGCGAAGGCGGATGTGGTGAAGCTGAGCTTTCACCGGAAGAATCTGGATCTGCGGGTGACTCCCTGTGAGGAGGGGGAGCGGAAGGGGCTTTTGTTGGAGAGGCTGAAGGGTTATGGGAGGCTGGCGATTGTGTATGTGACGCGGCAGGAGACGGCGGAGGAGGTGGCGACGTTTTTGGCGAAAAACGGGGTGAATGCACGGGCGTATCACGCGGGGTTGAGGTCGGATTTGCGGAGGGAGATTCAGGAGGAATTTATGGGTGGGGGGATTGAGGTGGTGGTAGCGACGATCGCGTTTGGGATGGGGGTGGATAAGGCGAACATCCGGGCGGTGGTGCACTACAATATGCCGAAGAGTCTGGAGGGATATACGCAGGAGATAGGCCGTGCCGGTAGGGATGGAAAGGCGGCGGTATGCGAGTGGCTGGCGTGTGGAGCGGACAGGACGGTGCTGGAGAATTTCATTTTCTCGGACACGCCGGGGAGGGCTGGGGTGCGGAATGTGTTGGAGCGGGTGCTGTGTTTCCGGGGGGATTTTGATGTCTCGCTTTATGATCTGGCGACGACTTGTGATGTGCGGCAGACGGTGGTTTCCACGATGCTGGCGTATCTGGAAATGGAGGGGGTGCTGGAGGCGAGGGGGAATTTTTTCGAGACTTGCAAGGTGAAGCTATTGCAGCCGTTTGAGCGGGTTCTGGCGGGGCGTGGCGCGGGGGAGAAGAAGCTGCTGAAAGGGATTTTTGCGGAGCTGGATGCGGAGTGGAAGTGGCTGGCGGTGAAGACGGGGGATGTGGCGGAGAGGCTGGGTGTGAAGGTGGAGCGGGTGAGGGCGATGATGAGTGATCTGGAGGCGGGGGGGGATGTGGTTCTGAAACTATCCGGTTGGCGGCAAGCGTTCCGGATGAAGAGGGAGGTGACGGATGTACGGGAGGTGGCCGAGGGGATGGCGGAGGTTTTCCAGAAACGGGAGGAGGGGGAGCTGAAGCGATTGGAGCAGGTGTTGCGGCTTTCCTCCGGGAAGGGGTGTCTGACGGCGGCTTTATTAAAACATTTTGGCGAGAAAATGGAGGAGCCTTGCGGGCATTGTGACCGGTGCCGTGGTGTTGTGCCGGTGGCACTGAAGAGGGGGAGGGTGAGGGAGGTTTCCGTGGAGGAGCTGGAGGAGATCCGGGCGCTGGTGCGGGAGAAGAATGCTTCGCTAGGCACGGCGCGGCAGATGGCGAGGTTCTTGTGCGGGATGTCGAGTCCGGCGACGATGCGGGCGAGGCTTTACCGGCATGATGCGTATGGGATGCTGGCGGATGTGCCTTTCGTGGAGGTGAGGGTGGTGGCGGAGAGTTTGTTTTGAATGTGCGGTTGGTTTGCCGGGGTTTCGACGGGAAAGTCGTATTTTGGACATAAAAAAACCGCTGGAACTAGGTGTTCCAGCGGTTTTGTGAAGTGCTTTGCGAATTACTTGTTCAGCTCGCGGGCTACTAGCATGAGGGTCTCTTTTACGCCTGGGGCGAAGCCGCCATCGGTCTGGACGGCGAGGAGGGATTTGCCTTCGCGGATGAACTCGATCGGAACCGAACCACAATAGAGTTTGATCGGGCTGCTGCCGAAGCCGAGATTTGAGACGACTGTTTTGAGGGCGTCCACTGCATTGATGTCCGACTCTTTTACGCGGGCGATCTCGCGGATGCCCGGGAGGGAGCGGGCGCGCTGGAGGATTTCGTCTTTGGTCATTTCACGGTCGACTCCGAAGATGGCGCGGAGTTCGAGTTGCTTGATCTCAAAGGAATCGGAATTTGAAGAACTCAAAGGTGCAGGTGCTGATGTGGAAACTGGCGCGGGCTCTTGGAAAGCAGGGGCGGGAGCTGGTGCGAAGGCTTGAACGGGAGCAACAGGTGCGGCCGGTGCTGGTGCAGCTGGTTGCGGGTTTGCCTCTGCTTCCGGCCAACCTGCGGAGAACGGGCTGGCTGCTGCAGGCTGAGGAGTGGCTGCCGGTGCTGCGGCTGCAATCGCGACAGGTGCTGCGACCTCAAAAGGGCTGGCTTTCATAGCGGGAGCGGATGCTGCCGGCTGTTGTGGAGGTGTTGGAGCAGCAGCAGGTGTTGCCTCGAAGCCGAATTCCTTTGGCTCGGACATTTGGAAAGGGGATTCTTCGGTCTTGCGGCGGTTCGGGATGCGCGGGACTTCTTTTTCGGTTTCTTCGCTCACAACTGAAAAGGGGGATGGCTTTTTCGCTTCCTCGCTAGGGGCGATGGCAAACGGGCTGGCAGGGGGGGCTGCGGCCTCGGGCTTCTCAGCCGCCGGCTCTGCTGCTATTGCAAAGGGGGATGTCCCTTCATTTGATTTATTATGAAAATTCTCAAAGATGCCGCGATTCGTACTCATAGTTTCAGGGGTTGAGGTATGGTGTAACTCTACAACGATAAAAGGTTTAACTTTCCGTAATGTCCAGCCCTAAAGGCCAAAGTTTTATAAAACTTTTCAAGTCCGCGAATTTTCGGCGCTTCATTTTCGAGGAAGGAGTCTTTTCAAACGGTTCTTTACCGTGACCTTCCCTACGGCTGTGAGGCGGTCGGTGAAGAGGATGCCGTTGAGGTGATCGGTCTCGTGCTGGATGGCACGTGAAAGGAGTCCGTCGGTCTCGATGACGAGTGTGGAGCCGTCGAGCTGGGGGAGGGTGGCTTTGACTTCCGCAGGGCGACGGACTTCCGAGCGGATGCCCTCGATACTCAGGCAGCCCTCGAGGTCGAATTCCTTTTCCTGGCCGAACTCCAGCTTCGGGTTGATGAAGACGAGGGGCATGATATCGGAGAGCTCGGCGGCTTTCCCATTCACAGTGAGATAGGATATGCACTCCGGGTCGTGAGAGACATCCACTATGGCGAGCTGGAGATCCATGCCGATCTGGGGTGCGGCAAGACCGACGCCTTCGGCATCGACCATGGTTTCTATCATGTTCTCGACAAGGGTGTGGAGCTCTGTGTCGATGGTTTCCACAGGATGACATTGCTGGCGGAGAATGGGATCGCCGTATTGGACGATGGGAAGAATCATACGGGGAAGATGAACAAGAGGGGAGGAACGTCCAATATTGAAATTCGGAAAATGAGCTGGCTTTTGGCTTTGTTAGG
>JBPOGC010000073.1:0-13638 GCA_051251795.1 Luteolibacter sp. | reverse complement strand
AGGGAATTTTTCGGCGACTTTCTTGTAAGCGGCAGCTGCTCCCGCGGGGCCTTCCTCGATGTATTTCACGAGTCCGTAAGCGAAGCCGCGTTCCTTGTCAGTGCCTGCGCCGTCCTCGATCAACTGCAGCATGCGGGTGGCGGTGGCGATCCGTGCTGAGTCGATCTCAGGGGAAGGTGTGAGCAATGACATGACCAGACCCCAGTGTGCCATGAGGCAGCGCGGGTCTTCCTTGATCGCGGCGCAAAAGTGGCGTGAGGCTTCGAATTCCCAGCCGCCGTAGAGGTGGTTCAGCCCCTGCACGGTATGGGTCTGGGCGAGTCCCGTGGATGCGGTCACGGCTGTGACGAGGCCTTTGTGAAAAGGGAAAATCGCAGGTGTGCCAAGAGCTCCGACAGGCGCCGGGATGCAATCGGCGACGGTGGGCATCTTTGTTTCCGTTGTGGGTTCCTGGGCGGTGGCACAAATGCATGTGACCGTGAGGAGGAGGATTGCTAGCAATTTCGGCATGAGTGGAGAATGGGTTTGTGCCGGGGATTTCCAAGGAAAATGACGCTCGCATGGGCGGGTGAACCGTATTACTTCTGCGTTGATGAAATTAGGAATTATTGGCTGCGGGAAGATGGGGACGGCTTTGGTGAGCGGAGCGATAGCCGCGGGTGTTGTGAAAGCGGGGGACGTGATCGGGACGTCTGTTTCCGAGGGGTCGATGAAGGCGTTTGCGAAGAAAACCGGAGGAGAGGTGACCGGTGATCTGGCGGATTTGCTGATGAGGAGTGATGTGATTTTGCTTTGTACTAAGCCACAGGATATTTCCAAGGCTTTGTCGGGCTTCAGTAAGATGAAGGAGGGGAAGCTTATGATCTCGGTGGCGGCTGGTGTGCCTCTTTCCGTTTTGGAGAAGGGTACGCCGAAGGCAATCCGGGTGGTCAGGACGATGCCGAACACACCGGCGCTGATTGGCAAAGGAGCGGCCGGATACTGTCTGGGAAGCCGTTGCGTGGCGGGCGACGGGGAGATTGTCGAGGCGCTGCTGGGTGCAGTGGGTATCGCGTCGAAAGTCCCTGAAAAGCTTATGGATGCGGTGACGGGTGTTTCGGGGAGCGGGCCGGCATACATTTATATGGTAATCGAGGCATTGGCGGATGGTGGTGTTGCCGCGGGATTGCCGCGTGCGGACGCGATACGGCTGGCTGCGCAGACTGTGTCAGGTGCCGCGGGTATGGTTTTGGAGACCGGTCTGCATCCGGCGGTATTGAAAGACATGGTCACATCGCCGGGCGGGACGACGATCGCGGGGTTGGCAGTGCTGGAGGAAAACGGAGTCAGGTCGGCGTTCATCGAAGCTGTTTCGGCTGCCGCGGCACGAGCCAAGGAGCTGGGTAGCTGACTATCGAAGGACAATGGTTTTTTCGGAGCAATTTCCTCTTTCCCGATGAGCCAAAGGTCTTATGATTATCGACATGACGAAGTGTTTTCCCATAGGTGTCGCGATTTTAGTCGGCACTTTTGCTGTTGTTTCCTGTGGTAACAACGATGATAGACCCATTCTTGCCGGTAGTGCCCAAGGGGCAGGTGGAGAAGGAGAAGCGCTCTATGCCAAAGCCAAATCGCTGGACGAGCAAGGTAAGCGTTCATCCGCGATCAAGTCCTACAAGAAGGTGGCGGACAGGTATTCAATGGCTGAATCGGCACCAAAAGCGAGATTCCGGGAAGCGGAACTTTTGGAAGAGGAAGGGAAGACGCTGAAGTCATTTGACGCGTATCAGAAGTTTTTAACCCGTTACCAGGGGAGCGGATTGTATTCGAAAGCATTGGATAGGCAGGCACGGATGGCGCAGGCTGCTGCCGATGGCGAGGTGAAGAATTCCTTCGCAGGGCTGAAAACGAAGCTGGCTACGGACAAAGTGGCGGAAATGCTGGGGAAAGTCCGTGACAACGCTCCCCGCTCCCAGACTGCCGGCAAGGCACAATTCACTGTGGGAGAGCTTTATCACAGCAGGAAGAAGCCGAATGAGGCCATCAAGGCCTATAGGAAGCTGGTTCGTGATCAGCCGGAAAGCATTTACGCGGCGGACGCATTGTTCCGAGTGGGGGTCGTGCTGATGGAAGAGGCTGACAATGGCAATAGGAACCAAGCGACACTTGATCTGGCTGCGGAAGCTTTCAACGATTACCTGATCCAGTATCCGGGTCATGCGAAGAATGCCGAAGCCCGCCGTCTGCTCAAGGAGGTGGAGAGCCGCGAAGTGAATCGTTCCTTGGAAGTGGCGGAATTTTACGATAAGACGGGACAGACCGAGTCTGCGAAAGTCTACTACCGCGACGTGTTGAAACAAACGAAGTATGGAGCTGCGCATGACAAGGCAAAAGCGCGTCTCAAGGAGCTGGGTGAGTAGATCTCGATGAACAAAACCCACATGAAACTTCTTCTAGCAGTTCTGATTTCCGCCTTCCTGGGTTCCTGCGCGGGCTACCAGCTGGGAGGAGCAAAGCCACCGTCCCTGGCAAATGTTAAAACCATTGCGGTGCCTGTGCTTGAGAACCAGACGTTCCACCCGCGGGCGGAAGCGCTGGCTACATCCGCGGTGACCGGAGCGCTTGTCTCGGGAGGGACATACCGGCTGGAGACCGTGGCGAATGCCGATGCCATCCTGCAGGCGAAGATCGTGAGCGTTTCCTATTTCAAACTACGCAGTTCCACAGTGGATACCAGGAGTGCTGATGAGTTGATTGATTCTGTAAGGATCGATTGGTCACTGATAGATGGAAAGGTGCCGGGGAGAGTCCTGGCCGTAGGTCAGAGCACTGGGCGAAGCCATTTTTTTGCTGAGGCGAATCTTCAGACTTCGAGGCAGAACGCGCTTTCAGACGCCTTCGAGCGGGCTGCCCAAAATCTGGTCTCGAAACTGTCACACGGTTACTGATGCGAATTTGGTTTTCAGAAACCCCCGGGACGTGATCCCAAAGAATTGTATGAAGTCCGTTGTATGAAGTCCGATATGGAAGATCCAAACAATCATGTTCCGGAGATTTCGGAAGATGATGACTGGGACGTATCCGACGAACCGGAAGAGATCGAAAAGTCGAATGAACTGCCAAAAGCGACCGCAGGCTTACCGGGAAAAAAGGTCTCCAAAGGACTGGCGGTCACGCATCATGAACCGTCCCTGAAGGACGTAAGTGATGAAAGTACGGACTTTGGCGAAACCGTTCTCGGAAAAACGGATGGAAGGGATGAGGGAGTGGATTCGGACACTGTCTCTGAAGAGGAGGAGGGGTCAGAAAATGAGGTGGATGAAAAGCGAATCGTGCTTCCGCCAGCCACGGACAAAAAACGATTCAAGGTAGTCGAGTTGGGTGCTGGTGACACTCGACTTACTCCGCATGTCCAACTGGCCAGTGCGCTGAAACCAAAACTAGTGGCAAACCTCGAGCCGGAGATTTCTGAATCCGGGGAGGAAGAGCCAGAGGAATCGCATTCCAGCCATGAGAGGCAGACCGCGGAAAAGAGCGAGTGGGGCAAGAGTGATAAAACGCAATCTGCGAAATGGATCGTTTTTTCAGGGATGGGTATTTTGTTTGCACTTCTTCTAATGGCACTTGGTAATTATTATGTCAGGGGAAGGCAGAAGACGAATTTTGATGAATTCGGTTACTCGAAAATGGCAGCTGTGCTTGAGGACGAGTTGGTTGACTTCGAGGCGGAGGGGGATTTTTTGGAGAATGTGACGAACCGTGAAGAGGAGGCTTCTGTGATCTATGCGGAATTCGCCGCAGCTGAAAAGGCTGAGGAAGTGAAAGGCTTGATCTGGAATGCCGATGAAGAGTTTCCTTTCGTGGAAAAGCATTTCAAGCCTATCGGATCAAACCCCGGCTGGACTCCACTGCCGCCTCTGAACTGGGTAGTAAGTGACGCGGGAGATTTTCATTTCTGCAATCTTAGGGGGCTAACAGAGGATTTTGAGAAATTTTCCGCCTATTTCAGGCTTGAAGGCGACAAGCTGAAGATCGATTGGAAAGCTACCACAGAATATAGTACGGCCACTTTTACGGAGCTGAAGACTGGAAAAGCTGACGCTTCCGAAGTAAGGGGGTGGCTGTCTCAAGCGAATTTCTACACGTTTTCGCTTCCTGAGGAAACCTATCGATCCTTCAGGTTGATGTCACCTGATGCATCGGAAGCAATCTGGGTATATACCAAGCGGGACACTGAGCTTGAGAAGCGCCTGATTGAACCGTTCCAGGCAAGAATTTCCGCGGATGAAATGCAGGACGAAGCCCAGATGGTTGTTGAATTGGAGGCAAGCCCGGAAGGCGCGCTTCCATCCCAATGGCTCGTTAAGGATCTTGTCAACATGAGCTGGCTGACCGAATAATATGTTATGACCGCTGATCGGAATGAAGTTTGGTATCACTGCGGGAGGTGCGGAAAACTCTTTCAATCGACCTTGGGCGGGAATGATTCGCGGGTTTGTGGAAGCTGCCAGCAGAATCCTTCGGTGGGTTTGTGGCCGTTGCTAGTAAATGAATTTCTGGAGCAGGACGAGGTAGTGCCGAATGAGAGCCATACAAAGATCAAGGTGAAGAAGCCGGCGAAATCACCACGGAGGAAATCCCGTTCAAAATCCTGGCGAGTAATCATATCGGCCTGGGTGCTTCTCATGCTTGTTGCGATTTTTCTCCATCACTTTTTTTCAGAAAGCAGGCGCAAGCTGGCTCTTGAGGAAGCAGGCAGAAAGAGTGCTGAGGCAAAGCTGGTGGCGGACAAGAAGGCTTCGGAACTGGCTGCCGCGGTTCCCGAATGCCGCGCGGCGTTGTCAGGGTTTCTTACAGCGAAAGAATTTTCTGAAAAGGCGGCTAATACCTTCGCCGGCAGCAGGGATATGGATGCCATAAAAGACTTTTTCGGGAGAAATACTTTTCCTGACTTTAGTGCTGATTCCTTGGAGGCTGTCGATGCGGACTTCATAGTGGTTGGAGATGAACGTATGGTAAAAATATGTTTCAAAGACGATGCGGGGAAGGAGTCCGACGCGATATTTAAGATGGTATCGGGAGAGTGGAAATTGGATTGGAAGTATTTCGTCCGCTACAGTGACGTTCCCTGGGAGGAATTCATCAAAGGGGCTGGGCCGGACATCGCTTTGTTCCGATTGCTTGCCACGAGGACCCCTATTGATGAGGACTCCGGAAACCAGGCTTTGAAGGTTACCTTTTTTCCTGTTGGTTTTGATTTGGCAGAGATGGAAAAAGAGAGTCTTTATTTCCCCCAATTTGATATCAGTCTCCGTAGTGAAGAGGGATTGACCCTGGATGCCGCGTTTAAGGATCAGGAAAAAGGCAAGGCGCTTTTCACCAATTCACTCGGGATTATGGAGGGGAAGAGGCTTGTACGGGTGAGAGTAAGGATCAAGAGAGAAAGCGCCGGGACTGAGTTCATTTTCAAGTTGGATGAACTGGTGGGATGCCACTGGATTGATAGTAAAACTCTCGGATACGATGTTGGGCAGTTGCGATACGGGCTTTTCGAGAACTGATTTCGAGCGCGGATCGGTATTACCGGTTTGTTGTTGCTTTCAGCATGAAGGGTAGGGGATCCGTGTCTGGGAACCATTCCTGAAAAGAGATGGCTGCCTGATGAACGAGCAGGCTGAGGCCATTCTCAACCTGGCATCCGGCTTGTGCGGCTTCGCGTAGAAAGGGGGTTTCAACAGGTTGGTAAATGGTGTCGTAAACGAATTGCTTTCCCGTGAAGCAGTCACTTGGAATGACCGGAGGATCATCCTTCCTGAGGCCGAGAGATGTTGTCTGCAGAAGCAGGTCGGCCACATGGCATCTTGCTTTCAAATCCGGTGAATCGAATCCCAGAAAATGGATTTTGGTTTCCGGAGAAATGGATTTCAGTTTCTGGGCGAGCTTGATGATTTTTTTCTGATCCCGGTTTACCAAAGTGATTTCACGGGCATTTCCCAATGCGAACTGGGTGGCGATTGCCTGTCCGGCACCACCACCTGCGCCTATGACTACGCAATTGGATTCCGCGAGCTTCAGGCCAAAGGCGTCTCCCAGGGCACTTTCGATTCCCGGGCCATCGGAATTGAAACCTGAGATCGTTTTCCCCGAAAAAATGACGGTGTTTACAGCACCGAGAATGCGGGCCTGTTCCGCTACTTCAGTGCAGCAGTCCATTGCATCGAATTTATGAGGAACCGTGACATTGCAGCCGATGAAGCCGAGCTTACGCATTTTTTCGAATGCCTGAGTTACCTCGCCTTGGCGGACTTGCAGCCGGATATAGGACGCATGGATTCCCAATGCATCGAGAACGGGTTGGTGAAGCTGAGGCGAGGCTGAATGTTCGACCGGGCAACCAATCACCGCGAGTCTGGCCGGCTTGTTGCCAACGGTGGCTTCTTCAAGATTCTCAAGGGTGTAAAAGTGTTCCATATATGGTCAGGTCTTTGGAATGGAATTCAGTGTGCGGATGCCGTCCCGGAGTTGCTTGGCACTCCATTGGCCGGGAGCGGTTGCCTTCGTTCCAATGAAGCCGTAGTTCAGCACACTGCCTGCCTGGGCACATAGCAGCCTGGAGGTAGGGGCTAGTATTCCCATGCCCATCGTCGAGACCGGGATGCCTTGGTCGCTGATCTGGAAATGTGCGAGCGCGGTAAGATCGTCCATCGTGTTAAGCTGTGCGGCTGCTTTGAACACGGCTGCCCCCGCATCCCTTGCGCGGCTTGCGGCTGCTGCCAGTGTCTTCGCGTCCGGGAGTTTTGCGAAGTCATGAAACGAAGCGATCCAGCGGACACCCCGCTCGTTCATTTCAGAGATCAGGTCATGCATCTCGGGTATGCTCGACACCTCTATATCGACGATGACCGCGTCTCCAAGGCAGTTTCGCAACAGGGCTGTCCGCTCGTCTGGCGTCAAATCGACAGGTGAGCCTTCCGAGTGACGCCGCGCGGTGAATAGCAACGGAAAGGATGAGATGTGCTGCCACAACGCGGCTCCCTTTTCCTTGAATTCGTCGTGAAAGATATCAAGACGGATTTCGGCGATATCGCATTCGTTGCCCAGCTGGGCGGGGCTTGAGGTCCGGAGTGAAAGGGGATCGCCGAAGCTGCCCACGACTTTCGGGCTGGATTCTGGGAAGTTGAAAATTGCGTCTGACACGCCGTAGTCAAACGCTGCTCTCGCACAACAGTCAATCGCTTGTCTGCAAAGCAGTTGATTCCTTGAGCTTATGAATAAAAATTTACACGAATCTGCCTTTTGTCTGGCCAAACCAAACTGTAATTTCCTAGTTTCTTCGGAAAGCCCCACTTTATGCAAAAATTCCTAAGATTTCTCTGTCCAGTTATAACATCTTCATTATTGAGTCTTGCACTCGTAGGCATGGTGAATGCCCAATCTTACAAAGTGGAAGGCCAGGATCCGGAGTTCGATGATCTTCCTTCGCCTGAATTTTCCGGAGGTAAACAGAAAAGTGTCAAACCCAAGGAGTGGTTGGAGATGGAAGCCGGGATGAAAATCCAGATGGCACCAGAGCCGAAATCCAAGACTGCGGAGCGTGTTACTGTGAAATGGTATGTGGCCGTCGAGCATCCCGACAAACGGAATGCATACCTCCTGCTAACCAAGGACATCACACATGTCAATGTGCCCTTGAATGAAGAGATTTTCTCATCCGTCTACCTTTCCCCGTCTTCCATCAAGCGGCTGACCGGTGAGGATCGTGCGGGCAAGCGCATCATTTATTCCGTCGGATACGAGGTTCTCATCAATGGCGTCAAACTCGCGGAATCATCCAGCAAAGGTAAGCCCGGATGGTGGAATGCAAGTTCCAGCACTATTTCACGCAGTGATACGGTGCCTCTTCTGAGCAAAGATGAAACAGCGTTCGCAAACCATTGGTGGGATCGCTACGCGGAAATCCTCGTCGAACGCCGCTGATAGCATTGGCCGTCATTCAACACTTGTTCCCATAGTATTTACTGAACTTTTCCAGTTTTCAGATCATGGCAGATACCCAGACCACAGTCGCCCTCAACATAGGTGCCCAACGCATTGCGATGGCCGTCTTCGAAACCTCCAAAAGCGGAAGCCTCGTAATCAAAGGTTACGAAACGGATACGATCATCGCGGATCCTTCTTTTGAGGCATCACGCGAAGCTAAAATCCAAGTTTCCATCGCTAATCTGGTGGAAAAACTCAAGGTTCCGAAATCAAAAGTCCGCTACGCGATTTCAGGGCAGGCGGCTTTCATACGTTTCGTGAAATTGCCACCCATCCAGGATGACAACATTGAACAACTTGTTACCTTCGAAGCTCAGCAGCATGTTCCTTTCCCGATCAATGAAGTGGTTTGGGATTACGAATTGATTGAAAGCGGGGATGAAAAAGATGTCGTGATCGTTGCGATCAAAAGCGACGCCCTCAACGAAATTGATGACACGGTGAACGCGACCGGCCTCACAACAGCGGAAGTGGATGTTGCCCCAATGGCTCTCTACAATGCTTTCATTGCTTCCTACGGAGCTCCCGAGGAGACCGTTCTCATCATTGATATCGGAGCCAAGACCAGCAACCTTCTCTACTTGGAAGGAAAACGCTTTTTCACACGAAGCGTCGCAATCGGCGGGGCTTCGGTTTCCTCGGCCATTTCCAAAGAATACGGGATTTCCTTCCCAGATGCGGAACATCAGAAAATCGCAAACGGACTGGTCGCCCTTGGTGGCGGTCACACTGAAACGATGGACGAGTCGGTTGCAGCTCTCGCAATGGTAATCCGCAACGCGCTTACCAGGCTTCCTGCTGAAATCGCCCGGACGACCAATTACTACCGTAGCCAGCATGGAGGCAAAGCCCCTACCAAGGTTCTGCTTGCAGGCGGAGGTGTGAATCTTCCCTACACACTGGAATTTCTTAACGAAAAGCTCAACCTTCCTGTTGAGTATTTCAATCCTCTCACCCAAGTTTCAATAGGCAAGGGTGTCGACACCGAGCTGCTTCAGCGCGAAGCTCATACCATGGGTGAACTTGTAGGCCTCGGCCTACGCGGAATCGGGAAATCCACGATCAATATCGATTTGGTTCCATCGGCAGTAGAGGTCAGTCGCGCTGAACAACGGCGCAAACCTTTCCTTATCGCCGCCGCCGCTCTGCTTGTCCTTGGTTTTGCGATATGGGCGGTTCTACAACACCTTGCCGCTGGTAAGGCGGAAGAACGCAGCAAGGAAATGGCGGAAACGAGGGATAGCTTGGCTCCTGTGGAGCGCGATATCCGTAGCCTACTCAAGAAAGAGGAAGAGCTGAAAACTGTTGCAACAGCTTATACCTCAAACGTGTCGGATCACGCATTTTGGTTTGAGCTATTCAGTGAACTCCGAGAAGCTTTTTCCAGTGACTCCTTGTGGCTCACCGAGATGACCCCTCTCTATGATTACGCTCCGGCGCCCGTCGGGGAACCTGCTCCTAAGTTGAACGTCGTCGTCAAAGACAACTTCGACTCCAAGTCAAACAACGAGAGTTCGATAGAATCTCCACCGGCACCCGTCAAACCGGTACAATCGAAGAAGAATAAAAAAAGTAAGAGAGCCAAACTAGTCGAAAAGCCTGCAGGACCAATGGCGAATGCCATTCTTATCAAAGGATTCTGGAGAGAAAATTCCCGTAGCCAGAACCTCGTCACCGATCTTCTTGCCAGGCTCCGCGAGAATACCGAAATATTTACCTTCGATGTGACTGATGAAAAAGGGGAAGTGACCACATTGGGTGACGAGCGGATCTCCCAGGTTCAAACCGGAGCCCGCGAAGATGGCGATCTGGCATTTTCTTTCTCCATAGTTCTCCCACTGGCCAAGCCGGTTCAGATAAAATAAATCGCTGCTAATTTCCCGACACTTATGAATTGGATAAAAACCAACCCCTTCGTTTCCGGTCTTGCCGGAATCACTCTCGTCCTCTGCGCCGTCCTGTTTTTCATAGGCTCAAAAAGCAGCTCGAAATACAATGCCGAGCTGGATGATTTTGAGACTTCCTTCGAATCGGTTTCGAAATCCGAGAGAATTCCGCTTTACCCGGTAATTGAGAACAAAAATGCTAAGACAAAAGTCCTGGATGAATATGCGGAATCGATCACTGATCTTAAGACTTTGTTCGATGGTTACAGACCGGGAGATATGGAGGCGATGCCGACCCAGAAGTTTACGGCGAAGCTCAAGGCCACAGCAAAAGAAGTTACCGAGGCCTTTGAAGCTTCGGGAGTTGAAGTGCCAGAAGGTTTCTTTCTAGGGTTCGAGCGCTATCAGGATAAAATGGCTGTAGAGGTTGCCACACCAATTTTGAATTACCAGTTGGAAGGAGTGAAAATCGCCCTTTTAAAGCTGGCCGAAGCTAAGCCGACCACTGTCATTAAAGTGTTCCGTGACCCTCTTGAAGAAGAGACGGGAGCGATCTATGAGCCAGGGGAGGATGATGTTTCACGCAATCTCGGATATGAAATCACATTCCGAGGTTCTGAAAATTCCGCCCGTAAATTCCTGACTTCACTGGGAGACACCAAGCCGTATTACTATATTGTCCGCTGCATCAAGTTGGAAAATGAAGTATTGGAGCCACCCAGAATTTCCGATGCGGAGTTCGAGATGGAGAAGGAAGAAGAAATCGCTCCAGCGGATGACAATCCTTTTGGAGCCGGATTCGATTTTCCTGGTGCCGATGAGTTTGAAGAAACTGAAGAGGCGGCAGTGGAAGAAGTAGTGGAGGAAGCGGTTGTAGAAGAAGTTGAACAGGTTGATACGACTCGCATTCTTACCCAGGTTCTGGGCGACGAGGACGTGATCATGCTTGTCCGCTTTGACCTAGCGATGTTCCTTCCTGCCAAGAAAAGTACCAAACCATAACCCAATCACATCCTAAATTTATCATGTCCTGGCTTTCTGAAAATTACGAAAAAGCATCACTTGGAGCGGCCGCGCTTATATTCGTCGGCCTGGGTTTCATTGCTTGGCAAAAACTTAATTCGGTAGAGGAAAATTTCAATTCCGTGGCCGTAGGAACCGGCCCGAAAGATCCCGCAGTAATAGGATCCGATGAAGTCCCGGTGGCGATATCTTTGTTTGAACTGGATCGGGAAGTCGTAAAAGGAGATGACGAAGGTCGTCCAGTAGACCTTTTCACCGGTGTGCCTCTGTTTGTGAACAAGCAGGATATGGCCAATCCGGTTGACATCGTTAAAGGAAAAATGGTTCACGAGCCAATTCCCAACCAATGGTGGATCGACAACCGTATTGATCCCGGTTTCGGCGATTCACCGCAGCGGGATGAGGACGAGGATGGTTTTACAAATGTGGAGGAGTTCGAAGCCAAAACCGACCCTGCTGATGCAAGCAATTATCCCAATCTGGTCGAAAAACTCGCTTATGCCGGGGATGAAGCTGTCCAATGGTTTGTCAAACCGGGATTCTCAAATGAGGATGGTGCCTACACTTTCAAATACAGTGATACCCAGCGGCGTAGAAACAAGGTCGGGGCTGCTTCTCCAATCCCGGTAGGAGGTCTGTTTTTCCTGGAAGGTGTTGCGAAAAATCGTTTTAAATTTCTCGGCTCGGAAAAGAGAGAGGTTATGAACGAGAAACTGAACACCAAAGTGGAAGTGACGATCGTTTCGTTCGAAGACCAGAAACCTAACAAGAAAGGTATGGTCTATGAAGCGGTCGAGAACTTCCGCGATGCGGATGTCGCAAAATTCGCTCACTTCGATCGCACTGCGATTTTCACTCTTGAGGCGCTTGGTGAAAATGGGAAAGAGATCAAAATAGAGGAAAGAACTGAATTCGCTCTCCCACCTGGTGCTCCCGAGAAGAACTTCAAAGTCACTGTGATCACACCTGAGAAGGTGACCGTCGAGTCAAAATCGGCTGACGGGAAAGTGACTACCTATGAAATCCTCAAAGGTGCCACCGGCCCCGCTGCTGAATAAATCGAACCAACTTTAAGAATTAACTTTTCAAACCGATACAATTTCGCCAAAACCTACCCGCTTCTTATGCAAAAAACGCCAAAATACCTAACCAGTCGCACAGCTTTCGCATTGATGGCTGTAGCTGCCTCAATGCCTTTGACTGTAACCACTGCAAACGCTCAGTATTCCGGATTAGCCCAGCGCGAGATCATTCGTCGCCAAGGTGCTGTGTCGGAAGCTGACAAGCTCCTTCTTGAAGGACGCGAAGCGTATGCGAAAGCTGACTTCCAGCAAGCCGTGGACAAGTACCGTCAGGCATTGAGTGTCCTTCCTGATGCGCCAACTTTGGCGGATCGCCGCGAGAGTTACACGGAGCATCTTGGAGATGCCAGCGTCGCATTGGCGCAGCAGTTCCGCAAAGTGGGCAAATACGATGAAGCCCGCACGCTTCTCGACAACGTTCTCGCTCCCGATGTTGATCCTAACAACATCGTTGCAAAAACTGAACTCGGATACTTGGACGATCCGATTCGTACCAATCCCGCACTTGATTACGAGCATACCAAGAATGTCGATGAAGTCCGTCGCACGCTCTACATGGCGGGAGGTAATTTTGATATTGGTAAATACGATGCCGCGAAAGCAGACTACGAAAATGTGCTTCGTATCGACCCCTATAACCAAGCCGCCCGTCGTGGAATGGAAAAAATCGCGGCTACAAAAAGCGATTACTACCGCGCAGCTTACGATCAGACCCGTGCCGAGCTTCTCATGCAGGTGGACAGCGCCTGGGAACTTTCCGTTCCGGCAGCTCTTCCTGAATTCGGTATAAACACAAACGGCGGTAACGGTGCTCCGGATGGTGTTGCATATATTACTGAAAAGCTTCGCCGCATTGTGATTCCTCGCATTGACTTCGAGGATACAACGGTTGAAGAAGCTATTGATTTCCTTCGTCTCCGTGCTGCCGAACTCGACACCCTTGAGCTCGATCCTGCCAAGAAAGGCGTGAACTTCGTCATCCGCCGTCCTCGCAATGCTGATGCAGGAGGCGATGTCTCTGGCCTTGATGCTGCGGCTGGTGATGCGCTCCTTGGTGGAGGTGATCCCGGTGCCCTCCGTATCGATGAACTTCGTCTTCGCAATGTTCCTCTTGCAATTGCACTGAAATACATTGGTGACGCAACCAAGCTTCGTTACAAGGTAGACGACTTCGCTGTTACCCTTGTTCCTCAAACTGAGACTGGTGAAGATCTCTTCACCCGTACATTCCGTGTTCCGCCAGACTTTGGCTCCATGTTGAACTCCGGTGGTGAGTCAAGTGCAGCGACCGATAGTGATCCGTTTGCCGATACAGGAGGTAGTGGTGGAGGTAGCCTTGTCGCACGTCCTCCAATCATTGATCTTCTTAGGCAGAACGGAATCACATTTGGTGATGGCAGTTCTGCTACTTTGGGTGCTTCAGGTTCTCTTCTGATTACCAATACGCCTTCTGAACTCGATAAGATCGAACAGCTTGTTGAGACATTTGCCAGTCAGCAGCCGAAGCAGGTAAAGATTACTACAAAATTTGTAGAGATTTCCCAAGAGAACAGCGACGAGCTTGGATTCGACTGGATTGTAAGTCCATTCGGCCTTTCAGCTAACAATCTTTTCGCAACAGGCGGAAC
>JBPOGC010000072.1:0-14093 GCA_051251795.1 Luteolibacter sp. | reverse complement strand
TCCCTCCTCAACGCACCAATCAAACTCGGCAGATCCGCCTCCAGAAAAGCGATCATCTCCTCAAAGTGATCGAGATAATAAAACGGACGTAGAACTGGGAACCGACGTGGCATCTGAGGAATGCCGTTCTTCATACTGCCTAAACAATAAAGCTCAAGTGAACAGTTTTTTATGACAGTCAATTCACTTCACCTTCGGGACTCTTTTGCAAAACCCATCTTCATCTCTCCACGATTCCTCTTGCAGCCAAACCCCCACCACCAAAAGCTCCCACAGGACACTTCCAAGTCCGGTATTTTCATGAACTACAGCTACCTCCTGGAAAGCGTATGGCATCCTCCCCTGGCCTTCGAGGAAGTCGCCGCTCCCAAGCTCCCACCCGAGCTTGAGCTACAGGCGCTTTGGTTTTCCGGAGCCTTCGGAAAGGAGTTCCGTCTGAAAGATGGGCGCGACATCCGTATCATCCAGTTCGGCGAGTGGAATCTCGGCGCCGGCCCCGACTTCTCTCACGCGGCCATAGAAATCGACGGCTGCCCCTACACCGGTGATCTGGAGATCGACTCCACCACCGCGGATTGGGAAAACCACGGCCACTCCACCAACCCCGCCTTCACCAACACCATCCTCCATGTCGCCTTCGAGCCAACCCTCCGGGAAATGTTCGTCCGCACTGCCAACCACCGCCAGGTTCCGGAAATCCTCATCACCCCCGGTCAGCTAGCCGATGCCCTGAACCTTCCCGCTCGCGATACTGCCATCGCCATCCCCGGCCGCTGTATCCAGCCCCTCCGGAAAATGCCGAAACTCTCCGTCGAGCGCCTCTTGGAAGAAGCCGCCCTCCGCCGCGCCCAGAACAAGGCCGCCCGATTCATCCACACAGTTGAGGCACACGACTTCGATTCCGCCCTCTTCCTGGCCACCGCCCAGACACTCGGCTACGGAGGAAACACCCTCCCCATGAAACTCCTCGCCCAGCGCGCACCCATCAGAACCCTTCGTGCAAACCCGGAACAAACCGAGGCCATCCTCCTAGGCACCGCCGGTTTCCTTGACTCGAAAACCCACCAAAAAGCCCCTGAGGAAACCCGCGACTACCTCTTAAACCTCTGGGAAACCTGGTGGAAGATCCGCCCGAACCACGAGCCCACCGACAGCTCCGCTCCCGTCTGGAAAACCCACGGCCAGCGCCCGGCAAACCACCCCCACCGCCGCGTCGGCGGCCTCTCCACCCTCATCGACCACTGGCCCACCTTCCGCAAACTCGCCCTAGCCTCCCCTTTCGCTGTAAAACCCCTGGCCGATTTCCTCCACAGCCTCCGCCACGATTTCTGGTCGCACCACCACACCCTCACCTCGCAGAAAAGCTCCACCGCCATTTCCGTTTTCGGGAAAAACCTCGCCCTTGAGCTCGCCGCGAACCACCTAATCCCCCTCGCCATTCACGAGGATCGCTTCACCTTCCAGGACTACTACAAGCACCGCCACTCAGCCATCAACCAAAAGCTGCGCCGCTGCGGCATCCGCCTCTTCGGCAATGAGGAAACTGCCAAACCCTTTCTCCGCCGCCTCTCCCACCAGCAAGCCCTCCTCCAGCTCTACCACGACTTCTGCCTGGAAGACTTCACCGCCTGCGAGCAATGCCCCTTCCCCGAGCAACTCGCCCAATGGCGATAATATAGGAGAGCCGGTCTCCGGCCGGCTTATCAACCAAAGCCAAGACATTTTCGCAACTCGTCATCGCCCCTCCCCCCAGCAAAGCACCCGCCGCGCTTCACCTTCAAGTCCCACCCGCCCCAAATGAGCAAAACACCCCAGCCCTGCGCATCGTCTCCCCCTTAAAACCACAAAGCCCTGAAAGGGCGACATAAACCCAAACGATTGCAACCCCTCCCACCTCCGCTATCCTCCCTCCAATCCCATGACCATCCAACTCAACGGCCAACCCCACCCCATGGAATCCGAAACCCCTCTCACCGATTTCCTCAGAAAAATCGGACTCGAAGGCAAGCCCGTGGTAATAGAGCACAACCAAGAGGCAATCCTCCCGAAACATTTCCCGGAAACCACCATCAAACCCGGCGACAACCTCGAAATCGTCACCCTCGCCGCCGGTGGCTAAACTTTCCTAGCAAAGCCCCTCCAGCCCAGCATACCATTCCCCAAATCAAATGAGCCAGTCCCCTAAGATCAATATCAACTTCACCGTCATACGCCTCGCCATCATCGGCGTCATCGTGCTGATAGGCGTTACCTCCAGCTTCTACACCGTCCCCGCGGACTCCCAGGCCGTCGTCCTCCGCTTTGGAAAACCGCAGACAACGAAAGGCCCCGGCCTCCACTTCAAGCTCCCCTACGGAATCGACAAGACCCTAATGGTTGAAGTCACCCGCCAGCTCCAGCAGGAGTTCGGCTTCGGCACAGCAGGCGCGACAAACCGCTACCAGTTCACCGATCCCGGCGAGCAGAATCTTGAAAAATCCATGGTCACCGGCGATCTCAATGCCGCCCTCGTCGAGTGGGTCGTCCAATACCGCATCGAGGATCCCGAGCAATACCTCTTCGCCGTTCGCGAGCCCGACGCAACCCTCCGCGACATCACCGAAAGCGTAATGCGCGAGATCGTGGGAGACCGCACAGTGGATGAAGTCATCACAGTCGGCCGTCAGGAAATCGAAGACGTGGCTACCGAGAACCTCCAGAAAGCCACCACCGAATACACCATGGGTCTCCGCATCCTTCAGGTGCAACTCAAGGACGTGGATCCTCCCCGAGCGGTTCAATCCTCCTTTAACGAAGTGAACCAAGCCCAACAGGAACGCGAGAGCGCCATCAATCGCGCCAACGGTGAATATAACAAGGAAGTCCCCCGCGCCCGTGGTCAGGCTGATCGCATGATCTCCGCAGCAGACGGCTACGCGAAAAAGCGCGTAAATGAGGCAGAAGGTGATGTCGCATCTTTTGAAGCTCTACTTGTCGAATATACCGCCGCCCCAGAAATCACCCGCCGCCGTCTCTACCTGGAGACCATGTCGGAAATACTCCCACGCCTAGGCAAGACCATCATCCTCGATGAAGAAGCAAAAGGCATCCTCCCCCTCCTCAACCTAAACGGCCAATAGGCTCCGCCCTTCGTCCTTAGGTTCAAATTCAATCACCTCTGTTTTCATGAAAAAGTTACCTCTCACCATCGCGGCCATCCTTGTCGCGGTAATCGTCTTCATACTCTACATCTGTTCCTACACCATCCAGCCCACGGAACAGGTCATCATCACCCAGTTCGGGGATCCTCAGGGCGAGCCGATCGTCGAGCCTGGTCTCCATTTCAAAGTCCCCTTCATTCAAGAGGTCAACCGCATCCCAAGAAACATCCTCCCATGGGATGGCCTCCGCAACGAGATGCCTACCAAGGACAAGCTCTACATCTCGGTGGACACCTTCGGTCGTTGGAAAATCACCGATCCCCTCGCCTACTTCCTCGGCCTCCGCAACGAGCGCACTGCAAACTCCCGCTTGGAGAACATCCTCGGATCCGCCACTCGTAGCGTCATCGGAAAGCATGATCTCATCGAGATCGTCCGCACCGACAAGGATCGTGAACCGGTAAAAGACGAAACACTCATCGAGCTCATCGACGGCCAGGCGGGTAGCATCGGTGTCCTTCCAAAAATCAGCAAAGGCCGCTCAGTCTTGGAAGATCAAATCATGGCAGACGCATTGCCTAAACTTGAGGAACTCGGAATCGAGCTCCTCGATGTCCGCTTCAAGCGCATCAACTACAACGATTCCGTCGTAAGGAAAATCTACGAGCGCATGATTTCCGAACGCCAACAGATCGCTTCGAAATTCCGCTCCGAAGGTGAAGGTGAAGCCCAGCGTATCCTAGGTAACAAAGAGCGCGACCTCAACGAGATCTCCTCCGAGGCCTACAAGAAGGTTCAGACCATCAAAGGCGAGGCCGATGCGAAAGCCTCCCAGATCTACGCCCGTGCCTACGGACAGAACCCGAAGGCCGCCGAGCTCTACGAGTTCATCAAGTCCATGGAAATGTATCGCAACACCATCGGCGCACAGTCCACTCTCATCCTCTCCACAGACTCGGATCTCTTCAAATTCATGAAGTCATCCGATGCGGGTGAACCAAAGGCACCGGCACCACAGCCGCGAAGAAACTTCGTCCCACCAAACAACTGATACTTGCACACACGGATGCAAGCCTCCGCAAAACCGTCGCCTAGAATCCTGGTAATTCACAAAGGTTACCGAGCCCACACATGGGCTGAGGATCTTGTCGCCGGTTTTGAAAAAATCGGCTCCAATGTAAAAGCAGTCTCCATGCGGGATCGCTCCCCGGAGGAAATTGCCGAGAAAAGAAAAAACGGCCTGAAGCTTTTCTCAAACCCGCTGACCGTCGCCCGCTGTAAGGAAACCATTGCAACCTTCCAGCCGGATCTCATCGTCCTGATGAACTTCACCGGCCTCCCGCCAGAGGCAAATGCAGCTCTCCGCGAGGCGGCAAAACCAGGCACACCCATCATCGCCTGGCTCGCCGACCACGTATCCGCTTTCCCCGAAGGCGCCCGGCCAAACCTCGACCACATCTACGCCTTCGACAGTGCTACCATCGAAGTCCTCTCCGGCTACTACACCTCCCTTTCCCACCTCCCACTTGCTGCCGCCCCCGAGCGCTACACAGACTTCAGCCAGCCATGGGAGGACAGAAAACCGGGACTCGTCTTCATCGGAAAAAACTCCGCATCACGCCGCGAGACCATCACCGATCTCAGATCCCAAGGCCTCCCGGTAGCCGCCTTCGGTCCCGGCGCACAGTGCGGCTTCCGCTTCTGGAGAAAACGCCGCGTCTCCCCTCTCACTGCCGCCAAAACATACGGATCATATCAGGCAGTCCTCAATCTCCTGCAGCCTCCCAATACCATTCACGGCCTCAATCTTCGCGCTTTTGAAGTCCCGCTCTCCGGCGCGCTCGCCACCTACCCTCTCACCCCGGATGTCTCGAAATCCTTCGCCATCGGCGAAGAAATCATCGCCTTCAAAGATCTCTCCGATTTACGCGGCCAACTAGAATCCCTCGCAAAAGACCCGCTCCGCGCGGAAGCCATCATCGCCGCCGCTCGCCACCGTGTCCTCGCGGATCACACCTACGAAGTCCGCGCCCGGAAAATCCTTACCGACTGGCTCCCGTGATCAGAGCGAAGTTCATTTCCCGGGTGCGCATCCCCGACCAGAACGTAGGGAACACATTTCTCCGGCGTTTTGATCGGGAGATCCCCATCATGGGCGACGTCGAGTTCATCTTCGATCCACAGTGCCGCGACTACGACTGGCTCATCGTTTATGACGACCTCCCCCGTGACTACCCGGTAGAAGAACTGGCCTGTCCATCCTCCAACACACTCCTCATCACTGGCGAACCGTCTTCCATCACCCGTTACGGTGCAAACTACCTCGCACAGTTTTGCCACGTTCTCACCAGCCAGGAAAAATGGGCAATACAACACCCGTGCGCAATCCACAGCCAGGCTGGCCTTCTCTGGTATTACGGCGGCCTCGACCACCGTGGCTCTTACAAATATTTGGTAGAAACCCCACCCATCCCAAAGACGAAATCTATCGCTAGTGTCTGCTCGACCAAGTCAATGAAGCACACCCTTCACTCAAAACGCCTCGCGTTCACTCGCCGCCTCATGACCGATCTCCCTGAGCTCGACGTCTTCGGCTACGGCATGAAGCCTCTCGAGAACAAGGCCGACGCCATAGATTCGTATCGATATCATCTCGTCATAGAAAACCATTCCTGCCAGCACCATTGGACAGAGAAACTGGCTGATGCCTTTCTCGGCTACTCCGTTCCCATCTACTTCGGCTGCACGAATCTTAAGGACTACTTCCCCAAGGAAAGCTTCATCACTATCGATATCAACGACTACGGGAAATCGTTGGAAGCCATACGAAAAACCATTTCCGACTCCGACTATCAGGAAAGGCTACCCGCCATCATCGAGGCCAGGTCACGCGTTCTGCATCAGTATTCCACCTTCCCCAATACAGCGAAACTGATCACCGAACTCGTAGGAAAGAAAACAACAGCCCCATCAGTGAAGCGCATCTACGGCCGGAAACGCTTCCGCACCTCCCATCCCCTGAAGGCATTTTCAGACCGACTTTTCCAATCCATGTGACCATGAACGCCAGCGTCCTAATCAACAATTTTAACTACGCTCATTTCCTCCCAGAGGCGATTCAAAGCATAAGTCTCCAGACTCACCCCGTGTCGGAGATCATCATCGTGGACGACGGGTCCAAGGACAATTCCCTCGAAGTCCTGGAAGACCTCAAACAGACCGTCCCAAACCTGAAAGTCATCGCCCAGGAAAACGGTGGCCAGCTTTCCGCAATGCGCGCCGCTATCAAGGCTTCCACCGGAGACTGGTGCTTCTTTCTCGATGCCGATGATTCATGGCTACCAAGCCACATCGCCAACGCCGCAGCCGCCATTGAGAAACATCCTGAAACCGGCGTCTGGTATTCCGGACACAAGGAATCCGATGGTGCACCAGTATTCCGCAGCAAATGGCCCGCAGGCTCCGCTGGCCCCTTCGCAGCTTTGGTCTCAGCCACTGGAGTCCGCATCGGCACCATCACCTCCACAGTCGCATTAAGCCGTCAGGCCGCCGATGAGATCGTAGCCCTCCCCTCTGAGCTGAATGACGACTGGCGGATCCGCGCCGATGACGTCCTCCTCTACAATGCGGCCTTCTCCGGAAAAATCTTCCACTACACTCCGGAGCCAACCACGAACTACCGCATCCACGCAAACAACAGCTTCGCCCACCAGGACAAACGCGAGGAGAGCTACCGCGAGAACAAAAAGCGCCTCTTCGCCGCCTGCGCCAAAGCTTACGGCCTGGACACCTCCAAGCACCTGGAACTTCTCCGCGACGAACTCCTGAGCTACCCGCCCGAGCGCACGTCCCACGAGGCCACCCGCCGCTACCGCCGCGCCATCCGCCGCCTCGAAGCCCCATTCTCGAAGAAGGTCAAAGCCTACATCTCCACCTTCCGCAAATAATGGAGAGCCGGTCTCCGGCCGGCTTTCACACGGCTTGGGTCAAACCCCTTCAGCCCCGAAGAATCCACCCAGCCTCTCCTCCAGCTTCTTCATCGAGTGCATCTCTCGATACCCTTTGAAGCCTCTGCCCTTGTCTTCGGAAAGACTCCCTTCAATCGCCTTCAGCAGCTCATCATCCCCCCACCCCTCCGGCAGCACCACCCCGATGCCGTATCTCCTCACCCGCGCCGCCATCAGAAACCCATCACTCACAATTACCGGCTTCTCAAAAATTGCCGCCTTCGTAAGCGTATTACTACTATGAGGAAATTTTTCATAGGCTGCGTAAAGCACGTCGCAGTTCTTCAGGAGCGCATTGTAACTTCCCTCGTCACACACCCGCGCATCATACACCCAGACATGATCCCCCATACCGGAAAGCTCCTTAAGAACCTCACGCTCCTTCTCTGAGAACATCTCCCAGTGAATCTCCCCTACGAAGGCATATAGCAGTCGTCCACTCACATCCGTCTTAGCCCGCCTCGCCAGTGCAATCACACCCTTCGATGGCACCAGGTGTCCCATTAACCCGATGACCTTCCTACCCCTCCCTGCGTCCTGTAACTCCTTGGTAAGCACACTCCCGCCATCTACCGAATCGTCCGCAATATCCGGCAGCACACAAACCGCCACTCCTACCACTTCCTCGACATCCGCAGCGACACATTCGTCCAGCATCGTCAGCCCCCGGAACCCAGCGAGTCCCCACAACCGCGAAATCGGCCACTTCTTCTTAACACCCGGCGCCTGTTTCCCGGGAAAATAAAACGAGTGCGGATGCATATAGAACCCACTCCAAAACCGTCCGCCCAATCTCCGTATCACTCCAGCCAAGATCCTCACCTGATGCTCATACAGACAGGAAAAATACACCTCGGACCGCTCCCCGTTCTCCAGAACCTCCAGCCTCTTCCGCAGCATCATTCCATAGGCTCTGAACCCAAGGCCGAAAGGCCACTTCCTCCGCTCCCTCACCCACTCCGGCCCCGGAATGCCCACTACCCGCACACAGCCTTTCCCGTGCCTCTCCTCCAGCCACTTCTCCACAGCTTCCGGTTCGCGGCAAAGCACATTCACCTTCAGCCCCTTGTTCAGTAACACGGATGCATACACCCGCAGATACGTATCGTGATGCCCACCGGCATTCCACTCCACGATACTGACCGCAGTCATCTAACGACCCCCGCACGCTCGGCCAACTCCCGGTCAATCAGATCCTCATACTTGGTTTCATCCGGCCCTATGCCTTCCTTACAGGATGCGATCCGTTTCTCGTATTTGCGCCTCTTCCACAAAAGCTTCAAAGTCTTCGTCCGGGTAAATGCCATTCCGTCACCATACCGTTTGAACTGCCGCGCACAAAGCGCCTTGGCCTTCTCGTATTTCACCTCGGCACGAGCCAGATCAGTTTTCAGACGCAAGTATCTGTTTAGCTCGGCCGCGTCAGCTTCCGGAAGCCCGCTCAATGCTTCCTTGCCAAACTCATGACGGAGCATCCCGTAGAAATGCTCGCTGACAACCCACGGGCATCCCTCTTCCGCATAAATCGTTTTCCATTCCAGGATACAGCGTAACAGGTTCCGACTGGAAAGCCCTCCAGCCACATACACCGCAGCGATCACGTTCGCGTTGTGAAACTTGCCCCCTTGTTTCGCCATACGGCAAAGCAGTTCATGATCCGCCGCGATTTTGAAATCCGTATCGAAGCGATGCTCTTGCAAAAGCTTGGTTCTGGTGAGAGTAACCTGATGCCCCGGCACTTTCCCCAGCCAATTTTGCGGAAGCTCACCGTCCTTAAGCCCCTTGCTGATCGCAGTGAAATCACCTGCCCGGTGAACTTCTTCGATTCCGTCCGCTGTCAGGTAGATGTGATGACCGTAAATGAAATCCGCATTGTCCGGCGCGCCCTCCACCAGCAGGCGTAGGCTCCCCTTGTTACAAAACTGATCCCCAGCATTCATGAAAATGACGAATTCGCCATGCGCAAGATCCACTGCCTTGTTCATCGCGTCATAAGGGCCGTCATCATTTTCCGACACCCAGCAATCGATCAGCTCGTCCAATTTCCTGATCTCATCCAATGTCCCATCCGTAGATCCCCCGTCCACGACCACAGTTTCAAAATTCGAAAAATCCTGTGATACCACACTGGCCATCGTCTCCAGAAACTCCTCTTTGGCATTTCTCACGACAGTCACCACCGTGACTTTTGGAGTCGAACTAGAACCAGGCGCTATATCGCGCTTCCCCCCCTTCATCGCGTCGGCTGCCGCCTGCCCATTTCCGGTCAAGGCATCAAAGCTAGTTCCAAAACTAACATCCTTTCTCGAAAGTTCATTCGTCGCCGTCGATAGAAAACGGATCAGTCTCGGTCTATGCAAATGCCACTGCTCAAAACCCTTCTGCGCCCCCGCAAAAGCGTTGCTCCCCAAGACTCCCAGCCGTTCAGGTTCGAGGGGTAAGGCCACGATATTATCGGGCTCATACAAATACCCGTTCCAGCCATCGACAATGTATTCGTTCATTGTCGGAGCATCGATTGCCACGAGAGGAATCCCCATGGCAAGAGCCTCCAAAAATGACATCCCGATTCCCTCTGCAAGACGGGGAGCAAAATATAAATTCGATGCAGCGATCCGCTCTAACAACTCTTCCTTCCGAGGGAACCACTCGGTCACCTCAATATTCTTTTTCCGGCAAGTTTCCTCATCGGGCACTACAGCTTCCTCCTCATCAGGATCCATCGCCGTATGTAATGTCATGCTCTCCGGTTTTGCATCTCCCAGCAACCCGCCGACTTCTTTCCATGAAGGACTGCTTCTTCTTTGCCAGAAAAACGGACGGATCGCATCAAAGCCCGTTACCCGACCGGACAAGTCGGGATCTGTAAAGTATTGGAAATAAGCACAACTCTTATGCCCGGCTCGCTGTATTCTCGTGTGGAGGAAACTACAGAAACAGACGATCTTGATGCGATTCAGCTGTGGCCAGAAATCATCCGGAACGTTACGGCAACTGTCGTACATCGGACAGAAAACCACATTGGGCAGATTCATTTTGGCAGCTGCCAAAGCTACAGCCTCCATTTGATTGATCACCACCAGGTCATAGTCCGCCGCATCCTTCAGGCTAACCCCTTCAATCACGGTGGCATGGTTCTTCACAGGTGACTCATACGCATGCACCACCTCTCCCATTCCACTCAGGATCTCCGTCAGAAAATCTGAGGACTTCGTCACCTTATGGTGGCTGTGCGATATGAACTTAATTCTCATTTGAACGTATAACAGGCGGCACCCCTCTCTACTTCGTACACCTCAAAGGTCGGAAACGCTTACCCTGTCGGTCTTTCTGGCTTTTCCAGCCCATCACGCGACGGCGCCCGTGGAATCCTTTTCTCGGCCAGCCTGAGTCCCTCGTCGAAGATATGCTGCAGAGCCCTTTTCGACCTCACCAACTTGTTTCTCTCCTGCCGTGTCTGCCAGCCTTTTGGGCTGAGGAACCAAGGGGGAACCTTCGACTTACGCGTAGCCCGGTGCGCGGAACTGGCATCCAGAACCGTCTCGTCGAGAATATCCAACACATGTCGGAGAACGAGCCGTTCCTTGATCTGGTTCTGGCTCACCTCCCACTTCTGCTCCCCGAGAATGTAGTAGTGATACTCCAGGAGGGGCTGATGAATATTCCGGTGATCAATTTTCTTCTTCATCACCGTCTTGGTCTCCTCCAAATACGCGTCCATATTACCGCTCAGTTGCCCCTCGCGCTTCCTATGGAGACCCGTGATCGTATCGATACAGTAGTATTCCGCCTTGTGGGCAAACCTCCGCCACAGATCAAAGTCCCCGGCGAGACGCAGCGACTCATCGAGACCGTCCACCTCATCCCACAGATCCGATTTCCAGAAAAGCCCCTCCTGCATGATGAAGCCGTATTCACCCCCTGCGTAAAGCCCTTTGCAGATATCCTCACGCAGCAGCGGCGCGGGATCACAGATACATGCGATGAAGCCCGACTCACTCATCAGTGAAGTCCGGCCACCCAAAAACCGAACCGAGGGAATGTGACGTAAGAACGAGGAAATCGCTGCCAATGAACCTGGAGGCAACAGATCGTCCGCATTGATCCACGACATCATGCAGTGCTCGTGTTTCTGACGCGCATATGCGAATCCACGATTGATCGCATTGTACATTCCGGAGTCCTTTTCCGTCACATGTTCGAAGGTCACGCCTTTGCAAAAAACAGGGAATGTCCCATCATCGATCATCTTCTTCCACTTCTCCAGGATAGCGCGGGTTCCGTCTGTCGAGCCCCCGTCCTGCACGTGGTAGTGGATCTTGAAATCCCCGGCCTGCGTGATCACGGAAAGAATCGTCTGTTCGATAAAATCCTCAAGATTGTAACTCGGCGTCACAATTATGAATTGTGGGCACTCAATTTCTAAATCACTCATATGCTGTTGTTTGAAACTTCATCAGTCCTCCGTCAGTTGTCACGAGCATTATCCTTCATTTTCAAAAGGATAGCCTCAATCTTTTCACGAATCTCCTCCGGCGTCGGTGGTGGCGGCGGAGGCGTGGGCGGCACAGGCGGTTTTGCCTTCGCCAGCTCCTCCAGCGTCTCCTTGCGCTCCTTCCGGAATTTCCATCCTCCCGGAGAAAGATACCATGGAAGAAGCATAGCCTTCCTCCTTTCGGAAAACTCCGCCTTCGCGGCTGGCAACGGATGAATCCATGGTTCCGGCTCCGGAGGCGGTGGCGGCTCCACGTAAGTCACCAGATTCTTGCATTCCTGGAAAACCGGCTCCTTACCCTCCGGATCACGGAGATCCACCATCCTTACCACCAGATCCCGGAAATCCACTTTCAGCTTCTCCGTCCTTTCATGGGTGAAGTCCTGCCCCTCCTTGCTATGGAAAAGAAAGTGCGAGCCAATCTGCGGAGTGAATGCAAAACGCGTTTCGAAACCATTGATCAAAGGCCATGCGGTATCCCCGCACCTCCAGTATTCCACAGGAAACAACCGCTCGCGGATGTGCGCCCCACGATAGACATCGCTCGCCGAGCTTCCCAGATACGAGTGGTATAGCTGCAGAACGGATCTGATGAAAAGGTAGTCAGAATTCACCACCCCAGCCTCTTCCATCCCCAGTTCTTCCAGCAACTGCGTCACCGGCCAAGGATCTTCAGGAAAAGCCCTCACATCACTCCCGAGAAACATGGGCGGACTGCACACCACGTCGGCATTCAGGTTCTCACCTGTGTCCATCAGGTGCTCAAGCTGCTCCCTCTCCATCGTGTCACCCACTGTCGAGATATACACCCAGTCTCCCTGCGATTCCGAGATCCCATGGTTCCAAGACTGGTAAAGCCCACGGGGATGGCTCAGAACCCTGAAATTCGGATGCTCGAATTCTCTTTCGATCGCCTCCTTTGTCCCGTCCTCTGAAAAGCTATCGATAAAGATGATTTCACCGGCCAGTTCTTTCCATCTTTCCATTCCCCTGAGGTGGGCACCGATCACGTCGACGCAGTCAAGAGTGGGGACAATTACACTTAATCTCACAGGCTGTTAGGATGGTTTCTTAGCAAGACCCGGCAAGCAATCAGCATGACTCCCTCGGGGCATTCTCAATAAAGTTTTCGATGCCCTCATACAAGGCGGCAATTTCCGCAGTATGATCCTCCCTGACGGATTGGGACTTTTTCATATAGCTCGTCTCATGCTGACGCCAATGGCTGCTCGCCTGATCGACAAAAGCGAACTCACCGCGCGCAACAACCTGAGCCCACAGCCAAAGATCCAACGAAGGAAGGAACGGCACATCGAAATCACACGCCATGAAAACGTCGCGCCGTATCATCACGCAGGAAAACGTCGGGGCTACATTCCATTTCTTCCTGAGCATACCCACCGCGTCACCACCGCTTCGGTAGTGCTCCCGCATGACATCGCAATACTGCTCCATCGTCTCCGAGCGTCCTTCCAACACCACATCACTGAATGCCGCGTGAACGCCGCTCTTCCCATCCACCGCACGAAGGAGACCGGACAGATGGTTTTCGTCCCACCAGTCATCGCTTTCACAAAATGCGATCCAATCCCCTGAAGCTTGTGCCAACGCTCTCTGAATAGTGGCTCTCAGCCCCTTATTTGATCCCCTCTCGTGTAAGATGAGGTTCACCCTGGGATCCTTCGCAGCGAATTCGTTGATCACCCTGATCGAATCGTCCTTGGATCCATCGTCCACGACGAGAACTTCAAAATCCACGTGGGTCTGATCTAGGATCGAGCCCAATGTTTGAGGCAAAAGATCGGCATAGTTGTAACTGGCGACGATTACAGTCACCTTCTTCCCATCAGCTCCATGTGGCGCAAAATCCTTCTGACCGGAAAGTTCCGTAACCACCGTTTCCGCCTGAATCCCGGATTTGGCTTCCTCGCTCTGCACGTCCACCTGCTCGGGGCTCCACTTGTGCAGAGCACGGTCAATCGCGGAACGCTTCTGCCAAGCAACCGCGGATTCCACGAGCGCTGAAAGACGCAAATTCTCATTCTCCGTCTCGATCCGCATGGCGGTCTGCGCTTCCAACTCTGCATTCTTGGCTTCGAGAGTGGCGGCATCCTTGTTTCGGGCTACCTCCAGGCTGTCCCGCTGCATTTCGGCTTCATCAATGTAACCACTTACCTCCAGCACCTCTTTGACTGTCCTAAGATCTTTCTCAATTTCCAACTCTTGGGAACTACTCTCCGCTCCGCTGCGCAAAGCCTCATAAAGACGAGTGGGTAAACCCGGCAATCCTTCAGCACCCGCTTTGATAGGTTCATTCCCTTCGCCGGACTCAGCTCTTACCACTAACAGATTCACGAGCGCTTCTTCGGCATCAGATCCAAGAACTTTGGTAATTCTCTGCACGTCGGAATTCCGTGATTCCATAAGTCGCTCCACGTCCACCAGGAACCT
>JBPOGC010000071.1:0-14264 GCA_051251795.1 Luteolibacter sp. | reverse complement strand
TCCCACCCCCTCCGCCATTACCCCAGCCCGGTTAAGCCCGGTGTGCGAGGACGGCTCAAGTGGTTCTGGTTGTGGAACTGCAGTGGATAGGAAACAATTCGTTATGAAGTCGCTAAGGTTTGCTGTCATGAGTTTGGTTTGGATCACTGCCGGGTATGCCGAAACCACCATACCGGTTACGGAAGGTCTGGTACTTGACCTGAATGCCAATGCCGGTGTGGCCGTGGAAGACGAGAACATGGTGACTTCCTGGGCGAATCAGGTGCCGGAGGCAAAGGCGATAGACTTCGCAATTACCGAGGAAGGGCGGACGAAAACGATCATTTCACAGAAGGAACTTGGAACAGGACGGCCAACCCTAAAGAAGAACACAGAGGAACTAAACGGAAACAGCAGCCTGATTTTCAGGGAAGACGAGCTAATCAATGACAACGATGAGGCATTTCACGGGCTGATAACCGGTAGTGGATATACCTGGTTTGCAGTCATCAAGCCCTATAAACAAGGCGGTCCGGGGAAGATCGATTCGATATATCCAAACGCGTTCTTCGGTTGTCTCCGGAATACGGCCAAGCCCCAGTTGGAAGGAGGTCAGTACGCAGGGTTTTGGGGGTCGTTCTACACAGACGGACGAGTTTATATGGGTTCTCGCAATGGCTTGAGCAAATCCACCCGGGACCGGGTGAATACGCCCGAAGTCGCCGCACCCCCAATCGCAGTGGACGAGTGGCACATTATTATGGGGCGGCAAGGTGCTGGTAAGGGCACTGTTCTACTGGAACTCTTTGTAAACGACCCGTCCAAGCCTGCAAACTCCTATGACTATCCCGTCGCTGACGTAGAGCCTGGCAGGATGGCGATCGGAACTGAGAGAAATGCGATCAATCATCAGGGAAAGGAATCGTTCGATGGCGAGCTCGCGCGCCTTCTCATGTTTGAAACCGCTCTGAACCAGGACGAGATGGCAGCAGTCTATGACCACCTAAGAAGAGTCTATTTCAAGTAATCCAGCCTACGCCCGGCACTGCCCCTTTAACAGAACAATACGTAGCCGATTTATGGAGGTTGTTGACATATGAAAAGAGCCCATCACAAACCCCTAAGTTAAGCAGAGCGAGAACGATCCTTTCCTGCATTCTGCCGCTATTCCTTTCTTTCGGCCCTTTTCTGCGCTTCATTAGGAGAGTTCCTTCCCTATAAATGAAAACGATTCTTCTAGCCCTCCTCTTCCTTTCCGGATTCACCTTCGCTCAGGAACAAAAAGCGGAAGCCCGGAACAAGGTCGTCATCATCCCGATCAAGGATCAGATCGCACCGCCTGAGCTTTACATCCTCCGCCGGGGATTGAAAACCGCCATCGATCAGGGCGCCGATACCGTCATCCTCGACATGAACACTCCCGGCGGCCGCGTAGACACCACCTTCGAGATGGTAAAGGCCATTCAGAAATTTCCCGGCAAAGTGTATACATACATCGATGACGAGGCCACCTCAGCCGGTGCTCTGATTTCCGCAGGGACGGATGAAATCTATCTCGCACCTGGCGCCACCGTTGGCTCATCGGCACCCGTCGGCGCAGGTGGAGGCGATATCGACCAAACGATGAAACTGAAAATCGTCTCCTACCTGCGGGCGAAGGCACGCGCCATCTCCGAGGGCAAGGGCTACCGGGGCGAAGTTATTTCCGCTATGATCGATGACGGATATGAGCTGAAAATCGACGGAAAAGTCATCAAGCCAAAGGGCGAGTTGCTCAACCTGACCGCCACCGAGGCCATGAAGGAATACGGCACCCCACCCCAGCCGCTCCTTGGTGCGGGTATCGAGCCATCCATCGAGAGCCTAATGGACAACCTCCTGGGAGAAGGAAACTACACCGCCACACGCCTTGAAGTCACATGGTCGGAACGGCTCGCCCAGTATCTCACGATGATCACCCCCTTGCTCTTAGCTGCCGGGCTTTTTCTGATCTACGTGGAATTCAAGACCCCCGGATTCGGCTTTTTCGGCATCGGCGGCGGCTTGCTCATCTCCCTGTTTTTCCTTGGCCACAATGCTGCCGGGCTCTCCGGCCACGAGCCAATGCTGATCTTCTTCATCGGCTTCGCTCTGGTGATGATCGACGTGTTTTTCATCCCGGGCTTCTTCGTCCTCGCCGTGCCGGGGGCGATCATGATGCTCGGCTCCCTGCTCTGGGGCATGTCCGATATCTGGCCGGATCAGCCCATCCCGTGGAGCTCGGATTTCCTTCTGAAACCTCTGACAAACCTGGTTCTAGGCATCGTCGGCTCCATCGTGCTGATGTCTCTCTTGTTGAAATACATGCCCAGCGGCGGCCTCTGGGGAAAAATGGTTCTCGCCAGCGCGATTGGTGGCGAAACGACTCCTTCTCATACCGAAAGAGCCGTGCCATCGCTTATCGGCGCACAAGGCCACGCCATTACCGCCCTTTTCCCCTCCGGCCAGATCGAGATTGGCGGGAAGCGCTATGATGCCCGCCTCGAACTCGGCACAGTCCAGCCCGGCACCGCGATTCGGGTGACGTCAGTGGGCGAGTTCGAGCTGAAAGTGGAAGCTGTCTAAAATGCATTTCCTGCTCTAAAACCAGTCTCACATGACTCTCATCATCCTACTCTTCGCCATCGGACTACTGCTTCTCGCTGCGGAAGTCCTCGTGCCGAGCGGCCTGCTGGGTATCGCTGGCGGCGTGCTTCTCTTTACTGGCTGCGCCCTGTCCTTCATCCAGCTGGGAGTATTGGAAGGATTGCTGGCGATCGGCATCACCATCCTGGCTGCGGCGATCCTGTTTTATCTCCAGTTCAAGGTTCTTCCAAAAACCCGGTTCGGAAAACGCTTTTTCCTAAATGAGGAAATCGATGGCAGCTCCACCGCACTGACCGACGAAGCGCGGGATTTGATTGGCAAAACCGCCAAAGCCGTCACTGTTCTTTCACCCAGCGGGTATGTGGAAATCGATGGAAAACGCTACGAAGCCGTCTCACAGTCAGGTCAGATCGGGATCAGCACCGAGCTCCTCGTCACAGACGCCAACCATTTTCAAATCATCGTAAGAACCAAACCGTAATCACGTAACGAAATCATGCCATCCATCGCCACCATCCTACTGATCATCCTCGGCATCGCCGGTCTGGTGATCTTCTTCATCGTCTTTTCATTCTTCAGTGTCTGGCTCCGCGCCTGGCTCGCCGGAGCATACGTCGGCTTCTCGGATCTTATCGCCATGCGCCTCCGCCAGGTGCCTTACGGTCCTATCGTCGACAGCCGCATTACTGCGAAAAAAGCCGGTATTGAGATCGATATCAACGAAATCGAAGCTCACTTCCTCGCCGGTGGTAACGTCCTCCCGACCATCCAGGCACTCATCGCCGCCCGGAAAGCCGGTATCGAGCTGGACTGGGATCGCGCCTGCGCCATAGACCTCGCCACGAAGGGCTCCGAGAAATCCGTGGTCGAAGCCGTCCGCACCTCCGTTGACCCGAAAGTCATCGACTGCCCCGCACCGAACACCGGTCGCTCCACCATCGACGGTGTTTCCAAAGACGGCATCCAGGTGAAAGTCCGCGCCCGTGTCACCGTGCGGACAAACCTCGACCGCTTCGTTGGCGGCGCGAAGGAAGACACCATCATCGCCCGTGTCGGCGAGGGCATCGTCACCACCATCGGTTCCGCGGATACCTACAAGGTCGTTCTCGAAAGCCCGGATTCCATTTCCAAAGTCGTCCTCGCACGCGGGCTCGATGTCGGCACAGCCTTCGAGATTCTTTCCATCGATATCGCGGACGTGGATGTCGGCGAAAACGTCGGCGCCCAGCTCCAGGAAGCACAGGCAGAGGCGAACAAGAACATGGCACAGGCAGAAGCGGAAATCCGCCGTGCAGCAGCCGTCGCACTCGAGCAGGAAATGGTTGCCCGCGTAGCGGAAATGAAAGCCAAAGTCGTCGAGGCGGAGGCACAAGTCCCACTCGCGCTGGCAGAAGCCTTCCGCTCCGGAAACCTGGGAGTCATGGACTACTACAAGATGGAGAACATCAAGTCAGACACCACCATGCGCGACTCCATTTCCAAGTCTGAGGACTGACCGCTGAAGGCAGGGACGCTTGCCCTCAAGCGTCCTTTTCTAGCGGCAGCTTTTCCCGCAAAAGACGCATCTCTGAAAAACATAAGCTTCAAGAAACGGTCTTTTGGGGACAAAAGACCCTGCCGCTTTAAGTCCGAGGACGAATCACTTGTTTTAAAGACAAGGACGCACGCCATTGATGGCAGGGACGCTTGTCCCCAAGCGTCTGTTTCTTGCGGCCTGCATTCTCATAACGGCAGGTCACAAGAAACAGAGCCGTCAGACGCGGACTTTTAGGGATAAAAGTCCCTGCCATCTTATTGGCAACCTAGCCATCAGTAATAGCGATGGATAACCCTAGAGTGGGAATACACCAAAGGCAGGGACGCTTGTCCCCAAGCGTCCGTTTCTTGCGGCCTGCAATTCTCATAACGGCTGGTCACAAGAAACAGAGCCTTCAGACGCGGACTTTTAGGGATAAAAGTCCCTGCCACCTTTTACCCCAGATTCGAGATCGTCTGGAAGATGGCTGTAATCATCAGGTAGGCAAAGCTACCGATAAGCAGTGCCATCAACAACAGAACCGTCGGCATGATCAGCGCCATGATACGCTGGAGATCCTTGTCCAACTCCTTGTCGTAGCGTTCAGCCGCGCGTCTCAACGAGAGATCGATTTTCCCTGTCTGCTCCCCCACCGCGATCATATCGATCAACAATGGCGGAAATTTTTCACTACGGATCATCGCTTTCGAAAACGCACGGCCATCACCAACCTGATCGATCACATCGTTCAACATTCCCCGGAGAGAGAGGTTCTGAGTGGCATCACGGGAAAGCTCCAGCGCCCGCAGGAGTGGCAAGCCGTTGCCTACCAGGTTTGCCATGGTTTCCAGAAACTGAACGTAGAACCGGGAGGAAACCACCGCACCTATCAGTGGCGCGTTGAGCTTGAAGCGATCCCATGCCGGCTTGTTCGCCTCATTGTCCTTCCACGCCTTGAAAAACAAGAAAGCGCCAACCAACACCAGCAGGATCACAATCCACCAGCTTTTGATAAATTCCGAGGAGCTCATCATCATCGAGATCGCAAAGGGAATCTTTCCTCCGGGAGTGCTCTTGATCAGTTCCGTCAGCTGCGGGATCAGGGTCGTGACAAACGCCACCCCCACCCCGATCGCCACCAGGATCAGGAAGGCCGGATAGATCATCGCCAGCACCAGCCTGCTCTGCAGCTCCGCCAGTGTTTTCAAATAATGAGCCTGCCGTTTCAGAATCGTATCGAGAGCACCGGACGCCTCACCCGCAGCCGCAAGCGAGCAGTATAGTGGGCCGAAGCTCGGGCTTACCTTGCGCAGTGCGACGGAGAAGTTCACCCCGTCCCGCACAATCGTCCGGATCTTTACCGAAACCGCCTTCAAACTACCCAGCTCCTGCCGGCTTTCCATGGACTTGAGAGCCGGCTCAAGCTGCAAGCCCGCACCCAACATGTCAGAAAGCTCCTCGGTGAACATAATCACCTCCGCGCGCTTCAGCTTCAACGGCCCTTCCGGGATCACCTCTTCCTTTTCACGGCTCTTCCCCTTCCGCTGCGCTGTGCCGCCCGCATCCTTTTTCTTGGTAGCCTTGGCCGGAGCAGCCTTCGCGGATTCCTTCACATTCACCGGCTGCAAGCCGCGCTTGTCCAGTACACGCATTGCTTCGGGGCGGTCGGAAGCCTCGATCTCACCCGTCGTGACGGTGCCATTGGAGGCCAGTGCTTTGTAGGAGAAAAAAGGCATGGGATTTGGATCTTTTTACTCTCCGCCGACCATCTCGCTGGTAGTAACGGAAATGACTTCCTCGATAGTGGTTTCACCCTGGAAGACCTTGTGCCAGCCGTATGTCCTCATAGGCACATAACCATCTTTCAGTGCCTGGGCACGCAGCTCTGTAGCCGGACGGGAATGGGCTATGAGTTCCTCCATCTCCTTACCAATGGTCACCACCTCGTAAATCGCAAGACGGCCGGAGAAACCTGTCATCCGGCATTTGTCACAGCCTTCCGGCGCGAAAACCTTGCCCTCTATATCACTTGGGATCTCCAGATCGATAATTTCCTGCGCGGAAATCTCGCGTGGCACCTTGCAGTGCGGGCAGAGCCGCCGAACCAGACGCTGGGCGAGAAATGCCCGGACAGCGGCGGAAACAAGGAACGGCTCCACACCCATATCGACCAGACGGGAGATGCCTCCCATGGCGTCATTTGTATGGAGTGTCGAAAATACTAGATGTCCAGTAAGTGATGCTCGGATGGCGATCTCCGCTGTCTCCAGATCCCGGATCTCACCAATCATCACAATGTTCGGATCCGCACGGAGAATCGATCGGAGAGCGGTTGCGAAGGTAAGCCCGATCTCTGTTTTCACAGCGATCTGCATGACTCCGGAGAGCTTGTTCTCCACCGGGTCTTCCACCGTCACGATGCGTCGCTCCGGATGGTTCACCTCACTGAGGAAGGAATAGAGGCTTGTCGATTTTCCCGATCCGGTAGGCCCTGTGATGAGAATGATCCCGTTGGAAAGATGCAGCAGGTTCTCGATTTTCTTCTGAACGAAAGGCTCCATACTGAGCTTCGCCAGATTGAATTTTTCCTGGTTGAGAAGACGCAGGGAAACACTTTCACCTTCTACGGTAGGCACAGTGGCAACACGGACGTCGATCGTCTGCCCCTCAAACTGGAGATTGATCCGGCCATCCTGTGGCACCCGTCGCTCGGCAATGTCCAGCCGGGACATGATCTTCAGACGGGCAATGACGGAGCCTTGCAATGCCTTGATGTTTTCCGGCACGGCGATCTCCAGCAGGCGTCCGTCGATGCGGTAGCGGATGCGCAGATTGCTAGCCAACGGCTCCACATGAATATCGGTAGCACGCTGGTCGAGGGCTTCACGGATGATCTGGTTTACAAATTTCACCACACTGGCCTCCTCGTCCAGATCCTCGTCAATCACGTTCGCCTCATCCTCGGAATCCGAAAGATGATCGTAGTCCAGATCCCTGCCCTCGAGAATCTGCTCGAAAGTATCCGCGCCAACCCCGTAGAGCCTCCGTAGAGCCTCGTGAATGCGTTTCCGCGAGGCCATGCACCACTCGAAAGGAATGTTTAGCTCCTGGGCCGCGGCCTGCTGGGCAATGAGATTGAAAGGATCGAAAGTGGCCAGCTGCAGGGTTTGCTCCTCTCCTTCCCCTTCGATAGCGACTGGCAGAAGCCGGTATTTCAGCGCGATGCGCGGCCCGCATATCTCACGCAGCGGGAGGGTGTTTTCATCCGAGGGAATGCTTTCCAGCCACGGGATGTCCAGATCCTGTGCGAGCTCGCGAAGATACTTTTCCTCATCCACTACGTTTGCATCCAGAAGATCATCGATCGCGGATCGCTGCCGCAGGGATGCCTCCTTGAGCACTTCACTGACTGCTGGCAGGTCATCGCAGCCGGAACGGCGGGCGGGTTCTAGTAAGAGTTGGGTCATCTTTCGTCGTGCATAAGACAATACTCATCACTACTTGGCAATCACACAGGTTTATCGGAAAATGTTACTTCTTTTTCTACTACCATCCGATCCTCTGCAACTGCTCAACATGGTCGAAGTGAGAATCCATGGAAAGAACCTCCAATGAATGCTGGCGAGCAAGGGCAGCAAGCCAGATATCATTGTGCGGAATTGGCCGACCCTTGCGCTTCAAATGGTCGGAAATCCAAGCATACTGCGCTATGGTCTCATGATCGGGGAATAAAACAGGTGCGCTCTCGGACAAGCGCTCCAATAGCGATAGACCCGCTTCAGGACGCTTCGAACCGAGAAGGCCGTAACGAAACTCGGCAATTGCTATAAAAGGAATTTCTATGGATTCCGCCTCATCGAGGACTTTCATTATTTCCGGGTTCTTGTCCCCGATGGCTGAAATCGCATTTGTATCGAGAAGCATTTCAATGAGATTTCCGTTTCGCGAGATCTTCCGCATCAGCATCAGCCACACGTTCACCTACCTCCCTCAAAACCGCTTTCGGAATTTTGGGCACCGTTTCCAAGGCTTTCATCCAGGGTTTTACTCCCCTTGTTGCGTCCTGCGCGGGAGCATTTACAGTTCGTTCCATTGCCTCGGTGATGTAACGCTTCAGAGACATCCCTTGCTCGGCGGCGGACGCCTTCACCTTTCTGAAAAGCGGATCAGGTAAATCAACAGTCGTTTTCACATGGAAACTTTCCCGTTTTTCCGTTTTTCCGTCAAGAATAGAAACCGGCTTGTGAGATTTCAGGGAAACTGTTTAATCACCCCGTGGCCTATCTTGAGATCCGGGAGTTGGAGAAGCATTTCGTTAAAAAAGCGGGTGGACTTCTGTCTTCACGCGACGAAATCGTAAAAGCAGTCAATGGCGTTGACCTGGATATCCAGAAAGGAGAGATCCTCGGCCTGGTCGGCGAGTCCGGCTGCGGGAAATCCACGCTCTCACGGGTGCTCATGCAGCTCATCCCACCCACAGCGGGCGCGGTCATCCTGAATGGTGAAAACGTCTCCTCCCTCAGCCCCAGGGAAGTTAGAAAGCGCCGCCTCGATTTCCAGATGGTCTTCCAGGATCCCTACGCCTCCCTGAATCCGCGCATGACCGTTTTCTCCACCATCTCCGAGGCCATACGCCAGCGCCATCCGGATCTGAAAGGCGTGGAAATGGAGAAAAAAGTCATTGATCTCATGGCCACCGTCGGCCTCGATCCATCCCAGATGAAGCGCTATCCGCACGAGTTTTCCGGTGGCCAGCGGCAGAGGATCGCCATCGCGCGCGCGCTCGCCCCGGAGCCGAAGCTCATCATCGCGGACGAGCCAGTCTCCGCCTTGGACGTCTCAATCCAGTCGCAGATTCTCAATTTGCTGAAAAAACTCCAGGCAGAGCTGGGGCTGACACTTGTTTTCATCTCGCATGATCTGGGTGTGGTTCACTACATCGCGGATCGCATCGCCGTCATGTATCAGGGGAAAATCGTCGAAGTAGGCACTGCCAACGAAGTGTTCCACTCTCCGAAAGATTCCTACACAAAGCGTCTACTTGCCTCGGTTCCAAAACTGAGAATGGATTGACCACCTGGTCTGTTAGAATCTTTTGTCGATAGACGAGCCGCACATGTGGCGTATTGTGGTTTGGAAAAAACTTATGAAATGGAACGCAACTAGTGTATCGGCAGCATGTCTCGTAATGGGCGTGGCAGGGTTTGTTGCCGGGAAAGTGACGCAGGGAGGCACCACTGATCCGGAAACCAGGGATCTCCTCAGCCGTTCCGAGCAGATCTCCACCAGCCGCAGCGGCGACAGGAATACGGCAGAAGGTGCCGGCTCTTCACGCGATGGCCGGGCTTCCGGCTCCAGCCGTTCCTCCCTTTCCATGGAAGAACGCATCAAGGATATGGAGCGCATCGTTCTCGGGGAAAACGCCCTCGACCGCAATCGCGCCATGCTCGCGTGGATCGACCAGCTCTCTCCGGATGAATTTAAAGAGGCCATCGAAAAATTCCGCGCACTCGGCATCAGCGGGGAGCGCCGTGGCGAATACGCGATGCTCCTCACCGCATGGGCCGAGCTCGATCCGCTCGCCGCTCTCGCCTACACCCAGGAAGGCGGCGGCCGTGGCTCCCGCACCGTGCTTTCCGCATGGGCGAACCGCGATCCGGAATCCGCCATCGCGTGGGCGGAATCGAATTACGACGGGGACGGCGGGAACCCGTACATGGTCGGCGTGATCCAGGGTCTGTCCGAGACAGATACCTCCCGCGCCACCGGTCTCCTCGCGGAAATGCCTTACAGCCGGGATCGTGGCGAGGCCCTCCAGACAATGATCCCGCACCTTCTCAACATGGGCAACGACGTTGCAAAAGCATGGGTGGACGGTCTTCAGGACGAGCAGCTCAAAGACGGAGCCGTCGCACGCATCTCAGAGGAAATGGCTCGCAACGACCCTGAAGGCACCGCCCAATGGCTGCTTGCCAATCTCGGCGAATCCTCTACCCGCAGTGTCGATGAAGTGTTTCAGGAATGGGCTGAGGTGGATTTCAACGCAGCAGCCCAGTCCTTCGAGAGCCTTGAAGGACGTGCCGCAAGGAGTCGCGGCCTTGTCGCACTTGTGGAAGTCCAGGCAAGGACGGATCCACAGGCAGCTTCCGACCTAATCGACAAGTATCCCCAGGACGCTAGTGAGCGCGTGGTTGAGCGTTTCGTCCGGGATTCATTTAACACAGCGCCGGAACTCGCGGTCAACCAGATCGGGAAAATCGAAGATCAGCGCCGTCAGAACGAAATGTACAACCGCACGCTGAACTCATGGTTAAATCGCGACCAGGCAGCAGCCGAAAGATGGATCTCGTCCACAAAGCTTCCGGATCGAGTCAATCAATACCTCGAAGGGCGGAACCGTCCTTGATCAGGAAAGTCCAATAAGGCGAGGGGGGGGCGAAGATCTCTGGCCTTCCACCTGTTTCAGAAATCCAGGTAGATCTCCGTGCGCCGGTTCGCACGGCGCCCGTTGGGATCATCTTCACCGGTCTCAGTCACATTCGGTCGGCGTGGCTGGCTGGCTCCCTTCGCGATTGTGATAATCTGATCCGGGGAAACACCCGCAGCCGCAAGGAAATCTCTGACTGACTGAGCCCTGTTGCCAGACAGCTTGTCATTGTAATCCTCGGAACCCAGGGCATCCGTGTGCCCACTCAGCGTGATCTTTTTCGTAGGATCGCTTTTCAGAAGAGTCGCCACGATCTCCAGCTGGCGGCGTGTCCTGTCATTCATCTCGTCCTGGTCGAACTCGAAATACAGCGCCAGCGTCTCACCGCCCGAAGGATTTTTCACCAACGGGGAATAATAAACATCACCTCCCGCCACCCTTGAGGCGTAATCCGCCAGCAGCGAATCCAGATTGATTTCCGTAACCTCCCAGTTCCCGCCGCCATCAGACCTGCGGAGGTTCATGCCGAACTGAGCCCCGTTTCCGCCCCCTTTTGCCACAACATTCGCTATGTAACCCACCATGTTTTCGCGGCTGAACATCGCACGCAACGGCTTCTGCTCACGCATCTTATATTCCCCCTCTTCGAAGAGAATGCACAGCGCCGCGATCTTCGTCTCAGAGACCTTTTCCTTGTCGATGAAATCCAGTGCGAACTCGAAATTCTGATCCAGCACAGCCTGCAGGAATGCGTCCGAAACTCCCAAAGAATCCGCAACCATCGCCTTGGGAACCGGTTGTCCCGGAGCTGGCGGCAGAACCAGATCATCCACCTTCCATTTCCCATCCTCATTCTGCAGTTCGAAAATGATCTTGTCGCGCCCCTCTTCCTGCCCATCCAGCTCAATGGCCCAGCGTGCCCGCTTGTTCAGCTCCAGCTCGCCGATCTCCCTGACACCACCCGGTTTGCGCAAACGCAAGCTTCCGGCCCGCGCCATTTCACCAAGGCGCTTGAGCTTTTCCTCATCCAGCGCGTCTTTTCCTATCAGCTGGGAAAACGTGTCCAGATCACCCTTTTCCATGGCCTCACCTATGCTTTCCAGAAGCTCCGCCGGGTTTGCGGAAATCCTGGCAGCCGATCCGGGGACACTCGTCTCGGTGGATCCAGGCGGCAAGGGATCGTTCACACCCTCGATTTCCTCCAAAGGCGTTTCCTTCACCAATTCATCTGGCTCTGTCGTCGCAAGAGGCGCTTTTGGCACGCCTGGCTTCACAATCAGGATGACCACCGCTGCGATTGCCAGCACTGCGGCAAGCCCTAGGAAAAAATACGGAAGTTTCGATTTCATGGGAAATGGAGTTTCAAGGAGCGGGCAAATTGATACGTTGCGGCTTGCCCTTCCTCAGGATCAGGATGCTGGTGGACTGCACCGCGGCAGAGGCTGCCAGATGTAGGTAAAATTGTTTTGAGTTCGAGATCTGGGAGTTGTTCAGGGCGATCACCAGATCATCCACTTGGAGAATTCCTGCCGCTTTTCCCTCTTCCAGGATCTTTGTTACGATGACACCACGGAATCCTTGCATCTTTTCATTCGTTGTCAGATCCCGCACTTCCATGCCTATGGAAGTAAGAAGCTCATTATTGTCCTTGGTCGGCTCCTTCATTGGGATTTCCTCGTAAATCGGCGGTGAGGTGGCCTCTGTGATTTTCGCATTCAGCTCCAGCTTCTCACTATCCCTCCAGACACCTATTTTCACCGTCTCGCCGATCTCCGTGCCCTGCACCAGGGAAATCAGCTGCTTGGTGTCCTTGATATACTCTCCGTTGTAGGACAGCACCACGTCCCTTGGCTTCAGTCCGGCCACCTCAGCGGGTGACTCCGGCGTGATCCCCAGCACCGCAGAGCCCTCTTCACCCTCGTAGTTGAACTCCGCACGCACCGCCGGATCAAGATCACGCATCTGCACTCCCAGGAAGCCCCGGATCGGCCGCCCACGCTCGATGATCTGCTCCAGCGCCTCGCGCACCTCATTGGACGGAATGGAAAACCCCACGCCCTGGAAGCTCGGGTTATCCTTGTCCACACTGAAGATCGCCACATTGATCCCGATTATCTCCCCTGTCAGATTCACCAGCGGCCCGCCGGAGTTCCCCGGGTTGATCGCCGCGTCCGTCTGGAAAAGATCCCGCTGATTGTCAGAAAGCGAGCGCTCCTTCGCGGAAATGATCCCCTGCGTCACCGTCTCGCCCAGCCCGAAGGGATTTCCCACGGCAAAAACGATCTGCCCCACCTCCGCCTGTGAGGAGTCCCCCAGCTTCAGTGGTGTGAACTCCTCGTCAGAGTCGATCTTGATCACCGCGATGTCCAGAAGCGGATCCTCACCTATCAGAGTCGCCCCGTAGCTCTTTCCTCCGTGCAACGTAATGCGGATCTTCTGTTGCCCGGCGATCACATGATGGTTCGTCACGATGTGCCCCTCCTTGCTCACGATCACCCCGGAGCCCTGCCCCTGGGTTTTGTTCACCCTCGGCCTCGTGCGCCCCCACAGATCCATCAGCATCTCCGTGCGCAGGCCGGATGTATCAATGCTCACCACCGATGGCACCACAGCCTTCGTCAATCGTGCGTATTCCTGGTTCAGCCGTGAGATCATCTCCACATCACTGATATTCAGCGCTGGCGAATCCGATGGTGTGAACGCCTCTCTCCGCTGGTTTTCTTTTTTCTGGAGAAACTCCGGTAAAAATGAGGAGAAATCCCCCCCGGATCGCCATGTTCTCAGTGCCGTGACGAGCAGAAAGAACACTACAAAAACCAGTAAAAGAGCGAAAAACCGTTTGAATGCGGGAAACATGGGAGGGATGAAACTGCTGGAAAGATGGCAGATAAACAGGGCTTTCCAAGTGTGAACACAGTCTGCACGGTACCAACCCTCAGGCCGCCCCCTGCCAATTCATTATGGGTATGTTATTTTTTGACCTCATAAGATCTTCATCATCATCGTGTGGACAACCCGAGAAAACCGCTGTTCCGCACCTTGGCTGCAAGCGTTCCACGGGAATGACAACCTGGGCTTATCTCTTGACGGTTAGCCGGAAAGTCCCGTTACCACGGAAATCCGAAACAGATCCACACCACTTGTCACACCTTGTTGGCCGTCTATTCACACCTTGTTGGTTCCAGCCATGAGTCAGCCGAAGCACATCGCCATAACAGGAGGCACAGGAGGTCTCGGCACCACCGTATCCAGGAAATTCCTCGCCGCTGGCTGGGAAGTCACCGCCCTCGGCAGCGCTGATCTCAACCTCTTGGATCAAGCCGCCACATCCAGTTACTTTTCCGGAAAAAAAATCGATACACTCGTCTGTTGCGCCGGACTCATCCGTGACAAACCCCTCAGCCGCATGGAGGAAACGGAATGGGACGAAGTCTTCTCTGTCAATTTCACCGCCGCCCTGAACTGCGCCAACGCCGTCCTCCCCCACATGCTGGAGAATGGACGCGGCCATATGATCTTCATCTCCAGCTACGCCGCCATCCACCCCGCAGTCGGCCAGGCAGCCTACGCCGCCGCGAAATCCGCCCTGCACGGCCTCACAGTGCATCTCGCCAGCCTCCACGGCCCTTCCGGCATCCGAGTAAACGCCATCCTCCCCGGCTTTCTGGAAACCCCCATGACCGCCGCCGTCTCGGAAAAACGAAAGGAAACCGTCCG
>JBPOGC010000070.1:0-14340 GCA_051251795.1 Luteolibacter sp. | reverse complement strand
GGAAACTCCCCCTCATCATCCATCCCATGCCATCCCAACCGCCCAAAGGCACGGTGGAGGCACTGCACAAACTCACCGCCCTCCTCGCCATCCGCATGCTCGATCGTCGCGGACGAACTGAGCCCATTGTTCGACTCGATGCTGATCACAGAGCTATAGCCCTCCAGATAGATCCAATCCCCCCATGCTTTTGTTTCCAGCCGGGGCTCGAAGTGTTCTTTCTCTAATGACGCCAAGACCTCTTTCAAGGTGCTCGGCGTGGCGGATTCGGGGAGTTTCAAGACAGTTTCCATGGGGGTATACGCGTTTGGGCTCCAAAGTAGCCAGTCTCCCCATACGGGTCTAGTATGAAGAAATTTCTCTTGGAAAATCGGAGCTTTTCACCACCCCCACTCTCCATGAAACTCCGCCCGCAATGCTGGACATCAGAATCATCAGGGAAAAAGCCGAGGAAGTGCGCGAACGCTTGAAAGCACGCGGCGGGGAGCACTGGAAACTCATCGATGACGTCCTCGCCTGCGATGAACTACGTCGCACCGCAGAGACCGCGAAACAAGAGCTTCAAAACAAACGCAAGACCACCTCGAAACAAATCGGGATGATGAAATCCAAGGGCGAAGACAGCTCCGCCATCGAGGCTGAAGTCCGCGCCATCAACGAGCAGATCGCCAAATTCGATACCGAAGCGGAAGCCGCCAGCGCCAAGCAAACCGACCTCCTCCTCAACATCCCGAACCTCCCGCACGCCGAGTGCCCAGTCGGCGACAACGAGGATGCCAACCCCCTCGTCCGCGAGTGGGGCGAAAAACCGGAAATCTCCGACCCCAAGGATCACGTTGATCTCGCCACCGCCCTCGGCATCATTTCCTGGGACGATGCCATCCGCATCTCCGGCTCCGGCTTCGCCGTCTATCGCGGAAAGGGTGCGAGACTCGAGCGCGCACTCATCAGCTTTCTGTTAGATACCCAGTCGGACAATGGCTACGAGGAAGTAAACGTTCCCCACCTCGTCCTCCGCGAATGCATGGAAGGCACCGGCCAGCTACCCAAGTTCGAGGACGACATGTATGGCACCGAACCAGCGGAAAGCGACGGCCGCGACTCCCTTTTCCTCGCCCCCACAGCGGAAGTCCCCCTCACAAACCTCTACCGCGACACCATCGTTCCGGAGGCCGATCTCCCTATCAAACTCACCGCCTACACCCCCTGCTTCCGCCGCGAGGCAGGCTCCGCAGGCCGCGATAACAAAGGCATCATCCGCACACACCAGTTCGACAAGGTCGAGCTCGTCCAGATCGTCGATCCCGAGACAGGCTTCGAGGTTTTGGAAAAACTCACCGCGGATGCCGAGAGCGTCCTGCAAAAGCTCGGCCTCCACTACCGTATCATCGAGCTCTGCACCGGAGACATCGGCCAGTCCTCCACCAAGACCTACGACATCGAGGTCTGGGCACCCGGCCATGGAAAATACCTCGAGGTTTCCAGCTGCTCCTGCTTCGGCGACTACCAGGCACGCCGCATGAAGACCCGTTTCAAGGACAAGGAAGGAAAAAACCGTTTTCCCCACACCCTCAACGGCTCCGGCACCGCTCTGCCACGCCTCTACGTCGCCATTCTGGAACAATGCCAGCAACCGGACGGCAGCATCAAAATCCCCGCTGCCCTGGTTCCCTATTTCGGCAGCGAAAGCATTGGCTGATCCTCCATCATGCGTTTCCTGAAATCAGAAGCCGGAGCCATCATCCTGTGGCTCATCGCCTCGCTCGTCGCGGCGGCATTTCTCATGCCCCACCTCTATGATGAAGGCAAAGAACTCGCCCAAAGCACCGCCACCGATGACTACCCCGGCGTTGTCGAATGGATCGGTGCATCCGCCGGCCGCGCAAAACCGGATCGCTTCTTCAGTCGCGCACTCCTCGTTTCCGCCCTCGTTCTCATCCCCGCCCTCACCTATAGGGTGAAACAAATCCGGAAATCCAGCAACGCCCCGGACAAATACACTCTTCACAAACTCCCATGGCAGGGTCGCCTGGTTCACCTCGTTTCCGGCCTCCTTCTCGGCTCGCTTTCACTCGGCCTCCTCGCCCTCGTTCTTGAGCTCAGCGGCGCCAGCATCGCAAAGGAAATCCCCCCGATTGGGAAATTCTTTACCAAAGCCTTCCTTCCCGCCCTAGGCGCAGGCGTCATAGAAGAACTCGTATTCCGTGGCCTCCTGTTAGGCCTTTGGCTCCGCGCCTGCTCGCTATGGACTGCATGGATCGGTAGCGCGCTCATGTTCTCCTTCGTCCATTTCCTCAGCCCCCCGGATGGCATGGTCATCCTAGATCCACGCGCCTGGTATGCTGGCTTCGAAATCCTCGGAAGCACCCTCGGCCACTTCAGCAATCCACTCTTTTTCGTCACCGATTTCGCCACCCTGGCACTCCTCGGCCTGCTCCTTGCCTGGTGCCGCACCCGCACCCACTCACTCTGGATGCCCATCGGCATTCACGCCGGCCTCGTCTTCGCGCTGAAGACCTTCTCCATGACCCGTGATCTCAATCCACTCTCACCCCTCCACCCCTGGTTCATAGGAAATGACCTCAAGTCCGGCATCCTCCCCCTCCTCGCCCTAGCCATCTGCTTCGCCGCCACAGTCTTCACCACCAGAAAACTAAGCAACCCCGGCTCCTCCAACCTCTCCTCCCTATAGATAAGGAGCGGGGACACTCCTGTCCCCAGCAACCCAAGCAATCCTCCCCCGCAGGAAGATTACCTAAAACAGCACTCCTGTCCCCATCTGCAATGGCAACTACCCCCGCATCACCGTAAGCACCGCCACCCGCTCCACCCCCGCTTTCCGCAATACCTTCGCACAGGCATCTACGGTGGATCCCGTAGTAAACACATCATCCACCAGCACCACCCCCGGCGGAACATCCCATCCTCCAAAGAACCCCTTCCCCCGCATCTGAAACGCATTCTTCAGATTCGCCATCCTCTCCCTCCTGCTCAACCTCGTCTGAGTAATCGTCCGCCTCCCACGTTTCAGCCGCCTCTCCACCGGCAGCCCCGTCACTTGCGAGACCACACGCGCGATCTCCTCCGCCTGGTTGAAATGCCTCCCCCGCTGCCTGACCCAATGCAAAGGCACCGGCACCAACGGCCACCTCTCCTCCAACACCAGTTCCAACCGTTTGTCAGAAAACGCCTCACACGCCAACTTCCCCAGATCCTTCACCAGATGAAGCTGCCTCCCGTATTTCAACCCATGGACAAGCTGCAACATCTCATCAGACCGATCCATCGCCGCCCGTGCGAACTCAAAGTGAAACGAAACCTCCCTGCAGTTCGGACAATCAAACGCCCCCTCGATCTGCCCCTGAAAACTCTCACCGCACACATCGCAAAACGGTCGAACGATCCGCGGCATCCCCTCTTTGCAACTATCACACAACGCCTTGTTCCCCGGCAGCCCCTCCTCACAGATCGCACAAACCGAAGGGTAGATCCAATCAAGCGGATTCATCGACCGTGCTTCGTTTCAGGAAAAAATCGTGCGTCGCCACATGCACAAACCCACCAAGAACGATCACTCCCAGCAAGGGAATGATCCCGTAGTGAATCGAATCAGCCGCAAAATAAGACGCCACCTTGTCCGGGATCACAACTGGCTGCGTCACTTTGGAAAACAACCTGTCAGCCAGCAACCAACCCATCAGCAAGCCCGTCGGCAGCCACACCGAAGCCGTCCGCCAACGCGCCCATCCCAGCACACAACCGAACGCAACCCACGGCAGGAATACCACCACGATTCTCGACATCAAATCACCCCCCAGCAAAACGATCCCCGAAAGCCCAAGACTCGAAAGCGCTTCCCCGTCTATCCCCTCCGTTCCCACAAAGCCGCTCAAAACAAATGGCACACTCGCGAACATCGCCGCCGCCAAGGCGATCGAAAAAAACGGATTCGCCGCCCGCAGAAAAATCCCAAGCACAATCTGACGGAAAAACACCTCCACACAGATCGCGATCGCAAACGTCCAGCCAATCCCAATCCACAGCCCGTCCAGCCAACCAATCCGGCTCCCCTCCCACTCGAACGATCCCGCCTTCACCATCGCGATCCCGATCAAAAGAGAACATCCCAGACTCGCAAGAAACCCCGTTCCACCCTGTAGCGCACCCCAGCGGTTTTTCACCACCTCCTGGCCGGGCTGATCCGGCGAAGCCGCCCCATGCGGCATCCGCATCAGCCAAGGACGCTTCGAGCCACGGACTTTTTTCAGATCCAGCCATTCCACCAAAAGCAGCAACAAGACAATCGCACTACCCACCCAGCAGATTTTGAAAAAATCCTCCATCACCGCCGCCCCACTCCAAGCCGCAGCCTTATTGACCACCCCGTTAAAGTCCTTCGATTGCGAAAGCTCCGAAAGCGCCTTCCCTCCATTATAAGCGATAGGCGTCAGCCAAAGCGCCAGGACAAGGGAGCCCAGCGCCCATATCCAGACCTTGATCACATCGCCCATCGCGGAAATTCGCACACACATGTTATCCCACGTTTTCCCAATAGCGGCAAACACCTAGTTTCGCCCAACTCCATCGTAGCTGGGGATTCCAGCCCCAGGCCGTTCGGGGGGATTCCAGCCCCCCTTTCCGAAACCCAAGAAATTCTTATCAAGTCGCCCCCCTTTTTCGCATGCATTGACACCAGCCATACCATCATCGACTCTACCCGAAATTATGGTTTTCAAAAGTATCTGTAGAGACGTAGGAATCGGCGCGAATTCGTATGTCCTGGAATCGGGCGGCTCCCGCGTCATCCTCGACACCGGCATGCACCCCAAGGAAGAAGGCATCACCGCCCAACCGCGCTACGATCTCATCGAAGACGACTCAGCAGACGCCATCTTCGTAACCCACTCCCATCTCGATCACGTCGGCACACTCCCCGTCGCCGCAAAGCGCCAGCCCAGCGCGAAAATTTTCCTCACCCCGGAGACCGGAGACCTAGCCTGCGCCATGCTTCATAACTCCGTGAACGTCATGGAATCCAAGCGCACCGAACTCGGCCTCACCGAATACCCCTTCTTCCGCCATCCGCAGATCGATCGCATGAAAGGCATCCTCCAGCGCCGCAACGTAGGCCGCCCCTTCGATGCCGATGACGCGGGAAAAATCAGCGCAGAGTTCTACGACGCCGGCCACATCATGGGCTCCGTAGGCATCATGTTCAAAGCCGAAGGGAAAAAAGTATTCTACACCGGCGACGTGAACTTCGAGGACAGCACACTCCAGAAAGGCGCAGTTTTCCCGAAGGAAGAAGTGGACGTCCTCATCGTCGAAACAACGCGTGGTGAGATCCCGCGAAAGGAAAACTACAACCGCCGCGAAGAGGAAAACGCCCTCGCAGACGCCATCAAAGGCGCCCTCGAACGCGGCGGCTCCGCCCTCCTCCCAGTCTTCGCCATGGGCAAGACCCAGGAAGTCCTCTCCATGCTCCAGCGCTTCAAGGATGAAGGCCGCGTCAACCCGCGCACCCCAGTCTACATCGGCGGCCTCAGCACCAAGATGACCACCATCTACGACAAGTTCAGTGACGTCACCCGCCGCAACAACCGTGGCTTCAAATTCCTCACCGACATGGAACTCGAAGGCGCTGGTAAGAAACGCGTCGGCCCCATCCCCTTCAACAACGGCTGCATCTATGCCCTCTCCAGTGGCATGATGTCGGAAAAAACCGTCTCCAACAACTTCGCCCGCCAAGGCCTCCTCGAAAACAAAAAGCACGGCCTCTTCTTCGTAGGTTACGCCGATTCCGAAACCCCTGGCGGAAAAATCCGCGCCGCAAAACAAGGCGATATGATCGAGCTAGATCCCGCCTACCCGAAGGTAAAACTCAACTGCGAAGTCCGCGCCTTCGACTTCAGCGGCCACTCCACCCGCGACGCCATCGCCGACTTCGCCGTCAGCGTAAAACCAAAGAAAATCTTCCTAGTCCACGGCGACCAAGGCGCCATGGCCTGGTTCAAGCAAGAGCTCGAAACCCGCCTCCCCGGCTCCGAAGTCATCATCCCCGAGCCCGGCATAGAATTCGAAATCTAATATGGAGAGCCAATAATGGAGAGCCGGTCTTTGGCCGGCTTCCAATGCACCAGCACGCTCGCGAAAGGAACCGCGATTCCGAAGTCGCGCCTGCAACAGCGACCAACCCTCTCACTCCCCGACAACCGGAAAACAACATCTGCGTTCTCACAACTGCGAAAGCAAAACCCAAGCCTTCCACCAATCACTGATTACCCGGCAACAGCCAATTCGCAAAACATTGCGAAACCCCGCAAACACGGCAGAATAACCACGTGACCGCCACAGTCCCACGGAAAAACAACGACGCGCACCTCTGGGCGTATGCCGTTGTCATTTCCGTAGTTCTGAACCTCGCCTTCCTAGCCTGGATCAGCATCGAGGCCATCAAATCCGAGATCGCACGGAAACTCAGCCCACCCGCCCAGCCAGTCCCCGAGCAAACCGTAGTCATCTATCCGGAATTGCTCCAACCCGAGCCCGTCCCGGAAGAAGTCGCACCCCAGGCAGTTCGCACCTCCCCGGATCAGGAAAGCGCGGAGCCTCCAGCCTCCCGCCGCTACATCGGCGAGCGCAACACCCAGGCCACCAGCGACCGCCCACCCACCGGCGATGATCCCACCATGCCCTCCCAGTCCGGCATCGACCGCCCGAACGTCGAGACCACTGAAAGTGACTACCAGGACGGAAAACTCGAAATCCCACCCAGCCCTGCAACAGCGCCCAGCCAACCCTCGCCACCCGCTCCCCCGAGCACCTTCCAGCCCCCCTCCGAGCAAGCAAAAGGCATCGAAACCCCACTCCCCGGCGAAGCCGAAAAACCCGAGCCTGCCATCCGCGAAAAACTCCTGGAAACCCCAAACTTCGTCGAAACCCCCGTTCCCAAATCCGAGGAAAGCCTCAAGCCCACCGAGGAAAAGAACGCCCGCGAAGGCACCGACCAAGGCCTCGCCGAAAAGAAACAGGAAAAGACCAAAACCCTTCCCAAGCCAAAGCCAAAACCCGCCCCCGTCAGCGATCCCGCCTTCTCCGGAAACCAGAACAAAACCGCCATCCAGGGCAACATCTCCCGCACCGGGAAAAGCGCCCTCGATGTCGCCGATACCTCCATGGGCCGCTACCAGGCCAAGATCAGCCGCGCTGTCGAGCAAGAGTGGCGGCGCAACTGCGTCCGCCACCGCGATTTCATCACACCCGGCTTCCTCACCGTCCGCTTCTTCGTCCAGAGCAGCGGAAAAGTGAAGAGCGTCCAGTTTATCGGAGACAACCAGACCGGCGAAGTCCAGAAAGGCTTCACCCTGAACTCCATCCGCGACGCGGAAATCCCAGCCATGCCCTCCGATGTCAAAAAGGAAATGGGCGGCGACTCCCTCGAACTCATCTTCAACTTCTACTTCTAAGAGGCTGTCTGGGAAATGCCGGATGAGTGCTGCGAAAGATTTTTGTTTCAGGCAAGGCGCGGTGAGAGAGTGGATCGGGATCCATGATCGAAGCGTAACGCCGCATGAAATAAAAAGATCTGCAGCCCGGTAGGGTGATGCTAAAACCTCCCCGGCGAAGCCGCTCATTTCAGACCATATCAGTCAAAAACACTCACCTGGCATTTTGAAGACTGCCTCTAACAGCACCAAACCAACCGAATGGATTACCTAGCAATCAGCGCCACCCAGGCCACCCTCGAGTTTCTGCAAAAAGGCGGAATCTTCATCTACCCCCTCATCCTCTGCTCCATCGTCGGCCTCACCGCCATCGCGTTTAAAATCATGTCGCTCGCCCGCTCCCGGACTATCCCCGCCGCCCTCGCCCACGATATGGAGCAGATCGCCGTCCGCGATCCACAACCCACCTTCTCCCGCCTGAAAAACGGCGATAACACCCTCGCCCGCCTCGGCTCCGTCGCCGTCCGTAACGGAGGAAAAACCCAAGCGGAAATCTCCCAATCCGTCGAAGCCGCCGCCCGTGAGGAAATCGTAAAAATGCACTCCGGCATCGGCGTCCTCGATGTCGTCATCACCATCGCTCCCCTCCTCGGCCTGCTCGGCACAGCCTCCGGACTCGTAGTGATTTTCCAAGGCATCGGTGAGACCACAGACTTCCTCGTCATCGCCAAGGGCATCGCCCAGGCACTCAATACCACCATCTTCGGCCTCGCCATCGCCGTCCCCAGCGTCATCGCCCACAGCTACTTCACCCGCCGCATCGAGCAGATCACCGCCCGCATGGAGACCGTCATGACATCCTTCATTTCAGACATCTCAAAGCTCCCCACCACGGAGAACTAAAATGGTATTCCACCGAGTCACACGCAACCGCGCCCAGGTGCCGATCCTCCCCATGATCGACATCCTCTTCATCCTGCTCGTCTTCTTCATCGTCTCCACCACCTTCAAGAAACCCCGCGAAATCCTCCAGATCGAGCTCCCAACCATAAAGGAAATCCCATCCGACACCGTCACCGACACCCGCTCAGTCATCGCAGTGGATGAAGCGGGAAAAGTCACCCTCGACGCCCTCATCGTCCCCGAGGGTCTCCTAGGCTCCTACCTCAAAGCCTTCCAAAAACAAAACCCCGGCCGCAAACTCGAACTGGAAGCCGACCGCCGCCTCCCCTTGGAAAAGCTCCTGGAAATCTGGGACGCCCTAGGCAAAGCCGGCATCACCATCAAAGAAGTCCCCGCCCGCATCAAACTAGGCAAAGAATAAGGAGCACCCCTTAGTCCTTAGTCTCTCTCTTTTCAGAAAGAAATTCGAAGTGGAGCTTCACGGCACGCCTGAGCTGGCTTTTAACACTAACTGTCAGACTCTGGAAACCATGTGTTTGTTCTAGGAAAAAAATGTTGGATGCCTGATCAAGGTTCCAATCGATCTGATGAAACGAAAGCGCCCTTCGAAGCCTTGAAGAAACATCGTTGGCGGCAGGATTGGTATAACCCTTATTTGACTTCAGCCAGCTGGAGAACTCCTTTTTCATTACTCTCTAAATAATTCATGACTATTCCTGCAACAAATGCGGCTAAATCGACCGGGACAGCATTGCCAATCATTTGTTCCATATCTGTCTTAGTGCCTTTCCACTTAAAGGACTTTGGAAACGTTTGCATTCTCGCTCGCTCATAGGTCGAAAGCGAGCGAACGTTTTCTTTCGTGGTCGTGTCACCTGCGTGACCCGGATAGTTGGGGGGGACCGGTCTATTCACTCCACGGATGGTCGGGGCAGGCTCATCCATGGAGAAGATCCCACGTCTATTATAGTTTCTCGGGTGCCTATAATAGTGATCAAAATCCATCTCACGACCAAAAAAACGCTTAGGTGTCATTGGTTTTTGGCTCAAACTAGCGTTGATTTTTCCCAGAAGGAATTGTTCATATTCGTTTTTTCTTCCTATGCAGAAAAAGCGTTTCCGTTTTTGTGGAACTCCACAAAGGCTAGCATCAAGAACAATCTCCGTAAGGCCATATCCAGCACTTCTAAATTCTTCACGAGCTAATTTGTAAGCCGCGCTTGATTCTGCACGAGCTACATTCTCCATAACAAACATTTCAGGACTCAGAGTCGTTACTATCTTTGAGAAGATGTGAGTTAAGTTGGCTCTTCCGCCCTCATTACGTTTACCAGCCTGCGAGAAATCCTGACAAGGAGGGCCTCCAATTATGAGGTCAGGCTTCAGTCTTTCTATCTCTGGAAGGACTGCTTCCATGTTGGACAAATCAGCCACAAATGAAGGATGAGAAAAATTGTCTCGGTAGACATCAATTGCCTTCCCCCACGAATCAAACGAACCAACAATATCGAATCCTGCACGCTGAAAGCCTAAGGATAGCCCACCAACACCTGAAAACAAATCAGCTACCTTTTTCATAACGGCGTCAATATATTGACGCCTGTTCAAAAGATCAATTTTTATTTTGGTAAATCTTCCTTCTCAAAGAGTTCCGTTGCCGTGAAGAAAATCGTCGCATCAAAGCGTCTTTCGGGGCTGAGTTCTTTTTCCCCTCCATTGAGTATTATTTCCGACAGCACGGATTTATGCACCTTTGGCGTTTCAAGCCGAGCATGCCGCATGTATTTATTTGTACACATGCCATTGGCCGCAAACTCTTTATCAGTTTGGTAACCCAAAGCCATACGGGCAATCTCGCTCCGTCGCATTTTTCCTGCGGTAAATAGATCATGTAAGCACCTCAAAAGGCGTGCGGATGCGCGGAGATGCCTCGAGACCTTCTTGGGACTCTTCTTTTCCTTTTCTTGATTTAGGAAGAGTCGGCAAAGAGCCATATTGCTCCATACAAAGATATCAAAGGCCTGATCCGAAAGCTCAGGAAGCTTGCCAACAGTTTTCCACACTGGCTGTAAAACAAGTGGCACTTGATAGTCCGAAAAAGTATCGAGAAAAATTTCTAAAGTTCCAATGATTTGTTCGCGATTTGACAGTATCTCACTTTGATTCGTCCAATCTCCAATATCTAGAGCTGTTTTCTCGATTAGAGCCAGGGCATCTACTTTTCTCTCCCTTAACGAATGGTAAATTGTGAGGGCTGCATAAATTACCGACACGGGTCGAACCACGAGCTCACATCCCCATTCTGGCTCAGTCCTCTCACAGGTTGTGTGGTCAGGAATAACTGTCAGCTTCACTTCCAAGGCTCTGCAAACTTCTGCTTTTTCGCTGATGACAAGATCAATGGCTTCCAACGAATCATGGCAGTAGTTTTGAAAAGTGTTGAACTTCGACTCAAAATCGAACCTCAGGCTCGCGTTTGGTGCCTTAGTGTTAAACACATCGTCAAAAGTAATCTTATTATCGGCTGCTATCACAAGCCCCTTAGAGGTATGGACGTAGACAGGATTTATTTTCTCGTCCCGCATCCAGCAAGCCAACGCGGCCGGAAACGAACTATTAAACTGATTTTTTCCCCAAAACTCCGTTGAATCTCTGTTGGATTCAGAGATGCCATACAGGGTGGGTTTGGGATTTTCTTCGTTCAGCACCCAAGAATCCCTAGGGAGCTCTCCGAAATATTCAAGAGCTATCACCCTTATACCAACTTCATCATTATAGTTCTCGTGTCTACGTAGTCCCTTTCCTATTTAGAAGTCATTCCAATTCTTGTCCATTTACGCTCATAATAACTCAACCGTGATTAATGGTTCTGGTGATACACTGCTCCCCGCCAACCGAGAGTGCATGACTATTACCACCAAAGCTACCACCCACCCCATGCTCCGCATCATCCGCCACACCCTGCGCTTCCCGCTCCTCAGCGGGATCTCCCTTCTGCTCGCCGTCGCCTGCACCTCCCTGGTGCTTGTCCTTCCGGCGATCACCATGCGTTTCATCGATGTCATCATCGGCCAGAACCGTCCCGATCTCATCATGCCCACCGCCCTCCTCGGCGCCGGGGCCATCCTCGCCCGCCAGATCCTCTTTACCCTCCGCTCATTTCTCAATAACCACCTCGAGCTGAAACTCACTCACGTCATCCGCGTCGAGCTCTACGACAAGCTCCAGCGCCTCCCCATCCCGTGGTTCGACAAGAACTCCTCAGGGGAAATCATGTCCCGTGTTTCCAGCGACGTCCCCGCCACGAACCGCGTCATCATCGAAGGCCTCGACCAGGCCATCGCCGCTATCCTCCAGTTCCTCATTGTCCTAGGCTTCATGCTCTATCAGTCATGGGAGCTGACCCTCATCGTCCTCGCACCCCTGCCCTTCATCGGCTCCCTCACCATCTGGTGGTCGAAAAAAGCAGAGCCGAAATGGACAGCATCGTCCGAGGCATCATCCGCGCTCAACGCCATCCTCCACGACAACCTAGCAGGCATCCGCCAGATCAAAGCCTACACCGTCGAGCCACAGGCGCTATCCGACTTCGACATCGCCTCCCAACTCGCCGGCGATAAGCAGATGGATGTCATGAAAGGCCAGGCCATCGTCTGGCCCACCGTCTCCTTCATCGCCGAGTCCGGCATCATCCTCATGGTCGCCTTCGGCGCATGGTGGACACTGAATGGTAACCTCCCCGCCACCGGCGGCACCGTCATCGCCTTCCTCGTCGCATGGGGCTTCCTCTTCGAGCCCATCTCAAAAATCAACCCACTCTCCCAGACATTTACTAAGGGTCTAGTATCTGCGAAACGCGTCTTCGCCATCATCGACAGCCCCGACGAAACCCACCTTACCGAAGGCAACCGCCCCGCCACCTTCACCGGCAAAGTCGAATTCCGCGACGTCTCCTTCTCCTACAATCCCGAGACCACCGCCCTCCAGAACATCAACCTCATCGCCAAACCCGGCAAAACCATCGCCCTCGTCGGCTCCACCGGCTCCGGCAAATCCACCCTCCTCAACCTCCTCTCCCGCTTCTACGAGCCCACCTCCGGCGAAATCCTGTTAGACGGAAATCCCATCTCCGAGCTCTCCAAGGAATGGCTGCGCGACCACATCGGCTTCGTCACCCAAGAGCCCTTTCTCTTCAACACCACGCTTCGCGAAAACCTCACCCTCGCCAAACACGAAGCCACCGAGGAAGAGCTATGGGAAATCCTCGAAGCCGCCAACGCCGCCGAGTTCATCCGCGAACTCCCCGAAGGCCTCGACACCGTCGCCGGCGAGCGCGGCATCCGTTTCTCCGGCGGTGAAAAACAACGCCTCTCCATCGCCCGCGCCCTACTCAAGAACCCACCTCTCCTTCTCCTCGACGAAGCCACCTCCGCCCTCGATAACACCACCGAGAAGCTCGTCCAGCAAGCCCTCGACCGCCTACGAACAAATCGTACTTCCTTCGTCATCGCCCACCGCCTCTCAACCATCCGTGATGCCGATCTCATCTGCGTACTGGATCACGGCGAACTAGTAGAACGCGGCACCCACGATGAGCTCCTCGAAAAATCAGGCCACTACGCCAAACTCCAACGCGGCAAAAACCCTGCGTAGGGAGCGATTCGAAACCCTCAGCAACGACCCCCTCACCGAATCCTTTTCGGACTCACCTTCGCCGATACGAACACCGCTACAAAAGCGATCACCGCCGAGACCCCCACCAGCAGCATCGCCCGCGAGTCATCGCCCACCTGCACACTCCGGTAAATCGAAAGCGAAAGCGTCTCCGTCAGCCCCGGTATGAACCCAGCCACCATAATAGTTGCACCGAACTCGCCCATCGCTCTCGCAAAGGAAAGCAACACCCCCGCCACCATTCCACGCCGGGCAAGCGGCAGACTGATCCTCCAAAACACCCGCCACTCGCTCCCCCCCAGCGAGTTTCCCGCCGCCTCCAGATGAGCCGGCACATCTTCAAACGCCGTCCGCAGCGATCTAACCAGTAGCGGAAACACCATAACCGCCAGCGCGATCACCACCGCCTTCCAAGTAAAAACAATATCCACCCCCATCCCGGAAAGCCACCCGCCAACCACACCGTTGTTCCCAAAAACTTTGAGCAGAATCAGCCCCGTAGCCACCGGCGGCATCACCAGCGGCATCATCGCCACCGTCTCCACCAAGGTCTTCCCCACCCACTCCTTCCTCGCCAGCAACCACGCCAGCCAGGTCGCAAACGGCAACGCCAAGAAAATCGCCAAGCCCGCCAGGCCAAACGTCAGTCCCAGCATCTGCCAATCCGCATAAGTCACCCGACAGTTCTAAGTTTCAAAACTCAAAACTCAACCACCAACAAAGGCAGAGACTTTTCTCCTCAACCGCCCGCTCCAATCCCAAACAGGCAGGGACGCTTATCCTTAAGCGTCCGCCCTACACGCGCACTCCGCCAGAAGATCATCAAAAGACCACAAAACCCATTAGCGATTTCAGGGATAAGGATCACCCTCAGAACCGGACGCTTAAGGATAAGCATCCCTGCCAAAAGCATGCATCCAGCTCTGACCCAAGATCATTCCTCATCCACCTTCCGAAAAGTCCCCGCCGGAATTTCTTTCTTCTCAAAAACCAGCCGACGAGTCCCCGGCTGAATTGCCAGTTTCCCATCGATCACTCCATCCTCGGCATCTATCTCAGCGATGAAGTCGTCCAATTCAGCCTCGTTGATCATGTCCTTTTCTATGAGGAAACGTGTAAGCGCCTGAATCGCCAGGTTCTGCCTTCCCAGCTCGTCTTTCAACTGCCGAATCGTCTGCTCCTTCGACTTCAAAGCCCTGGTGGCACTTTGCTGGGATGCCCTCATCGCTCTTATGTTTTTCTCCGCATCAGCGATATCCAACCTGTTGCCAATATCTCCTAAAAGTAATGTTCGTGCCCATCCCATAATCAGAACATC
>JBPOGC010000007.1:0-34992 GCA_051251795.1 Luteolibacter sp. | reverse complement strand
GAAACCAAAGCCGATTTCTCCGATTGTCTGATCTTGGTTCGCAATCAATCAAACGGTGCAGAATCGACTTATACATTCGACCGAAAGACAGCAAAGCTCGAAGGCTTCAAACTTGTCAGCTAGAAAAAGTTTTCAAACCCATCATGAGCCACTGCACAATTAACGCCAAACTGACTCACTGCCGCCAAGCATGGCTCGACTCAGACACACTCATTAAGTGGTTAGCTGAATCTGTAGAGATTTGTGATTCCGACTTCATGCTCACCTCGCGCCTCCCAAACGTATCTGGTCGGCATCGTATCGTGAAACAGGATGAAGACCTTCTGGTGTTCGATTGGTTCGTCGATGGTTGCAAAACGAAACTGGCAGTCAATTTCGAGGAAGTCGGCGATCAGACCCTGGTCGAGGTCACACACGAATTCCCCTCACCCATTCCCATTGGCGTAAATCTACCCGGAGGGGAACACTTCGGAGACCAGGTCTGGGGTCATGCACTTTATCAGTTCAAGTCACTGTTAGAGACGGGCAAGAAGGCGATGACCCTGCCGTGGCCAGACAACGCGCACTGTATTGAGCACGAAATCAGCATCCACGCGCCAGCCTCGAAAATCTGGCAATTTCTGGTAGATGCCGAGCAGCTGAAGAGATTGAGACTGGGCGGCACGGTGCCTTTCGTTGAGCCCAGGATCGGCGGGCGGTATTCCTATGGATGGGTCGACGAGGAGAGTCAGGAAGTAGACGGCCCGGGACACATCACAGAATGGGACGAAAATAAGAAACTCTCACACACCTGGTATGGAGGCAGGGATTCCGTGATCAGTTACGATTTTCACGAGGAGGACGAAAATGTCACTACCCTGCGACTGAAACACACCGGACTGATCTTTTCATACCCAGATACTTGGTCATACAAGTTGGGATGGGCTGATCACCTGCTACAGATGAAAAACCTTTTGGAAGGTGGCTAATGTAGAGTTTTCCCAGGCAACATAATGACAACCTGAACCCGGTGGCCGATCATATCCATCCTATGATGTCGCGGGTATTGAACAAATGAGTTGGCCGTGATATCAGACGCTTACTCGAACGTTTTTATCAAAGTGATTCCCATCAGATACAACCACGCTAGGAGTAAGATCCTGACTCTGGCAATGTGCCTAACAGTCAGTCTTGGCGCGGCCGAAGATGTGAACACCGTTCATCTTGAAAGCTCTGATGGAAGAAAGATCAAGGTGAAACTGCTCGAGAAAAGTGCCGACAAGGTAAAGTTCAAATTGGGTTTCAAAGTCCATACCCTTCCCCTTACCAAGCTATCGGAAGATTCAGTTGAAATAGTAAAGAATGCTAATATCCCGACCATTTGTAACTTTAAATTGGACGTCGATTTCAAGAAAAGCGGAGACAAGGTTTCTCGGAACCGCCAGGTCACATATTCAACTTCTGATGGGACTTCCACCAGAACGGAGACTGACTCTTATCGTGTCGACACGATCACCGGCAAGGTAACCGTGAAGAATCTGGATACCAAGGACGCGAGCCCAGCCGCGAAGCTATACGTCGTGGTATTGATCAATGGGACTACGAAAAATCAGGTGATTCAAAGACAGGTATTCACCTTGGAACCAATTGGAAAAATTGGGGAGGTGCACTTTAAAATCCCTGAATCTAAGACCAACCATACTCCGCGCGGACAGAATATAATTTCCTCGGGCAATATCGGTCGTTACTCCGGCTATATCGCTGCAATCGTCATTGATGGGCGCATCGTGGAAATCGATGCGGCGTCTCCCGGCTTCGAGAATGAAATCAAAAGCGCAGAAGAATTACTCCAGATAGGGAAGTAAGATCATCGCAAAAACCGCTCACGTTGTAAGCTATCGGAGTGATGTAGCCCCATCGGAAGTCGCCTCTGGAAATTTAAGATGACGATTCAGATTTCTGGCGGATGATTCTCCCCATGAAAACACTCAGTAATTCCATGTTGGCCTTATTGGCGGCTTCCCGTCCCTCTCGTTTGCCTACGCCATTCCGTTCATAGAAGTAGCTGTTGGACTCGCTATTTTAGTCGGTGGAAAAGCGATTCGCTGGGGTTCGTTCGCCGGCTGCCTGCTTATGGGCGGGATCGTAATCTTCGTTGCCTACGAAGGATTCGAGTTGATTGCAAACGCAGCTGAAGATGCTCGTGACCCGGAAAAGACCTTACCGCGTGCCTTCTATCTCTGCGTAGGGTTTGTGATATTCCTCACCGCACTTCGGTGATCCCTTTTAGCTCCGAAAAGCTGATACGCTTCATCGTGGAAAGAAATTCACGCATGTAGGCAGTCTTCGAACCCTCTTCGGAGACTGCGGAATAAAGATTGGCGAACAAGCCGTTCTTACGAATGGGGCGCGGGGTTACATATTCGCGATCAAGGAATGGCTGCACCGCCCAGGCTGGCATTGCCGCGATGGCACGACGACTTGCCACAAGCTGAAGAATACCCACTGTGAGCTCAGTCATCCTCCTTTCCGGACTTACCTTCGCCGGCTTGAGAACTTCCCGTATCACATCGATCCGCTCATCCGGTATCGGGTATGTGACTAGAGTTTCATCGCGAAAATCGCGAGCAGTCAGATGACTCTTCCGTGTAAGCGGGTGCTGCCGCGCAAGAAGTGCCAGAACCTCATAACGGAACAAAGGCTCATAGACAACACCCACTCGCGGCTTCGCGGATGAAACGATCACCAGATCCGCCTTCCCATCACCAAGCAAGCCAACAGGATCCGGTTGGAATCCGGAAACCAGATCCATCTCTACCTCCGGCCAGCCTTCACGGAAGGCATCCATACTCGGCATCAGCCAGTCGAAGCACGAATGGCACTCCACCGCGATGCGGAGCTGGCCGGCCTTTCCCTCAGAGATCCGGGCCACATCCCTTTCGGTTTGTTTCAGGTTCCTGTCGATTTCATACGCGCTGGCAAGGAGCCTCTCTCCCACCGGGCTGAGCCGCAGCGGATTGCTTTTTCTCTGAAAAACCTCTGCCCCCACCATTTCCTCCAGGCCTTTCATCTGCTGCGAAAGCGCAGGTTGGGAAAGGTGAATTCTTTTTCCGGCTTTGGACAGATTCCCGGTTTCTGCAACGGCGATCAAGGCACGGAGATGACGAATTTCGATCATGAAGCCGCCATCTTCATCATAAGTATTTCGAATGACGAACCTAAAAATAATGCGTTATGCGAATAATGGCTAATACCCTCATCATAGCCGATGACATGCACCACGTACAAACACACAATCTTGGCTACCCGCGAATCGGCGAGAACCGCGAACTGAAAAAAGCGACCGAACTCTACTGGAAAGGCCGCATTCCACTCACAGAGCTCGAGGCAACCGGTAAAAAACTCCGCACTCAGAACTGGCAAAAACAAGCCGACGCCGGAATCGACCTCATACCCTGCAACGATTTCTCTTTCTATGACCAAGTCCTCGATACCACCTGCCTACTCGGAAACATTCCGCCACGATTCAGATGGGATGGAAAAGAAGTCACTCTTGATACCTCGTTCCTCATCGCCCGTGGACAAACCCGCGCCGGTGAAGCCGGCGAAAATGCGTGCGGCTGTGCGGGTGAAACTGTCAGCACATTCGCAAGTGAAATGACCAAATGGTTCGATACGAACTATCACTACCTCGTCCCGGAATTCAGCGAAGGCACCGAATTCAAACTCAGCTCATCGAAGATCTTTGATGAATTCGCGGAAGCGAGATCGCTAGGCCACCGGGCGAAACCCGTTCTACTCGGGCCCGTCACATATCTCAGCATCGGAAAACTGCATGGTTCGAAAGACTTTGATCGCTTTCATCTGCTCGAAAATCTCCTACCCGTATATGAGGAGATTCTCTCAAAGCTAGCCGGCCAAGGAGCCGAGTGGATCCAGATCGATGAACCGGTATTCTCACTGGATCTGAATGATTCACAGCGTCTGGCTTTCAGCGAAAGCTATACTAGGCTGAAAAAAGCAGCGGGATCGGCAAAGCTCATAGTCGCCAGTTATTTCGAAGGGTTACGCGATAACCTCCCGCTTTTTCTCTCGCTACCTGTGGATGCACTCCACCAGGACGCCGTGCGTGGTGCTGGGGAAATCGAGCAACTCATCAAAGATTTCCCCAAGGACAAAATACTATCGTTAGGCATCGTCGATGCGCGAAACATCTGGAAAAACGATTTCGAGAAATCCCTGGAAGTCCTCAACTCGGCATTGGATGCCCTGGGGCCGGAGCGGCTCTGGATCGCACCCTCATGCTCGCTGCTCCACTCCCCGGTCACTCTTGATAACGAAAAAACAATCGATCCACTGATCAAAAGCTGGATGGCCTTTGCCGATGAAAAATTGAAAGAGCTCAATATACTGGCCCGCACTCTAGCCGGTGAGGATACAGTTCTTCACCTTACAGTAAATCGTTCCGAACAACTCACACGCGCACAAAGCCCGCGAACTCGTAATTCACGCGTGAGGTCACGGGTGAGCTTTATCATACCGGAAGACTCCCGGAGAAAATCCCCGTTTCTCGAGAGGCAAAGAATGCAAAGGGCAAAGCTCAAACTCCCCCTCTACCCCACCACCACGATCGGCTCCTTCCCTCAAACGAAGGAAGTGCGCGCAGTACGGGCAAAATGGAAAAAAGGTGAAATCGACAACAAGGAGTACGAACAATTTCTCGAAGAGGAAACCCGCCGCTGTGTGAAGCTGCAAAACGAGATCGGCATCGACATGCCAGTGCACGGTGAGTTCGAGAGAAATGACATGGTTGAATACTTCGGCGAAGAGCTGGATGGCTTCATCTTCACCTCGAACGGCTGGGTACAAAGCTATGGCACGCGCTGCGTCAAACCACCCGTGATCTACGGAGATGTCCGCCGCGCAAAGCCGATGACCGTCCGCTGGGCGGAATTCGCACAGACCCTGACCGACAAGCCCATGAAAGGAATGCTCACTGGCCCGGTGACGATTCTCCAGTGGTCTTTTGTGCGCAATGATCAGCCGCGCAGTGAAACGACTCGACAGATCGCACTGGCAATACGCGACGAAGTGAAAGACCTGGAGGCATCCGGTATTGCCGCGATTCAGATTGATGAGGCAGCGATACGCGAAGGCCTGCCCTTACGGCGAGCAGATTGGGATGAATATCTCAACTGGGCAGTAGAGGCATTTCAGCTCTGCTCCAGTGGTGTGAGGGATGAAACACAGATCCACACGCACATGTGCTACTCGGAGTTCAACGACATCATAGCGGCCGTGGCAGCCATGGACGCGGATGTGATCACCATCGAGACATCCCGCTCAAATATGGAGTTACTTGATGCTTTTGTCGGCTTCCGATACCCGAACGAAATCGGCCCCGGTGTCTATGATATACATTCTCCGCGAGTACCTTCCGTGAAAGAAATGGAAGCACTCATGGAAAAAGCCAGCACCCTGATTCCTGCGGAAAACCTTTGGGTAAATCCAGACTGCGGACTGAAGACACGTGGCTGGCCGGAAGTAATCGACTCCTTAAAAAACATGGTAACCGTCGCAAGGAACCTAAGACTAAAGAAAGGAGAAAACCACGCCATCACAGAACATGCCTATGCAGATCTCTGATTCCTTCATCAGAAATTGGAAGCCTTCCTCAAAGCATCCATCGAGAAATCGATTTCCTCAAAAGTGATCAATAGCGGCGGCATAAAGACCACCGTATCGAGAATGTTCCGCGTGATCAGTCCATAGTCGCGTGCCTTCAAGGTTACTTTCTCACCAAGCCCCCCCTTGAACTCAATACCCGCTACCAAACCGCACTGCCTAGTTTCCTTCACACAACAGAGGTCTCCCTTCAAGGACTTAAGCGCCGAGGTCAGATACGAAATCTTCCCAGGCAAGTGCGTGAAGGTTTCATCCATCTCGAAGATCTTCAGGGAGGCCAGGGCAGCGGCGCAACCGATCGGGTTTGCCGTATAACTATGTCCATAGTAGAAAGCGTTTTCCTTCCCACCAAGAAAAACATCATAAACCTCTGCCGTGGTCAGAGTTGCGGCGAGTGGAACCGTCCCGCCCGTGAGACCTTTTGCCAGACAAAGGAAATCAGGGATGACCTCCTCCTGCTGGCAGGCGAACATCGTCCCAGTGCGTCCGAAGCCGGTCATCACTTCATCGAGAATGAGATGAATTCCATTTTTCGATGACCACTTGCGCAGCTGCCTGAGCATCTCCTTAGGCCACGGACGCATCTCGTTCACTCCCTGGATGAGCGGCTCGATCACTACTGCGGTCACAGTAGATGAATCGATAGAATCCAGATCTTCCATCGATGAAAGAAATTCCGTTTCAAACCCAAGCGACTGGAACCGCGAGAAAAAACGATTCACTCCACCGAGCGAAGCGGCACCCAAGGTATCACCATGGTATGCGTTATCGAAAGCAATGAAACGGGTTCGCTCCCCCTCCCCGGTTTGCATCCGGGACTGGAGCGACATCTTCAGAGCCGCCTCCACAGCAGTGGAGCCATTGTCTGAGAAAAAGACGCGCTCCAATGTGTTTTTCGGAAAGTAGGAAACCAGCTTCTCCGCCAACTCTGATGCCAACGGATGTCCCAGGCCTAGATAAGAGGAGTGATCCAGAATCGCCGCCTGTTTCGCGATAGCCTCTGCGATTTCAGGGCGGCAATGGCCGTGGATGTTCGTCCAGATGGAAGAGTTCCCATCCAGGTATTTCTTTCCATTGGAATCAAAGAGCCACACACCCTCTGCCTTCACGATCATCAAGGGATCATGACCCGGCGCGCACCATTCACCCTGTCTGGTGAAGGGATGCCAGCAATGGGCTTTGTCTAAGGCTATGGAGTCTGGCACGGGCTGGTTTTAAACCTCAGCGTCCAAACTTCAATGGCGATGTGACCCGCATCGGTTTATCCGATGCTCTCGGACTGCTGCGATCATTCGCAGCCCTGAGGGGCCGTCTGAAAAATGCCGGATGAGTGTTTTAAATTGGTTAAGTCTGAAGAGAGTGGCTGCGCCGGATGAGGTATAAAGTAACCCTGAAGGGCTGCGGATCTTTCTGTTTCAGGCTTTGTTACGCCCCGGTCATGGATCCCGATCCATTCCCTCAACGCGCGCCTTGCCTCAAACAAAAATCTCTCGCAGCACTCATTCCTGCATTTTTCAGACAGCCTCTGAGGGGGAAGACCTCCCTACCCCGAAAGCTGCGAATCATCGCAGCAGTCCAAAGCCTTCGGCGATTTCATCAGGCGTCCATCGTCGGGTAGTCGGTATAGCCCTCAGCCCCCTGCGTATAGAAAGTCGCTTCGTCCGGATCATTGAGCGGTGTGCCGGCTTTGAAGCGGGCGGGGAGATCCGGGTTTGCCAGGAAGGGCACCCCGTAGGCGACGGCGTCTGCTTTTCCTTCGGAAATGACTTTGTTCCCCTCTTCCTTGTCGTAGCCCATGTTGACGATGAGCTTGCCTTCGTAATGCTCGCGGAAGGGTGTGAGGACATCACCTTCTTGCTCACCGAGGAAATCGGCACGCATGACGTGGACGTAAGCGAGCTTGCAGTCGTTCAGGCGCTTTGCGAGCCAGGTGGTGAGAGCGATGGGATCGCTATCGGTCATGCTGTTGAAACTATTGAGCGGAGAAAGACGAACGCCGACGCGATCGCCGCCCCAGACTTCTGAGACGGTCTCGATGACTTCCAGCAGGAGACGGGCGCGGCTCTCAATGCTGCCTCCATATGAGCCGGTGCGTTTGTTGGCTCCATCGCGGAGAAACTCATCGAGCAAATAGCCATTGGCACCGTGGACTTCCACGCCATCGAAGCCGGCTGCCTTTGCATTTTCCGCGGCCTTTTTGAATCCGGCGATGATGGCGGGGATTTCCTCGTCCTCCAGTGCACGGGGCATGGTGTAGGGCTTTTTCCCTTCCGGGGTATGGACTTCGTCGTTTTCGATCTTCAGCTCGCTGGGTGCGACAGGCTGTGCACCATCATTGAGAAGCGGGTGACAGGCACGGCCGCCATGCCAGATCTGGAGGAAAATTTTTCCACCTGCAGCGTGGACGGCGTCGGTGGCAAGCTTCCAGCCTTCCACCTGGGCATCGGAGTAAATCCCCGGCTCTTTCCAGAAAGCTGAGTTCCCCTCGATGACCATCGTGGCCTCCGCGATGATGAGCCCGGCGCTGGCGCGCTGGGCGTAGTATTCTGCCATGAGGGCATTCGGGACGTGGTCGTCACCCGCACGGGAACGGGTGAGCGGTGCCATGAGGATGCGGTTGTCCAAAGTGAGTGGCCCGATAGGAAGTGGTGTGAAAAGGTCTGACATGGGGTGTAGGTAGATTCGATTTCAATTCAGTCAAGGGCTGGGCTTTCCCAATGGAAATTTGGCATCCTGTCAGGTGGCAGGGACGCTTATCCCTAAGCGTCCGATACTAACGGGGTCTTGTTCCCGAGAGTCTAAGATAGCGGGCTATTTTGGTTGTTAGTTGACCCTCCGGTTTTGAGAGCACGCAGAACGGACGTTTGGGGACAAACGTCCCTGCCTTCGTTTGTGGGCTGAGGGCGTAGCTGAATATCTATGCGGATGAGTCGGGAACCCCTCGCAGGGAGCGACCTTATCCTGACGCGGAAGCCCATGAACGCGGGGTCATTCACGAGACTTAAATATACAAATTACGATTTCTGGTATAGGTTACTTCAGAATGAGTCTTACTATTATGAAACGATCTCTAGCACTTTGCTCTATATTAACACTGGCAACATCGAGCTTTGGCGAAACGCTGAGTGACAAATTATTAGAACGGGAGAGGAAGTCGAAGGGCACGACGCGGGTGACTGCTGAAATCAAGGCGGAGTTCAAAGAAGGTATCGAAGCGATCAAGGCGGCCAATGTAGTGGAGAACGCACTGAGTGTCGGGGACACGGCTCCTGATTTCACTTTGAAAAATGCGTTGGGACAAGAGATCAGTCTGGCGGCTGAGCTGAAGAAGGGACCCGTCATTCTGACCTGGTATCGGGGCAACTGGTGCCCGTATTGCAATATCGCGCTGGCCGCAATGGAGGAGGAACTGCCTGAATTTCAAAAACAAGGCGCGGCACTGATCGCCCTTACCCCGGAGCTACCGGACAAGACCCTCACCACGAAGGAGAAGAACAGCCTGACCTTCGAGGTATTGACGGATCTGAACCATCAGGTAGCGGACAAGTATCGTTTGTTGTTCAAGCTGACGCCGGAAGTGGAGAAGCGGTATGAAGAGTTTTTTGATCTGGCGGATTACAACGGAGAGGATGCGGGGACGGATACCCTGCCACTGGCCGCGACGTATATCATTGGCAAGGACGGAAAGATCGCCTGGGCGTTCCTGCACCACGATTACCACAAGCGCGCGGAGCCAAAGGACATCACTGCCTTTCTCAAGAAAATGAACGCAAGCTCCCCGTCTTCCAAAGAATGACACGATGAGCGGCTGGGAGCTGGCGGGGATAAGGTCTATTGTTCGAGGCAGGGATCTGGTAGACCTACTGGCAGAATGATCCCTGCGAGAAAAATCATGTATGAGGTTTCGCCTCTGCTCAGGCAATACCTCTACCGCTTTGACCGGCTGCGGGAAATCCCGAATGTGTACTCGGACTTACTGCGTTTCGCAGGAGCCGTTCCCTACGAGAATCCCGCTGGACGCGAGACCTTGTGGCTGACGGTGATGTATTCGCCAGAAGTTCTCGCGGAACTGCAACCACAGCTGATCAAAATCTACAGTGAGCTGAAAATCGGGCGGGACGCCACCGAGCACGCGCACTTGCGGGTGGATCGGATCGACTTCGGGGAGTTCGGAAATTCCAAGCCGTTCCGCATCCGGGTGACGAATTTTTTCAATGATAACTCCGACTACTTTTATGTGAAACAGGTGGACGCCTCCCGGATCTACGGGCTGGAGCTGGAGCACATCCTTTCCCCGGAGCGGATGAACTATATCATCAATGGGCGCACCCTGATCGAAGAGCACATCGCAGGAGTGCCAGGAGATTCGTTTCTGAAAGAATATCTGGACGATCCCAGGCTGAACAAGGTGCGTCTCGCAAAGGAGTTCACGAAATTCACCGAGAGGTGTTTCATCCGGCTGCTGGGTGATATGCGGAGCGTGAACTACGTGGTGGACATCACGCCGGACTTCGAGGAAGTGCAATACCGGGTGCGGGCGATCGACTTCGACCAACAGAGCTACGAGGGCAATGGGAACATCTATCTGGCATTCCGTTTCAACTCGAACCGGACGATCACGAAGCTGGCCTTCAATGTCCTGAACCGGCAGTCGATCGATCAGTATGTGCACGAAGAGCACGCGCAGATGAAGCGCCGGGCGAAGGTGGAGCTGACGCGCCTACGCTCGCTACTGGGAGTGATGCGCCGGGAGCAGATCGCCCCTGAGGCGCATGTTCTGACTCTTGCCAAAGAGCTCAACCGTATGCACGGGACGACTGATTTCATGGACTGCAAGTCGATGGGCGAGCTAACCGCGCAGCAGCTCTCGATCATGCTGGGAGTTTGAAATACCGATCCCGCTTGCAAAAGCCCGGGACGCGCTTACATGTTCAAACGTGCAGCAGGAGACGGTGCGGAAAATCATCCATATCGATATGGATTGCTTTTACGCGGCCATAGAGGAGCGGGACAATCCGGAGCTGCGCGGCAAGCCTGTAGGTGTCGGCGGGAGCAGCAGGCGCGGGGTGCTCACGACAGCGAATTACGAGGCTCGGAAGTTCGGCTGCCGTTCCGCGATGCCGGTTTTCATGGCCTTGGAAAAATGCCCGGATCTGCTGATCGTGCCGACCCGGTTCGATGTGTACAAACGTGACAGCGCGCGGATCAGGGAAATCTTCAGCCGTTTTACCGAACTGATCGAGCCGCTATCCCTGGACGAAGCGTTCCTGGACGTGACGCACAATCCGGAGCCAGGGACGATCATCGCATCGCGCATCCGTCAGCTCATCCGAGAGGAAACAGGACTGACAGCCTCCGCAGGGATCGCGCCAAACAAGCTGATCGCAAAGATCGCCAGCGACTGGAGAAAGCCGGACGGACAGTTCACCGTTTCCCCAGCACGCGCTGCGGAGTTCATGCGTGATCTGCCGATGAGAAAAATCCCGGGAGTCGGAGGGAAAATGGCGGAGCGCCTCACGAACCTGGGAGTGGAAACCTGCTCGCAATACCGCACCATCGACAAATTCGAGTGGGCGCGGAAAATCGGAGGATACGGGGCGGAGCTCTGGGAACGGAGCTGGGGGCGCGATGACCGCCCGGTCAATCCACACAGCCCGCGTAAGTCCCTGAGCATAGAGAATACGTTTTCGGAAAACATCCACTCGCTCCCAGATCTGGAGCGGGAATTGAAAGTCTTGCTAGACGAGCTGGAGGAAAAGCTGAGTAGCAAAAACTCGGACAGACGGGTCAGATCGTTAGTGGTGAAACTGAAGTTTTCCGACTTCCAGAGGACAACTGCGGAACGGGCGAATCCGGAAATCAACCGGGAGATTTTCCATGAACTTCTGGCCGAGGCGAACTCGCGTTCCGAGGAAAAGGCCGCGCGCCTGTTGGGTGTCGGAGTGCGTTTTCATGACGAGGAGAGCTCCGAGCAGATGGAGCTTTTCTAGCAAGAACAGGCAAGGGCGCATTTGCCAATCCCGCGCAATGGGGTTATTTCCCCCGCATGAGCAAGAAGGCGGTGATTTACGGGGCGACAGGATTTGTCGGCGGCGGGCTGGCGGGAATGTTGGCGAAGGAAGGTTACGAAGTCATTGGCGTGAGCCGGAAAGGTGAAGGAAATGTGGAGGGAATCAGCATCTGGTGGAAGCCGCACCGCGTCGATCTGGCAGGTGTGGACGTGGTGGTGAACATGGCTGGCGAACCGGTAGACCAGCGCTGGACGGAGGAGAAGAAAAAGCAATTCCATGAAAGCAGAGTGGGAGTTACGGAAGACATAGTAGAACGCATGTCCCGCCTGGATCCGGGTGACCGGCCCTCCGTCCTGCTGAATTCCTCTGCCGTCGGAATCTACGGGGATCGTCTTGACGAGGAACTGGATGAGAATTCATCGCGTGGCTCCGGTTATCTCGCGGATCTCTGCGCGGCATGGGAAAGAGCGGCTGACAAGGCAGAGCCGCTGGGCGTGCGGGTGGTGAAATACCGCACCGGAGTGGTTCTGGGGAAAGGCGGGCAGGCGTGGGAAAAGCTCATCACTGTTTTCAAAGCTGGCATCGGCGGAAAGCTGGGCAGCGGAAAGCAATGGATGCCGTGGATCCATGTGGAGGATCTGCGCCGGGGGATGGTTTTCAGCATACACGACGAGACAATCTTCGGCCCGGTGAATGGCACCGCGCCGAACCCGGAACGAAATGTGGATCTGACCAAGAAGCTGGCGGAGGCTGTCGGCAGGTGGGTATTTTTCCCGGTTCCTGGATTGGTGCTGAAAATCGCCTTGGGTGGGTTTGGAGGAGCTCTGCTCGCAGGACAGAAAGCGCTTCCTAAGAAACTCAGCCACAAAGGCTTCAAGTTCACCTACCCCACTTTGGAGGAAGCTTTGGAGGATTTGACCGTTTGAGCTTATTTTTATCTTTGCAATGTCTTGGGGCTGTTATAAGCGTCTTCTCCGCCTGAATGGTGGTCGTAGCTCAGTTGGTAGAGCCCCAGATTGTGATTCTGGTTGTCGCGGGTTCGAGCCCCGTCGATCACCCCACCTTTTTCCCCGCCTCCGGCAATGGTTGCTGTAGCCGGGGAAAGAGGTGAAACTGACTGTAGTCTTTTGATGCAACCGCTGGAAATAAGGATAAAGTATAAGTTCCGCAACTCGTTCCTTTTGGCCGAGGCTCTTACCCACCCCAGCCTGGCCTACGAGTCCCAGCGACCCCACTTTGACAACCAGCGCTTGGAATTCCTCGGCGATGCCGTCCTCCAGCTGGTGGTCACGGAGGCTCTTTACAATCTTTTCCCGGACGCACCCGAAGGGCACCTTACCAAGCTCCGCTCACGCGTGGTCTCACGGCGGGCTCTCGCGAGATTTGCCATGGTGATCCACCTCGGGGATTACGTCCTTCTCGGAAAAGGCGAGGAAGCCACCGGAGGGCGCAGACGTCTTTCCACTCTCGCCGATGCCTTCGAGTCACTTATCGGAGCCGTTTACCTGGACTCTGGACAAGTTGCGGCAAAGGAGCTGATCCTCCGCCTTTTCGAGGATGAAATCAAAGGGATGGTCACCAGCCCCGATGAGCGGAACCCTAAGGGCGAACTTCAGGAATGCCTGCAAGCCATCCATCAGGAGGCTCCGGTTTACAAGGTTATCAACGAAAGCGGCCCCGATCACCGCCGCGTCTTCCAGTCGGAAGTGCACTGGAACGGGATGCTTCTCGCCGCCGGCAAAGGGAAAAGCAAAAAGGAGGCCGAAGCCCGCGCCGCCGCCGAAGCACTCCGGGCACGGATCTGGGAAAAAGACAAAACGGACGAAAAACCCGCCTGAGAGTTTCAGTCCTTCGAGGACTTCGGATCAAGCGCGTCGCGCAGGCCGTCTCCCAGGAAGTTCAGGGCGAACAAGGTTGTCGCGAAAAACAGGGAAGGGAAAAACAGCAGCATCGGCGCGATCTCCATGCGGTCGGCGCCTTCCTTGATCAGGATGCCCCATGAGGAATTGGGAGGCTTCACGCCGAGTCCTAGGAACGAGAGTACACTCTCAAGAAGCATGATGCCCGGCACGGCAAGCGTGGTGTAAATGATGATGGGGCCGATGACGTTCGGCAATATATGGCGGAAAAGGATACGGGGTCTGCTGAGACCCAAAGAGATCGCCGCCTCGACGAACTCCAGTTTTTTCACGGAAAGCACCTGGGCGCGCACGATACGGGCGATCGTCAACCAGCCAATAGCGCCGATGGCAATGAAAAGCGGGATCAGGGTCGTGAGCGGCGCAACACGGTTGCGCGGCCAGCCCGTGATATCGATCACCCACGTGGTGAACTCGGAGGAAGGCTCATCGACGACAAGTGCGAAAAGGATCACCAGGACTAGGAACGGTAGCGCGAAAAGAATGTCGACGAAGCGCATCATCACGGAATCCACCATTCCGCCCACATAGCCGGAGATCGCCCCGTAGATCACGCCGATGATCACCGCTACGGCCGTTGCCACCAGCCCGACAAGCAGGGAGACCTGGCCGCCGTACAGTACCCGCGCAAAAAGATCACGCCCCAGCTGATCCGTGCCAAACCAATGGGCTGCGCTCGGCCCGGCGGCGGCGTTGTCCAGATTGATCACCGTAGGATCTTTCACAAACGGCATGAAAGGCACGATGAAACAGGAGATGACGATGAAGACCAGAACCCCGAGGCTCACCAACGCCGGCTTGTTCCGGGAAAGGCGGTGCCATGCGTCCTTCCAAAGGGAGCTTCCCTGAGATTTCACTACTGTTTCTGCCACGGGCTGGAATCTAAATGCCCAAGGGGCGAATGCAGAGAAGAAATTTTCGCAATCGGGAAAGATAAAGTGGCAGGGACGCTTATCCCTGAGCCTCCGGTTCTGAGAGCTTTCTTTTTCCTGAAATATGGAAGGTAGCGTGTTTTCGTGATTTCTCGGTAATCCTCCGGTTTCTCACGCACGCAGAAAGGACGTTTAAGGATAAACGTCCCTGCCTTTGTTGGTCGTTGCGCTTTTGGAATTCCGGTGATTCCTAGGTGTGTGAAGCAAGCACTCATCTTCGACCTCGACGGCACATTGGTGGAATCCTTACCGGGCATCGCCGCCTCACTGAATCGCGCCATGATCGGCCACGGCCTGCCAGGACACAGCCACGACGCCGTGCGGAGCTTCATCGGCGATGGTGCGAAGACACTCGTCGCCCGCTCGCTGAAGGGTGTCTCCCGCCTCGATCTGGCGGAGAGCGTTCTCAAGAACTTCGCTACGGACTACGGGCTTTCCTGGGCAGACGGGACTTTTGTCTATGATGGCATACAGGAGCTTCTCGCCAATCTCCGGGCAGAAGGCAGAACCCTCGCAGTCCTGTCAAACAAGCCACATGCCTTCACCGATGAGATCGTGAAGAAACTTTTCCCGGAGGACACCTTCCAGATCATCTTGGGAAACCGCGAAGACCTTCCTCACAAGCCCGATCCGCAAGGAGCCCTGGAAACCTCCGCCCAGATCGGCATCGCCCCCGAGGATTGCGTGATTATTGGCGACTCCACCATGGATCTCGACACCGCGAAAAACGCCGGCATGAAATCAATTGCAGTCACATGGGGCTACCATGACCGCGAAAGACTCGCCGCCGCAGACCAGATCGCCGATACCGTGGCCGAACTGCGGGAAATGTTCTGAGTGAAAATTTCTCCTCAAGAACAAGCACATACTTGACGAGCCTATTCCCGTGTGTTCCAAATCTCCCCCGACCAGATTGATTCACGGAACGGTGGCTGAGTGGTCTAAAGTACTCCCTTGCTAAGGGAACGTAGCTCAAAAGGCTACCGAGGGTTCGAATCCCTCCCGTTCCGCCATCAAAAAGCCCGCACATTCAGCGGGCTTTTTTGTTTCATTGGAGCGCATTAATCATTCAATCACGGGAGGGATGAATGCCAATCGAGCACTAGCGAGAAAATCGTCCCACGCGAAGCGCACACCGCAGAGACGGAGCGCAGCGTAGTCAATCCCTCAGCCTTTCGCACCCTCAAGACTCACTTTCGTTCACGATCTTCAGCGGCTCAGCGAAAGTCATAGTGCGATACGGGAACGGAATCTCGATACCGGCCTCATCCAGCGCGCCTTTGATAGCAATGATCACTTCGGAACGTGATTTCCGCATGTCGAGCGGAGTAGATTTCGTCCAGTAGAGGACATCTATATCAATGCTGCTCGCGCCGAAGCCGGATACGAGGATGTCCCTTGGCTTGTCTTTATCAATGCTTGAACAGTTCTCCAAAGCCTTCTCAATCACTTTTACCGCCGCAGGAACGTCCTCATCATAGGCGACTCCGGTGGCGATCTCCATACGGCGAAGTTTCTGATCAGTCAGAACATCGATCGGGTTCTCGATGAGGAAGGAATTGGGGACGACGAGGAGTTCGCCGCTGGTTGAGCGAATGGTCGTCATCCGGAGTTCCGTCTCGATGACCTTTCCTTTCACATCCTGGCACTCGATGAAATCACCAGGCTCGAAAGGGAATTTCCACATGAGGAGAATGCCAGCGAAGAAATTCTGGAAGATGTCTTTGAAGGCGAAGCCGATCGCTACCGATGCAAGACCAGCCGTGCCCAGGGCTTTCGCGGGACTAAGGCCGGGGAAGAGAATGATGGCGGCGATTGTGAATCCGAGGATCCAGATGCCCGCCTTGCCGAGGATGATGACGAGTTCCTGAAGGGACGTCCGCCAGTGAAACTTGGAAATGATCTTCCCGCCAAATTTTACGAACAGTTTCGCGATGATCCAGGTCAGGAGGATTATAACGATCGCAACCACGATGTTCGGGAGCTGGGCGATGAAGCCTGCCGTTATGTCCTTGATCGAGTCCATGAGGATTCCCACGGGATCGGTGAAGGCCTTATCCTTCTCAGTTTCAGTTTGTGCGAGAAATAACATTCCGGGTTCCTTTTGCTAGCAGTGTGCCAATTTTGAAACCCGGGCCGGTATGACCGGTTTACGTTCGGCACGCTTTGAGCGAAACAAGGTGCGGGGCGCGGGCATGCCCAGCCTCCATTTCCACCATGAAAACATTCGGCACCCATTTCATCGAGAAGCTCCAGACCTCCGCCTGGACCGTCCCCACTTTCTGTACTTTCTGCGGGATCATCCTTTCACAGATCCTGCTGTGGATGGACTACTCCACGAATCTGGGCGAGGTGGAGTGGGTTCAATTCATTGGCGGCGGGACACCGGAGGGTGCCAGATCGCTGCTCTCCACCATCGCCACTTCCATGCTGGCGATCACCGGGGTTTCCTTTTCCAGCATCATCGTGGCACTGACGCTTGCTTCGCAGCAGTTCGGCCCGCGGCTGCTCAGGAATTTCATCCGCGATACTTTCAGCCAGAGCGTACTCGGCGTTCTTATAGGGACTTTCGTTTATTGCCTGCTGGTGATGCGCGGCGTGAAGGGGGGTGATTCCTCCGAGTTCCTGCCCCATCTCGCGATCATTGGAGCGATGCTTCTCGCTCTTCTGTCCCTTGGGTTTTTCATAAAATTCATCCACCACATCGTGAATCTCATCCAGGGAGAGCTGGTCGTCGCGGAGGCCTTCCAATTCCTGGAAAACGCGATCACCAACGTCTTCCCGGATCCCGAAAAAGACCGTCCCGAACAACGGGAAGCCGGGCACGAACTTGATGGCTGGTTCATCGAGTCGGGGAAGACCGGATACGTCCAGGCGGTGAACATACAGCGGCTTGTCGAGATCGCCGAGGAGCATGATCTGGTACTCGAAACGGATTGCCGGGCAGGACACTTCGTTTCCCAGAAAAACAAGCTGTTGCGTGTGGTTCGCGGCCCTTCGAAGGAAGATATGGATGATGAGCTGCTGAAGGATCTTCGCGCTGCGATTTTCACCGGAGAGGTGCGGACGCCCGAGCAGGATCATCAGTATGGCATTCGCCAGCTTGTGGAGGTGGCGCTCAGAGCCCTATCCCCTGGGATCAACGATCCATTCACCGCTATGAACTGCATCGACTATCTTGGCGCCGGGCTGCAGCTTGCCCTCCGCTCACCGCTTCCGGCATCCGTGCATCGGGATGAGGACGGGGAAATCCGTGTCTATTCCTGGCGGACCACGCACAGCAACCTTGTCGAAGCCGCCTGCAACCAGATCCGCCAGGCTGCGGTGGATCGTTGTGATGTTTCCTGCCGCCTGTTGGAAATGCTCGCTCTCGTCGCGACGCAGTGCGTGAACAATGACCAAACGGAAGCTCTCAAAACACAGGCGGATCTCATTCTCAATGACACCGTCCCGCGAATGACGAATGATCACGATGCACGTGCCCTGAAATCACGACACGAGGCAATGGTGGACGCTTGTAAATCCTTTGACGAATAAGTGCAAATTGCACCTTTTAAGTGCGAATCGCATGTGCTCTGCGCAAATCAGTTGCAAAAAACCTTTAAACATCTACCCGAACAAGGTGCACATTGCGGCATCCTTATAGCTGTAGAACCTGACAGAAGACTATGGACGTATTAATTATTGATGATGAGGAGAGCATTCGCACAGCTACACAACTAGCGGTGGAGGCAGAGGATCATTACTGCGAAACCGCGGAAAACTCAAAGCTGGCTCTTGTCAGGATCCGGGAAGAAAAATGGGATCTCATCTTTCTAGATGTGCGCCTCGGCGAGGAGGACGGCCTGGAGCTGATGGGGAAAATCCTGGAGAAAAACCCGAACCAACTGGTGGTGATTTTCACGGCATATTCTTCCGTGCAGGTAGCGATCAAAGCCACCCAAGCCGGTGCTTTCGACTATCTGGAAAAACCTTTCACGCCGGATCGTGTCCGCGGGGTTCTTTTGAAAGCGCAACGGGCTCTTTCCACCAACCGGGAAATCAAAACGCTCAAAAGCACTGTCACCGAGCTGAAAACGCAAGTGGACAAGAGTGGCCCGCCGACGCGATTCAAATCTGACGACCCGATGATGCAAGGCGCGCTCGACACGCTTTTCCGCGCCGCTAAAACCCCTGCTTCCATCCTGCTTCTCGGGGAGAGTGGAACGGGCAAAAGCGTGATCGCCCGCACCATTCACGATAACAGCGACCTGGCCGACAAGCCATTCGTCACCATCAGCTGCCCGAGCCTCTCTCTCCAGTTGCTGGAAAGTGAATTGTTCGGTCATGTGAAAGGCGCCTTCACCGGAGCGATCAAGGACAGCTGGGGGAAAGTCCATGCGGCGGACGGCGGGACGCTTTTCCTAGATGAGATCGGCGAGCTGCCGATGGAGATCCAGCCAAAGCTTCTGAGGTTGCTGCAGGAAAAGGAATACGAACGCGTGGGTGAAAACAAAACCCGCACGGCAAATGTGCGCATTATCGCCGCGACGAACCGTGACCTGCGGGCAAGCATCGCCGATGGCGATTTCCGCGAGGATCTCTACTACCGTATCAACGTGATCTCAGTGGAACTGCCACCACTCAGGGCTCGCTCCAAGGATCTCATCCATTTCGCGGAGGACTATCTCGGCTACTTCAGCAAGCAGATCGGCCGCGATATCAAAGGCTTTTCAGACAAGGCGCTCAGCTTCATCGACAGCTACCCGTGGCCGGGAAATCTGCGCGAGCTGCGAAACGCGATCGAACGCGCGACGATCCTGGCTCATGGTTCCAAGATCGAGCCTAGTGACTTTCCTTCCAACAACGCTCCGATCACCACACCCGGAGGCGGGGATGCGAACATCGTAGTCCCTGGAGCGAATGTGACCATCGACCAACTCGAGGAAGAACATATCAAGCGCGTTGTAGATCGTGTCAGCAGCTTGCAGGAAGCGGCCGAAATGCTCGGCATTGACAAGGCAACCCTCTACCGGAAACGCAAGAAATACGCCCAATCCTGACTATTATTTGAAACTCACACAAAACCATGTCACAGGAACACGATCCGGATCTTTCATCCCTTAGCCACGACCTCAAGTCCCCGCTAACAGGCATACAGATGATGCTCCATTTACTGCATGAGCAAAAGGTGGGGCCGCTCAATGACAAACAGGCAATGATGGTTTACAAAGCGAAGACCGATTGCGAAAGACTTGTATCGGTGATCAACAAGCATTTTGATTGTGATGGTTCGGCTGACTGAAGCGCTCTGCCGAATCCAGCCAACCGCTCTGCAAAACCCAAAAAATTTCATCCAGTGAATGATTCCTTAAAGCCTGTCGTGATGGATCAAGGAACTAACAACGAACTCCTGGGCGAGAACAATTTCCGACACCTGGCAGAGGCGATTCCGGAGATCGTATGGACGGCGAACCCTGGCGGCGAGGTCGACTACATCAGCCCGCAGTTCGGGGAGGTTGTCGGTTTGTCACAGGATGATCCCAGTTACCTCGACTGGCCGGCATTCATACATCCGGATGATCTCGAAAAAACACTGAAACTATGGAGTGAGTGTGTTGAAGCAGCTGAAATTTATATGACGGAATTCCGTCTTCGCGATGAAAACGGCGAATACCTGTGGTTCGCCGCTCGGGCTGTTCCCGTGTTCGGATCCGGAGGTGAAACTCTAAAGTGGTATGGCACGACAACCAATATCGAGTCTCAGAAACAAGTCGAACTGACTCTGAAACAGACAGCTGAGGACAAGGACAAATTCATCGCCATGCTCGGACACGAGCTGCGCAACCCGCTGGCAGCCATCTCAACAAGCTACCATACGCTCAGTCATCCGGACATGAACGACGAACAGCGCGAAAAGTCTTTGGAACTCCTTGGCAAACAGGTCGCCCACCTGACGCGGTTGGTTGACGATACTTTGGATATTTCCCGCCTTTCATCGGGAAAACTCCGTATCGTGACCAGCAAGCTGGAACTCAACCAACTGGCGGAGGAGTGTTTGCAAGCATTCAGCCGTAGTGCTGAGGAGAACGAACTCGTCGTACTGCTCAATACCGCGGATCAACCGGTATGGGTGGAGGGGGATGGCATGCGGCTGTCACAATGCCTAAGCAATCTACTGAACAATGCGATCAAGTTCACAGATCCTGGCGGGAAAGTTCTCATATCGATCATCTGTGATAGTGCTACGAACCGTGCTCAAATCATAGTCGAAGACACAGGAGTCGGAATAAGCGAAAGTGAGATCCCAAATGTTTTCGATCCGTTTCGTCAGGGAGACAGTGCCCAGCAGCTCAGCAAGGACGGCCTGGGACTCGGTCTTGCCGTGATCCGGGAAATCAGTCGCCTGCACGGGGGAGACGTCTTTGCAAGTAGTCCCGGTCCCGGGGAGGGAGCGATTTTCACCATCTCACTCCCACTTGCCGAGGCTCCTGTCCTGGCGGAAGATAATATCAAGGCTGCCGATCCGAATATCTCTGCCGGCAAAAAGGTGCTGGTGGTAGAGGACAATCCCAGTGTTGCCGCGTCTCTGGAGCTTTTCCTGGATCTGGAAGGTCATAATGTCATGATCGCAGAGGATGGGGAAAGGGCTTTGGAAATGCTTGGCCAGGAAATCCCGGACATTGTTTTTTGTGACCTCACTTTGCCAGGCAGCTTGAAAGGTTGGGACATCGCGAAGCATGTCCGGACGAATTATCCTGAAGACCAGATCCCGTATCTTGTTGCGTTATCCGGACACGCGCAGGTTCACCATGTAAATAAGTCTATTAAGGCGGGTTTCGACATTCACATTGCCAAACCCCCTTCACCAGAGCAATTGCGCGACGCCCTGATGATGGGCGCCGCACGATAAGTCTCTAAGTTGTCAGGGTGGAGATGGGTACTACTTGCGCCCCATCACCAAGGAGACGATCCAAATAATAAGGAATACGACAAATAGGATTTTCGCGATGCCAGCTGCGGTACCAGCAATGCCTGTGAAGCCCAATACAGCGGCAATGATTGCGATTACGAGGAATACTAATGAGTAGTGTAACATGATATTTTTTCTTTCTGTTTGTTAGTTTGTTGCGTCTTCAACGGCATCGCCTGTTTCTTCGATCGCGTCGTCCATGTCCTCACCCGCTTTTTCAAGGGGGCCTTTTTCCTCGCAGCTTACCAGAAAAGCGCTGCTGCCGACGAAAAGTGATAATAGTAACATGGCCTTAAGACCGTTAGATTGACTTTGCTTCGTTGAATTTTTCATAACGATTTTTATAACGCAGATAGTGAACCATCCTCTGAAACCAAATAACTGTAAGCAACAGAAGCTATTCAGATGGGTGACATGGAATCATTTCTTGCAATATTCAACCCACAGATCGGGCGAATCGCATTCGCTCACCGAATAGTCAGAACCGGTGCAAGATCCTTAACAAAAGGAACCAGTTCTTCCGGATTCCTATTCTGTCCCAGCGCGGTGAAGAAAGCTTCCCAAAGTATGGAGAGGCGACATTTTTCGCCCTGGGAATCGGCTTCCACAGCTTTCGCCACCCTCGCGGCCTCTTCGAAATTGAGTTTCTCAGCTTCTTCAAGAGCTATGGCGAAATCACGGTGCCAATGTTCTTCAAGGGCATTTCCCACAGCTTTTCTAAGCAAATCCAAGGTCACTGGTTTGTTGAGAAACCTAGTAACTCCGTAACTGAGAGCCTTCACCAAAGATTTTGGAGGGATATAAGCGCTGAAAAGCATCACTCTTGTAAGATTGCCACGCTCGCGCATGATCCTGAGAACATCGATCCCGCTTAGCTCGGGCATGCGGAGATCCAGAAGGACGAGATTGAATTTGGTCTCTTCCATCAACTCGAGTGCTTCCTTCCCGGAACCGCAAATTATCGTATTGCGATTTTCATCATCCAGTGCGATCTCGAAAAGATCGCGAAGAGAATCTTCATCGTCTACGACGAGGACGCTCTTCTTTGTGTTGATGATTTGCGAGTTGGACACAATTACATTTCGTAGCTCAAGCCGTACCGCTATTCCTATAATCTCGTAAGTCCTTGTGTTACAAGGACTGCAACGGATATTTGAACTTTTAAAGTCAATTCCATTAATTGCAGAATCCGGATAGATTCCTTAATTAATTGCAATATTCAATCCCTCGAGTCCGTCTTTGGAAGTAGGCAATTGCAGCATTCCGGCATGCTATCAGAAAAAAACCTCCGCGCCCCTTGAGACGCGGAGGACTTTTGCGTAGGATTGGCTTCCCCCCGGTCGCCAATCGCAAAATCTGTAGGTTACTGGCATAGACAGATAATCCTACAGGACGTTCAAATTTTCTCACATCTCTTGATTTTCCCAAAATCAGAAGTGCAGGCAGCCGAGTACAAGGATGAACAAAGCATTCATTTTTCCCCTCGGCGGAAGGGAATGTTGGCAACGGGTCAATCGCTTCCGGAAAGCCTGTCCAGAGCCTTCAGAATGGCTCCCGTGGGATCCTTCCTGTTGTAGAGCGCATACACCTCGAATTTCCTTTCGAGAGATCCAACAACCACCAGGCCTTCCGAAGCCGGTTCCGAGGCGAGGATGGATCTGGGGATCACACCAAAGCCCACCCCTTTCATCACCGCGTTTTTAATGACATGGACATCGTCCGCTTCGGCCACAACATCCGGCTCAATCTGGTTGTCGCGGAAAAACTGATCGATCTCCCAGCGATACCAGCTGTGCGAAGTGTAGTGGATGAAAGGTTTCCCGCTCAAATTTTGCATGTCTTCGCCAGAAATCGATCCGGCATTCTCTTTCCCGACAACCACAACGAATTCAGGTGAAAGTATGATCTTCGACTCCAGACCCCGCTCGCTGCACTTGTTGGGCAGCCGATCGGAAACCAGGATATCAAGACCTGTTCCAAGAAGCTCGTGGAGGAGGAAGTCGTTGTCGCCCTGCCGTATGGTTACAAGGGTTTCCAGATCCGTGAAAAGCTCGACAAAGCGGCTGGTGACAAGAGTCCGCGAGACCGTTGTGGCAACACCGATTTCCAGCCGTGTCTTCGCAGGCTTCGCATTGAGCGTGAAAGTCTCTTCGAGCTTCTCGCTCAGGACGAACATTTCCTGGGTGATGGCGAAGGCGCGCTGGCCGTTGTTGTTCAGCCGGAGTCCGCCGCCCGTGCGGTCGAAAAGCTTCGCCTCGAAGTAGTTTTCCATCTGCTTCAGTTGCTCGCTGAGTGTCGGCTGGCTTACGTTCAGACTTCTGGCAGCCTTGGCAAGAGAGCCCTCGAGTGCGATCACATGAAAGTAGTAGAGATGGTTGTAATTCATTTGCTTCGAGCAGTCTGCACTGTCCGGGGTCATACGCGGCAAGGCAATTCTTTCAGCATAGGAAATACCGAAGGTGTTCATAATAGCAAATAGTTTGCCCAGGGCATCCGGCTAGCCCATCTATTGGAACTGCAAGTTTCTGTGGTCACTATTTTCCCCAGCTGCCACTATGAGTGAATTTACAAAAAACATAACCAGTGCTAGTGGCGAGCCATCCTGCCTGCCAAGCAACGAGGAGAGGAAGGAATGGGCTACGGAGCGTAAACGGCTAACCGAAAGCAATTCCGACCTCAGGAAATTCGCGGAGATCCTGACCCACGAGATCAATTCCCAGATGCAGCCCGCGGTGATGGCCTTGTCGATCATCAATTCGAAACACTCCCGGGAAATGGGAGAAAAGCTCCATCGCATGAGCCACCTCGGGCTGGACTCGCTCAACAGCCTCTCGGGATTCATGCGCGAGATGCTTGAGTTGCTCGATCACCGGGATTTTGAAACAGAGGACTATCCGGAAATCGATCTCGCTGTTGTGGCTCGGACTGCGATTGATCAGCTTGAAACGATCGAGTCTTTTGATTCCGCTTCAGTCAATTTTGATATCGGAGAGCTTCCCGTGGTGAAAGGCAGTCCAAGTCGTTATCTGCACGTGTTCTCGAACTTGATCAGAAATGCCCTGACACATGGGAAGGTTGAGAAAAAGCACCTTGGAATAGAGATAGGGAGTTTTACCGATGAAAGCAAAGGCGAGGTGATTTTCGTCAAAGACGATGGCAGAGGTATTGCTGAAGAGGATCGATCAAAGGTGTTCGACCATTTTTACCGAAGCACATCGGCCAAGGGCAGAACAGCCGGATCCGGTATCGGCCTGGCGCTTTGCCGCTATGTGATCGAACAGAGCGGCGGGAAAATCTGGTTGGAATCGGAAGCTGGAAAAGGATCGAGCTTTTACTTCGCGATCTGATCGTCAACTTGGACTTCGTTCCCAAAATTTTCAGAGCGCGACTTAAGCGGGAAACAGGGAAAATATCCGCCTTATTAGAAAGTAGGGCCGGTGGGGTTTGAACCCACGACCAAAGGATTATGAGTCCCCTGCTCTAACCACTGAGCTACAGCCCCTTTGTTTGCGGTTGCGAGAGAAGGTTTGCCCGATGCGTGGCACAGAGGCAAGAACAAGGTTTCTGGAATAACCAGCTTTTCCGGGTATTCTGTGTGGGGATCATCCCGTAACTGAAGAATGGCCGATATATTCACTCCGGAAAAACGCTCCTTTGTGATGTCCCGCATTCGGGGAACGAATACGAAGCCGGAAATCACCGTGCGCTCCATGCTTCACCGGCTCGGATACCGCTTCACGGTGAAGGGACCGAAGAACAAGAAACTCCCCGGGCGTCCGGACATAGTCCTGCCGAAGCACAACACTCTCATTTTCGTCCACGGCTGTTTCTGGCACGGCCATGAAGGCTGCAATGACTTCCGCATTCCAAAAACACGGACGGAGTTCTGGGAGGAAAAAATCGGAAAAAACAAGGCGCGGGACGCAAAAAACATCTCACTGTTGCGCGGCTACGGCTGGAACGTGGTCGTGATCTGGGCTTGCGAAATGAAAAACATCGCCGCCAAGGCCGAACTCGAATCACGACTCCCCGGTCTCATAAAAGGCACGACGGTGAAATACAATTTCAGCAAGGATAGCTCCATCCCCATGGCCGCTGAGGAAGCGACCGAATACAAAACCTGATCAGCTACGCCGATAGCGTTTCACCGTGAACGTATCGTGCTTCTCCACGGTCTCCACCTCAGGAAAATCCTGCTCAAAGGCAGCAAGATGCGTGTCCCCCTCGTGAACTTCATGAACGTGGCTTACGAGCCATTCATCGATCGCAGGGGTGAGTGCTTTGTAGATTTCCGCGCCTCCTATGATGAAAATCTTTTCCTCATCAGCGGGGATCTCCTCTGGCGTATGGATCACCTCCACTCCGTCATGACTCCAGGATTCATCACGGGTGAGGACGATGTTTTTCCTCTTAGGAAGCGGCCTGCCGATGGACTCGAATGTTTTCCGACCCATAAGAATTGGGCTACCCACAGTCGTTTTCTTGAAAAAGGCGAGGTCTTCCGGGAGGTGCCAAGGGAGGGATCCGTTCGCACCGATGAGGCGGTTCGGATCCATGGCTACTACGGCGATGAGACGGGGCATTTTCTTAAACGGCGATGGGGGCTTTGATGGTCGGGTGCGGATCGTAGCCTTCGAGCCGGATGTCGTCAAAAGTGAAGCCGTCCACTGTTTTCACATCCGGATTCAGATGAAGGCTGGGGAGCGCCCGGGACTCGCGGGTGAGCTGAAGTTTTGCCTGATCGAGATGATTTTGATAAAGATGGAGATCACCAAAGGTGTGAACGAAATCGCGCACCTCATAATCACAAACCTGCGCGACGATATGGGTGAGCAAGGCGTAGGACGCGATGTTAAAAGGCACTCCCAAAAAGAGATCCGCGCTGCGCTGGTAAAGCTGGCAGGAGAGGCCGGGCTTGCCCCCTTCCGGGGCGTCGTGGACGTAGAATTGGAAAAGTAGGTGGCAGGGTGGCAGAGCCATTTCCGAGACATCCGCCACGTTCCATGCGGAGACGATGTGGCGGCGGGAATGAGGATTGTTTTTCAGCCCGTCGATCAGCTGGGAGACTTGATCTATGACCTTGCCTTCCGGTGTTTCCCAGGCGCGCCATTGCTTTCCGTAAACGGGGCCGAGATTTCCATCCTCATCCGCCCACTCGTCCCAGATGGTGACTTTGTTTTCCTTTAGGTAGGCGATGTTTGTATCCCCTTTCAGAAACCATAGCAGCTCATGGATGATGGAGCGGAGATGGAGCTTTTTCGTGGTCAGACAGGGAAATCCCTTGCGCAGATCGAAGCGCGCCTGCCTGCCAAAAACCGAGATCGTGCCAGTGCCGGTGCGGTCTCCACGCGATTCCCCGTTTTCGAGAACATCTGTGAGGAGATCGTGGTAGGCCTGCATGCGGGAAACTCTAAATTTTAAACTTTAAACCTCAAGCAAGATGCTCGCTGGTGCGCTTTCTCTGATGAAACAGCTGCGTCTCCCGATAGCCTGCGGCTTTTGCCATCTCACGAGCCTTCTCAAAATCTCGGGCGACTTCCCCCGGGGCATGGGCGTCGGATGAAATGACGAGACCGATCCCGGCGGAGGCTGCCAGCTCAAGGAAACGCGGTGCCGGATAAGCTTCCGCGCAGGGCTTGTGCAGACCGGCGGTGTTCAGCTCGATCACCGAGCCATTCGCAGCGATGGCCTCGATCACCGGATCATAATAGCGATCGAGATCACCTTCCGGGGAGTAGGAAAATTTCTTCACCAGATCCGGGTGGGCCAGGATATCGAAAAGGCCACTTTCCGCCATTTCCGCATAGGTTTTCCAATACTCCGTCCAGACGGCATCGACATCCGTCTCCGCCCACTTTCCGAGCCACTTCGGATTATCGAAATCCCAGTCGCCCAGGTAATGCACGGAGCCGATCAGGTAGTCCCAGTCGTATTTCCCGGAAAGCTCCCCGATGAAATCCTCGCAGCCCTTGATCCAGTCACACTCCATCCCGGCGCGGATCTTCACCTTGTCTCCAGCTGCCTTTTTTCCCCGCTCTATCCAGTCAAAGTAATCAGGTAGCTCGCCCTCCAGCATACGCCAGTCATCGAATGGTTCCGGGTGGCAAGGCGCGTGATCCGAGATCCCGTATTCATCCAGCCCGGCCGCGATGGCCGCCGCGACATATTCTTCCGGTGTGCCAGTGGCATGTTTGCAAAGGGGCGTGTGCGTGTGGTAATCGGCAGGCATCTGGCGGGAGAATAGCCGGGATGATTCCCGTTGAAACCCTGAATTTAAGCCCGCTCTTGCTTACGGGCGGTTGCATGAGCTAACTTCGCGCTCCACAGGAGCTCTCCGCAGATGAAACCAGATTCCCTTTCCAAATACCGCCCTTTCCCGGCGATTGAACTGCCCGACCGCACATGGCCGGACAAGGCGATCACCCGCGCCCCCATCTGGTGCTCGGTAGATCTACGGGACGGAAACCAGGCATTGCCACAGCCGATGTCCATCGAGGAAAAGCTGGAGTTCTTCGAGCTTCTGGTCGCCATCGGGTTCAAGGAAATCGAAATCGGTTTCCCATCCGCCGCAGACACGGAATTCAATTTCTGCCGCAGGCTCATCGAGGAAAACCGCATCCCGGAGGATGTCACCATCCAGATCCTCGTCCAAACACGCGAGCACCTGATCCGCCGCAGCTTCGAAGCCATAGCCGGGGCGAAGCGCGCCATCGTGCACATTTACAACTCCACTTCGCCGCTGCAGCGCGAAATCACCTTCGGCGGCGCGACCTGCGAGTCGATCAAGCAAATTGCCGTGGATGGGGCGAAGCTGGTGAAGGAACTTGTGCCAACTATCCCGGAAACCGAAGTGGTTCTCCAATATTCACCGGAATCATTTTCCGACACCGAGCCGGAATTTTCGCTGGAGATCTGCAACGCGGTGATCGGCGTATGGGAGCCATCTCCGGATAAGAAAATGATCGTGAACCTGCCGGACACAGTCCAGTGGGCCACGCCGAATGTCCATGCGGACATGATCGAGTTCATGTGCCGGAACCTTGACCGGCGCGATTCCGTGACTGTCTCCCTGCACACGCACAATGACCGAGGCACCGGCGTCGCTGCCACCGAGCTTGGCCTGATGGCGGGAGCGGATCGTGTGGAAGGCACCCTTTTCGGGAATGGCGAGCGTACGGGAAATCTCGATATCGTCACCGTCGCATTGAACATGAACAGCCATGGCATCGCCACCGGCCTGGACTTCTCCGACCTGACGGATATCCGCTTGAAATATGAAAAATTCACCCGCCTCACCGTCTCGGAGCGACAGCCCTACGGCGGAGAGCTGGTATTCACCGCATTTTCCGGCAGCCATCAGGACGCGATCAAGAAAGGCCTGGATCGACGCAGGATGACGGACGCCCCGAACTGGGAAATCCCATGGGGCGTACCTTACCTCACCATCGATCCCCAGGACATCGGCCGCTCCTATGAGGCTCTGATCCGTATCAATTCCCAATCCGGAAAAGGCGGGGTCGCCTACGTGCTGGATCGTGAACACGGCTTTGACCTGCCGAAATCCATGCACCCGCAGGTCGGGAAGCGCATTTACGACATGGCGGATGAGCAAGGTCGCGAGCTGACCGCAGATGAGATCCGCGATGCCTTTTTCGAGTTTTTCGTGAACGTGGAAAGCAATCTCAAGATTGTGGACTATGAGCTGATCCATGAGCGCGGCACCGGCTCCGTTCACTGCAAGGCCACCATTTCCCTGGATGGGAAAGACCACGAGATCGAAGGCGATGGAAACGGCCCGATCAACTCCACCGTCCATGCCATGGAAACGGTAGGAATGAAAGATTTCAAACTTACCGACTACCGCTCACACGCCGTGCAGGGTGGCTCGGATTCCAGCGCCGTCGCCTACGTTCAGCTCCTGCACGACGATGGCCGCCTGGCCTGGGGCGCAGGAGTGGATCCATCCATCGAGATGGCAGGGCTCAATGCTTTGGTCAGTGCGTGGAACCTGTTGCGGTAAGCAATCGCGCCATGCACGATGCATGGTCATTTTGCGAAAAACGCTCGATTTCAGGCAAAAACCAGACCGTCTGATTTTTAGAAAATCTTCAAACCTATTGATTCTAAGAAGGTTAGATCCGTTTCAGACCGATTGGCATCCGATTTGCGAGTAAGTTATGCATGAAAACAAGAACAGCTAACAACATCCGCAGCCGTTTTGCTCACTACACAGCAACTGCGCTGGGAACTGTTTCGGTAGCACTGGCAACTCCGCAGCTTGAGCCTTCCGGCGATATTGAATCTTCAAACTTTCTCGAAGTCGACCTTCAGGCAGACACGGAAATGAACCGCGCCGACATTGATGTGAGTATCGCCGACGGCATCGCCACACTGAGGGGCTCTGCCGATTGTTTGGCGCAGGTTGAGCGTTCCAGTGCCCGCGCCTACCAGTCTCCGCGTGTGATGGTAGTGGTGAACGAAGTGGATATTGTCCCTTCATCCGAAAATGAGATCAGCGCAGGAGTCAAAGACGCTTTCGGTAGTCAGCACATGTTCTCCGACGAAGATATTGCCGTTGAAGCAGAAGGCTCCGAAGTCATTCTCAGAGGCAAAGTGGGAAGTTGGGATGAAAGCGAACTCGCCCGCGAACTTGCTTCGGAAATAAAGGGCGTCACAGCTGTGAAAAATGAGCTGAACGTGGATTTTCAAAGCGTTCGGACTGATGAACAAACAAAGGAACAACTCGCTTTTGAGATCAAAGACAACCCGCTGTTTGCAGGACTCGATCTAGCTCCCGAAGTTAAAAATGGTGTAGTGACCTGGTCTGGACAGGTAGGAAGCCGGAACGAATTCAACAGCCTTGTAAGTCAGAGCTATGTGACAGGAATCATCAAAGTGGATCCTGAGAGCGTTGCCATTAATGAAGATCTCGGAATCGTGGGTTTTGAACAAAAGAACTACACACCTTCGCAATGCGAAGAAGCCTTGGACGTTGTGATCGCCAGAGACTCCCGCACGGAAGATGACAATATTTCAACAGCCTACGAAGGTGGGGTGGCTATTCTTGAAGGCACAGCGAATGACTATGAAAGCATACTTGCTGCGGAATTGAATGCCCGCTCCATTCCCGGTGTGGATCGCGTGAAAAACCAAATCCATGTTTCCGGAAATTCCCAACTGGTCAGTTCAAACTAGGGAACACGCTGGGACAAGACTCATCGTGGAAGTGCGATTCGCGGCATTGGCACAATCAGCCCACCCAACAGCAGCCCGCCCAAAAACCCACCGAAGTGAGCCCCGTAGGCAATACCAAGATCGCCTGACAAATGCCCACCGAAATCCATCATCAAACCCAAGGCCGCCAGCGCTGCTAGATTCATTGGTGAAACGGGACGGGCAATAGGCCATACATGAGGATTGGGCAGCCGCCAGCGCACGGCCATGGCAAGATACAAACCGGCAAATCCGGACACAGATCCGGAAGCACCGAGTCCGGGAATGCTTTCTTCCAGATTCATCGTCACGTGGCAAATCCATCCGGTAATACCGGTGAAGACAAAAACGAAAAGCATCCATCGCCATCCCAGAAGTTCGGACGCGATCGCTCCGAAAACCCAAAGGTAAAACATGTTGCCCACCAAGTGACCGAAATCACCATGGAGGAATACCGCGGTAAGCAGCGTGAAAAATTCAAACGCGGAATTCCAACTGAATTGTCCGGCATTCAGCTCGTGCCAAGCATCCAAGACATTCGTGGGAACAACCATGAACTGATAAAAGGCAATCTTGCCAAGCGTGAGCTGCCAGACAAACACCAGCGTAATAAAAGCAATCAGCCCCAGCAGCACGCCTTGTTCACGCATCAACCGGCTGCCACTGAAATACCTACCCATGGCCACGACTCTGGGAAGCAATCCGGCGCCCCTCAAGCTTCATCCACCCAGATAACTCATCTCCGCCTTTTTCAGATCCACCTTCCCACGCAACTCCGAGTAGCGATCCTCCCTTACTCCCCAGACAGCTCTCACTGCCTTGGAAACCACCATATCCCCTTCTCCGCTACGTAAAATCCCGCGCAGATCATGCCCGTGCTCGGCAAACAGGCAGGTGAAAAGCTTCCCATCAGCTGAGAGCCTCACCCTCTGACAATCCGCACAAAACGGCGCACTTACCGATTGGATCAGTCCAACTTCTTGCTCGGAATCCCTGTGCCGCCAATGCACCGCCACTTCCCCGCGATACGCCGGATCGCGCGCTACCAGATCGAACTCACTACCCAGGATTTCCAAAATCTCCCCCCCCGTCACCACCTGCGACATGTCCCAGTGATTCGTCTCGCCGACATCCATGTATTCGATGAAACGCAGATCCACCCCGTTCTCACGCGCCCACCTCGCCATTGGCAGGATCTCGCCCTCGTTCACCCCGCGTTGGATCACAGCGTTCACTTTCACTGGCAAGCCGAAGTTTTTCGCCGCCATGATCCCGGAAACCACACGCCCCACCTTCGCCCCCGTCCCGTTCATTTTCCCGAAAATCTCCTGATCCAGCGCGTCAAGCGAGACCGTGACCCGGTTCATCCCAGCCAGTGCCAGCTCCTCCGCGTGATGTGCCAGCAGCACCCCGTTTGTCGTCATCGCGATATCCTCCACCCCCTCCACCGAGGAAATCATCGCCACCAGATCCGCGATTCCCCTTCGCAAAAGCGGCTCACCACCGGTCAGCCGGATTTTTCCCACCCCCAGCGGCACAACCACCCGCACCAAGCGCAGGATCTCCTCAAAGCTCAGCAGATCATCCTTGGGTAAAAACGCATAGCCCGGCCCGAACACCTCTGCCGGCATGCAGTAGCGGCAGCGGAAATTGCACTTGTCCGTCACCGAGATCCTCAGATCCCGCAACCCCCTGCCCAGCTTGTCCGTCATTTCCATCTCCACACCCATCAGCAGACGATGTTCCGAATTTTCCCCCGTCCCTGCAACCACTTTGAAATTCGCCCCATCCACACCGATTGACAAATTCCGCACCCTTTGATAATTCACTATCCATGGATAATCCGGAGTTGACCAAGGAATGGTTCGTCACCCACGAAGGTCAGCAATTCGGCCCCGTGTCCCTGGACGATCTCCGGTATGAAGCGGAACGCGGCGAGCTCAACCCGCGCCTCGACATGGTCTGGAAAGACGGCATGGACGGCTGGATGCCATCGGGGAAAATCGCCGGCCTTTTCGAAAAAAACACCGAGGCAGAGATCGTTGAGCAAAAAAAAGAACGTGCAGCGGGCACGGAATACCAGCCAGAGGAAAACAAAAAGAAGCGCCTGCTCATGGAAGGCAAGTGGGGCGGGACAAACCGCTTCTCCTACCTTTTCTTCAACTTCATTTTCCCAACACTATGGGTTCTGGCGGTTGTCTTCGGCTCCGGTTTTCTGGCTGACAAACTGGGAGAAAGCCTGATCAACCTCATCGTTGCCGGACTGATGGTCGTTCCCTTCATCATCGGCCTCTACGTGACCATCAACCGCTTCGGCAATCTTGGCATGTCGCGCTGGTGGTTCCTTGGGTTGTTCGTCCCTATCCTGAATATCTGGGTATATTCACGTCTCTTCGCCTGCCCCGAAGGCTACGCCGACCATAAGAAACTCGATGGTCTCGGCTGGCTTCTTGCCATCATCTACTGGTTCCTGGTTCTTGTGATCATCGCTGCCGTCGGCTTCCTTGCCTTCGAGGCCAGTAAAATCGAAGCAGATAAGATGACCCCGGAAGCAATCCGCGAAATGGTCGAGGGCTACGGCGAAAAATTCGGAATTGAGTTACCCGAAGCCGAAGTCCCTGAAACCACCGATCCCGCGCCAGAAAGCCCGTGATCCAGACCTCCAAGGAAACCGACGAAAAACTCGCCGCCGCCATGAGCGCGGTGAAAGCATCGGACAAAGCAGTCACCCCCATCGAGTGCTGGTGCCTCCACGGAGCCGTCGGAGCCGCGTCCGACTGGCGCGCTCTCGCGAAAAGCCTCGCTGAAAAAGGAATCTCCAACCGCGCCGTCGACCTCTGGCGTTTCCTGCAGTGCGATAGCGTCCCCATGCCCCAGTTCGGGAAACTCCTCAACGCCGATGCCGAGGGCGAAGTTTCGCGTGGTCAGCGCCGCATCCTCATCGGCTATTCCATGGGCGGCCGCCTCGCACTCCACGCTCTTCTCGAAGGCGGCCCTTGGGACGCCGCTATCATCATTTCCGCAAATCCCGGCCTCCGCGATCCTAAGGAAATGTCCACCCGCCGCGCCGCGGACACCCTCTGGGCCACCCAGGCACTCACACTGGGCTGGGCTGGATTTCTCGAAAAATGGAACGCGCAACCCGTCCTCGGCGGAGCCATGCGCGACGAGCGCGAGGACAAAAAGCTCATCCAGCGCCGCCGCGAGATCGCCCGCAGCTTCGTAGACTGGTCGGTCGCAAACCAACAGCCGCTTTGGGAAAGGCTCTCCGAAATCAAGATTCCCACCCTCTGGATCGCCGGTGAAAACGACCCGAAATTTTCCGCTATCGCCGAAGAAGCTTCCGCTCTTTGCCCCGGCTCCACCCTGGAAATCGCCCCGGCCACAGGCCACCGCGTCCCGTGGGAAAATCCGGATTGGTTGACCCAGCGTATTTTGGACTTCGCCACACGGCACGAAACTAGCTAACAATCAGCAATGACCGGACTTCTGGGAATCGCCGTGCTCCTCGGAGCCGCATACGCATTGTGTGACAATCGCAAGGCCATCCGCTGGCGCACCGTCGGCACCGCGCTGGCCATCCAGATCTCCATTGGCATCATCGTTTTCGCCATTCCCGCAGGGCGCGAAGCACTCGCCTGGCTCAGTGAAGGAGTCACCAACGCCATCGGAGCCGGAAAAGTCGGCGTCGATTTCCTCTTCGGCCCCCTCACCGTGGATGGCGACGCATCGCTCGGCTTCATCTTCGCCTTCCGCGTCCTGCCGATGATCATCTTCTTCTCTTCGCTCATCGCCGTCCTCTACCACCTGAAAGTGATGAGCCTCGTCATCAAAGTCCTAGGCGGCGGCTTAAGAAAAGTCCTAGGCACCAGCCGCACCGAGTCCCTCTCCGCAGCGGCGAACATTTTCGTAGGCCAGACCGAGGCTCCCCTTGTCGTAAAACCCTACATCTCCCGCATGACCTCCTCCGAGCTCTTCGCCGTCATGGTCGGTGGTCTCGCCAGCGTCGCCGGCTCCATCCTCGCCGGATACGTCGCCCTCGGTGTTGATATCAAATACCTCATCGCCGCTTCCTTCATGGCAGCCCCCGGCGGTCTCCTCTTCGCCAAGCTCATGAAGCCGGAAACCGAAGTCCCCGAGGAAAAGGAACTCGGCTTCGCCGAAGGCGATGACAAACCCGCCAACGCCGTCGACGCCGCCGCCATCGGAGCCTCCACCGGCCTCAAGCTCGCCCTCAACGTCGGCGCCATGCTCCTCGCTTTCATCGGCCTTATCGCACTTCTCAATGTCATGCTCGGAGG
>JBPOGC010000069.1:0-14353 GCA_051251795.1 Luteolibacter sp. | reverse complement strand
ACGACGATGAAGCCGGTGGAATGGCCTGCGGATCCAGACCAGGAATGGTGCCCGCCGGGACATGGCGATCTTTATCCGGCATTGGTGGGGAGCGGGTGGTTGGACAAGCTTTTGGACGAAGGAGTGAATTATGCGTTTGTTTCCAATTCCGACAATCTCGGCGCGATTCTGGACGCTTCGCTTCTGGCGTTTTTCGCGGAGTCCGGTGCTCCGTTTATGATGGAAGTGACGCGCAGGACTGCCGCTGACAAGAAGGGGGGGCATCTTGCCAAACGGAATAGCGACGGGCGGTTGTTGCTGCGGGAAGTGGCGCAATGCCCGGATGAAAGTCTGGACGAGTTCCAGGACATCGCGAAGCACCGCTACTTCAATACAAACAGCCTGTGGCTGAATTTGAAAAAACTGAAGGCGCAGCTCACCGCTGACTCCGGGGTGCTGCCGCTGCCGATGATCAAAAACCGCAAGACTGTGGATCCGAGGGACTCAAGTTCGACTCCGGTTTTCCAACTGGAGATTGCGATGGGGTCTGCGATCGAGTGCTTTGAAGGCGCGCTGGCAATTGAGGTGCCAAGGAGCAGGTTTGCACCGGTGAAGACGACTGCGGATCTTCTGGCACTGCGTTCGGATGCTTACGAAGTATTGGAAGATGGGCAGGTGAGGCTGCGTGAGGAGCGGAATGATGTGCCTCCGAACATTTCGCTTTCCGGGGAATACAAGCTTGTCGATTCACTCGATGAGCTTGGGGTGCCGGGTTTGATCAAATGTGACTCGCTGAGGGTCTCGGGGCTGGTTTCGTTCGAGGACGGGGTAGTGATCGAAGGGGATGTTGTTTTCGAGAACAAGAATGCTGAACGGAAGACGATTTCCGCAGGGCTCTACAAGAACGGGAGTTATTAATATATGTGGAAGGGAAGATTTGCGCAGGATACGTCGTCACTGGTTGAACAGTTTGGCGAGTCGATTTCATACGATTGGAGGCTTTTTCCGCACGATGTGGCGGGATCGATAGCACATGCTCGGGCGCAGTTGCGTGCGGGATTGCTGACCGAGGAAGAGTTTTCCTCTATCGAAAAAGGGCTGAAAGAGATCGAAGTGGATATCCGTGAGGGGAGGTTCGAGTTCCGGACTTCGCTGGAGGACATCCATATGAATATCGAGTCCGAGCTGACAAGGCGTATTGGGGCGGTAGGTGGAAAGTTGCATACGGCTCGCTCGCGAAATGATCAGGTAGCGACGGATACGCGGCTGTATTGCCGGGCTCAGGTCGATGGGTTGTTGGAGGCTGTCACCGGGTTGCAACAGGTTTTGGTAGCTCAGTCCTCGAGGTATGCGGCTGCGGTGATGCCGGGTTACACGCATCTCCAACGGGGTCAGCCTGTGACGGTGGGTCATCATCTTTTGGCTTACGTGGAGATGCTGGAGCGGGACAAGGGGAGGCTGGCTGATTGCCGGAAGAGGCTGAATGTTTCGCCGCTTGGTTCAGGTGCGCTTGCGGGCAGCACGATCAATCTGGATCGGGAAGGGATCGCCGAGGAACTTGGGTTCGATGGGGTGACTCGGAACTCTATGGATGCGATCGCAGACCGTGATTACATCGCGGAGCTGCTCTTCGTGATCTCGATGTGCGGGGTGCACCTTTCTCGCTTGAGCGAGGATCTGATCCTCTGGTGCAGCACTGAATTCGGGTTTGCGATGCTTTCCGATGCGCATACGACAGGTTCTTCGCTGATGCCGCAGAAGAAAAATCCGGATGTGTGCGAGATCACACGTGGCAAGACAGGTCGGCTGGTGGGGAATCTGATGAACCTGCTGGTGGCGATGAAGGGGCTTCCGATCACTTACAACCGTGACTTGCAAGAAGACAAGCCGCCGCTTTTTGACTCGGTGGATACGCTTCTGATGGTTTTGGCGGTGAATACGGAGATGATTTCCGCAATGGAAATGCGTGAGGACAAGTGTCTGGCCGCTGCGAGCGATCCGATGCTTCTCGCTACTGATCTGGCGGATGCGCTGGTGAAAGCCGGTATTCCGTTTCGCTCCGCGCATGAGCTTGTCGGGAAAGCGGTGGCAGAATCGGTGAAATCCGGGGTGCCGCTTGATGAGCTGGATCTGAAAGCAATTGATCCAGCCTACACGGATGAAATGAAGTCCGTCTTTTCTCTGGAGACCGCGCTGGCCGCTAGAACCAATACCGGCGCTCCCTCTGTGGAGAACGTGAAGGCCGAAGTGAAACGCTGGGAAGAATTGCTCTGATGTATCCTCCGCTCGATCACTGGATCTGGTTGATTCCCGCTGTGATGATCGGCGGATGTATCGGCTCGTTTTTGAATGTGGTCATTTACCGGCTGCCATTGGGTATGTCGGTAAACGAACCAAACCGTTCGTTTTGTCCTTTGTGCAAAAACAAGCTGACCATGTTGCAAAACATGCCCGTTGTCAGCTGGATTTTCCTGAGAGGGAAATGTGGCCATTGCAAGGCTCCGATTCCTTTCCGCTATATCGCGGTTGAGCTGGTGACGGCTATTCTGTTCGGGTTTGTCTGGTGGGTTTTTCCTCCGCAGGTGGTGCTTTGCCTATGGGTGCTGATGGCGTTGCTGGTGGCGATTACCTATATTGATGCTGAGCATCTGATCATCCCTACGAATCTGACGTGGGCGGGCTCTGTTGTGGGTCTGATCGCATGCGGCGTATGGCCGCGAGTCTCCGATCTGGCAGGATATGAGGATATCTGGTGGCGTGGTCTGCTGAATGGCGGGATTGGATGGGTAGTTGGCTTCTTCGGGCTTTGGTTGGTGGTGGAGCTAGGAAAAAAGGCATTCGGGCGGAAGGAAATGAAGTTCGACAAGGAGGTGGAGTGGCAGCTGCACGAGCCGGAAGGGGATCAGGATCCGATGCTGTTCGTGATCGATGGCGAGGAAATTGCGTGGTGGGACATTTTTTCTAGAAAGACTGACCGGCTGGTAGTCGATGCCACGGAAGTAGTGGTGGACGGCGAAGAGACAGGAGGCGGAGAGCTGATCATCCGTGAGCAGGGTATCGAGCTTTCAGACGGGAGAGTGTTTGAGCTGGAAGAGATGGTTTCACTGAGCGGGCGGGCGAGGAGTGCAGTGATCCCAAGAGAGGCGATGGGAATGGGGGATGTGCATCTCCTTGGAATGATCGGAGCGTTTTTTGGCTGGAGTGGTGTTTTTTTCGGACTCTTCGGAGCGTGCCTGCTTGCGATTTTGGCAGCGGTGATTGGCAAAATTGGTTTTGGCAAACAATTGCCTTTTGGACCGTTTCTCGCATTCGGTGCGATTGGTTGGATGTTTGGAGGCTGGAAGTTGTGGGAGTGGTATGTAAATGTTTTGGGGTTTACTTGAATATCAGGGTTTCCGCCTAAATTTTGTTAGGCTTTAAGTCGGATTGGGCTTGACGCATAGAGCACCAAATTTCAAGACTACCTGCGCGTTTCACACGTCGAATCACTTTATTTCAATTAAAATCCACTATGAAAAAAAACTTCCTAGGTAAGATCGCAAAGGCTGCGATGTTAATTTCCGTTTCAGCAAGTACAGCACTAAGCCTGAGTAACTGCGGCGGCGGTGGCGGCGGAGGGGACGAGAACGAAGTTCTGGTTGCTCCGGCGTCTTTAGATGGTATGACCTTGACACTTTTTTCCTCGTTTACTCTTGAATTTGGTAGGGTATCGGGATCTGAAGGCAATGAGACTGGGGCTGTCACTTATACAAGACTTACTAGGGGGCCAGTAATCTCAACTTTCGATACTGGGGATAATACAGGAACGACGCAGCAGGTTGATGTTCCTGCCATTCTCACTAGCTCTACTTATACTTATACGAGAACAGGCATAAATACGGCAAGTATCGTGGTTAATTATTCAGTTGCAGATCCAGATACAGTATTTGGTTTCCCCGAATTATTTGTCCGGAATGAAACGAGGGTGCAGTTCGATATCTTGTTTGGAAGCGACGGTTCGTCCATAACCAATAGCACTGCTCGTACAAGCGACATTGTATCTTCCGATGATACGCGTTCCACTGTGGATACCAGTGACGTGACGTTCACACTTAATGGTGGGCTTGTGCCGATAGGTTACAATCCCTCATTTGACGATAACGCGATATCTGGTATCGTATTTGAAAACTTCATTGGCATTACTATTGTTCTAGATGGTGCCAACAGTAATAATTTCCGAATTGCATATGAAAATAGTTTCGGAGGTTTGGATATTACAATTCCTGACGTTAGTTTTATCGAAGATAGGGGGACGGTGCTGATCACTACTGATCCTACTCAACCTGATGGAGACGCGATTACACAAATTCAATCAAGTGGTGGATCCTATGCCTATGCTAGGACTGGAGGGAATCAAGCCATACTCGCAATCGAGGCTACTAATCCAAACAGTACACTTCAGTCCGGAGTCATATTTTATACGCTCAACTTCTCGTCATTTGACGGAGGCTCCTTTACTGCGACGGACGGGTCTTCGGGTACGTTTAGCCAAGGGCGTAGGAACTAGCTCCAAGAACTCTTGATGACATCGTTAGAATAAGGTGGAATCTACTTTTGAAACTCATCTTTACATATGGTGTTCTGGTGACTTTTTTAACAGCATCTATTGGTTGTGTTGATCAAAGTCTGAAATCAAATCTTAGCCAAAGAGGTTATGAGATAGATGAAAGTACTCTCAGCCTCAGTGAACAAATAGCTACTGGTAAAGTTCAATATGTGAGTTGGAAGAATGCAAAGCGTACACTGCTCGAGCGAAATCTTCTCATTCAAAGATCTGCCGATAGAGTGGAAAGACTTGAGAAACGAAAAAAAGACCAATGGAAAACTTGGCTGCCTACTTTTAACTTAAATGTAAGTCTGGATGAAAGCCTCTCAAGACTGGGAGATCTTTCATTCTCAGATTTGAACGCTTCGTTAATTGCACCTCTTCGTATACCAAATCCTCTCACAGAGAGGGCGACGGCATTTGATCATTCTTTAAGCCTACTACAGGCGAAAGCAAACCATGAACTGGTAGTACGGAGGCAAATAATTTCTCTTTACCGTGCGTATTTACAGTTTATGAACCTAGAGCTTGCTCAGCAAAAGTATGAGCGTAGAAAGCAATCTGATGACTTGAATGGCGCCCTGTCTTCTCTAGAAGAGAAAGATAGCTATAGGCAGAGAAAGCAAGCCCTTGAGGCTACCTTGGCACAGCAGCTAAACATACCAGGTTTCAACAAGTTACCCAAGACTTCAACTTTACCGAAAATCAATTACGAAGGGAAGATTTCCAAATTAAAGCCAGGTAAGAATTATGGCAAATTGGCGACGAGGCTTTCCTCTTATGAGATTCAAGGAGCTATCTTACGTGAAAAAGGTATCAAGTTAACAAGATGGCCGCTGGTGTCACTTTCAACAAGCCTGCCGCCATTATATGATTCAAGGAGTGATGATTCTAGTTTGGATTTTGGTTCTGATAGAATTATTCTTTTTGGGAGCTTAAATCAAAACTATGATTTCACTGGGAATCGTGCTGAGTCGATACAAACAGCAGAGGATAATACTCAATTGGTTAAGAAGAATATTCTACTGAATATAGACAGCGATGCTAGGAATTGGAATACTCTCAGACAGAAATATTCTAGGCTGCTGCTCCGTAGAAAGATTCTCAAGGAGCGACTCGCTTCTTTGAATCAAAAGAGTAATAAGATTCCAGTGAGGCTAAGATTAGACGCAATTCGATCGGCGGAAGCAAATCTAGACTCTAGTTTTTTAGCTCTTAAGGAACTCGAAACACAAATTTGGCTCTGGGACGATGATGCGTGGAAATAATTTTATAGTTTTGAATTTAGTGGCCTCAATTTCGATAGGAGTGATTCCTATTCGGGCTGCCGAGCATCCAGATTTAGGTAAGCTTACCCAATATTCTGAATCCGATAGACTCTGGTTTAGTACTGTTTTGGGGGATGTTGTGATCAACCCACAGACACCTATAGAAGTAAACGTTGTGGGTGACATTAAGTGGCTAGCCAAAAAGGGAGAGGTTGTGGAGTCAGGTGAAGCTATATGTGAGTTAGGTGCTGATGAAATCGATTTATCAAGTCGTGATATTGAGCTTAGATCGGCACGCCTTTCAAACTCGATCAACGATGTGGAATGGGCATATCAAGAAAAGGTGCAATCATTGCAAAACTCGATTGGTGATCTTCAGGAACAAATTTTGGAACTACAACTTAGTCCTACAGAAAGAGCGATTATAGATCCTGAGATTTTTGAAGAATTAAAGAAAGAAAGAACCAAGCTTGAGAAGGCTCTTTCTATTAAAAAAGAAAGACTCGACGGTGATTATTTTGAGCAGTTTAAAAGAAGTGAAATTGAGGCGCTACAATTGGAGATCGATCAAGCTAAGTTGACTCATAAGAATTTGGTTAGTAAATCAACAATTTACGCTGAGACAGATGGTCGATTGGATATTCGTGTGAATAATGTCGAAAAAATTCCTAAAGAAATAGGAGAAGTAATAGGGATCAATGTAGCAGAAGTAAGTATTGAGCTAACAGACCCTAGAAGTCGAAATGTTCCTAGCGAGGAGATGACAATCACATTGGTTGGAGATGATGGCGAGACCTATGATGGCAAGTTTCTCAGAGAGGAAAAATCTAGGCTAAGCCGTTTAAGCTCATTGAATTTAGTTTTTCAATTGAAGATCAATGGCGATACGGATCCGGATTCTTTGAATGGAAAGAGAATGGTTCGTATTTTTCAAAACCTAGAGCAACAGGCATTTATCGTTCCGAAAAATGATCTTCTGTTTCGTTTTCCTAAAGAGATCGGAAAAAATGGCTGGCCAGATTTTATTTCTTCCAGATGGCCGGGGGCTAAGATCCTCAAGATCGGGCCGAAAGAGCTAGCAGTAGTTGAATCGAATGAAGATTGAATGTAAAAATTTAGATTATAGCTATCCGAGAACGTCACAGAAGGTGTTGAAAGATTTTAATTTTTCCTTTGAAGTAGGTAATACTTTGTTGAAAGGCTACTCGGGCTGTGGGAAAAGTACACTTTTACGTTTAGTTGGAGGTCTTTTACACCCCGATGCCGGGGAGATCTTGACGACGGGCTTTCATAAACTTGGGAGTCAATTGTATCTTAGAGAGGATCTCTCTTTCGTCTTTCAAAATCTAAACCTTCTTCCTCTTGCGACTGTTGAAAGGAATTTACAGGTATGTTCTAGGATTGCCAAGATGGACTGGAGCCATGCGGAGGAGTGGCTAGAGAGGTTGGGACTGGCAGAGTTGCGGCATAGATCGGTGGAGAGGCTGTCAGGGGGGCAGAGGCAGAGAGTAGCTATCGCGAGAGCTCTTTCAAAAAAACCGAGAATTTTGCTTTTAGATGAGCCAACATCAGGGCTTGATGATGCAAATACGGAAATTATTAAGGACGTCGTGAAAGAGTTTGTCGTAAAGGGAGAAACGATTTGCATTACCGCTTCCCATGATCACCGATTAGATTCTTTAGCTAATGAGCTGGTTGATTTTCATACATTCGTACCTCTGGAAAAATAGTTTGCGCCGCTGGCGTGAGCATCCATTATCGTTATTGAGTAAAATAGTGGTTGCTGCACTGTTGGGGATTTTTGGTGCTATCGTTACGCTCGGTATAGGAGAGCTAGGCAACCAACTAGATATCCGTCTTAAAGATGGTGAGGTATTGACGGCAATCATTACTGAAAGCTTTGATTCAGAAAATAGCCTCAGCCATCTAGACCAAAGGGATGACGACAGTGTGGGTTGGGATAATTTTGGAACGGGAAGCACAACAATTTACCAAGTTTCTGCGTCTGCAAGGACAAACGAGGTAGTAAATATCCCAATTCTAGCTTTCCCAAATTTAGAGTCAGAAGGCATGGCAGATGACTTCTACTATATAAACCAACGCTTTTCACCTGGAACCGAAATTGAGTTTCAAGTCGGTGAATATAGTTCTGTGGCCACTGTGATTAGACCGATTGAAGACTTGGATTTTCTACTTCTGGGGAGACCCGCAATTATAGGTAGCGTTGAGCGACTTTCGCTACTTTTAGGAAACGGATTTATCAAAACGGTTGTACTTCGAGCAGATTCTATTTCCGAACTATCGGCAGCAAATGAAGTTACGAAGGCTATTTTAAGAATTGAAGGTCGCCGAGTCGTAATGAGAAGCAACCTTAGTCTTTTAAAACAATTGGAGGAAATTCGTGCGTTGCAGTCGCAAGCTCTCGTAATAGTAGCCTTCTGTTCAGCGATAGTTTTAGGTCTTGTTTTTGGGAGCTTGGCTTGGCTTGAATTTCGTGAGGAAAGATATTTGCTGGCGTTAATAAGAAGTTTTGGTGTCTCACCAAAAAGCCTTCTTATTCATTCGGTGATGGAGAACACAGTTCTGTCAGTTCTTGGAGTGTTTTTTGGCTTGGTAACCTTACATTTCATTATTTCCCAAAACCAATTAGGCTTACGTTGGTTAAGCTCGCTTGATAGCCCATTGGGAACGAATAGTTTAGCATTGTGCATTGGTGCTATACTTGGGGGATTGTTGTCAGTAGTGCCCGTCGGTATTGGTTTGCGTAAGCCACTCGGACTTGTGCTAACCTAAAACTCCTGATCCATGAGCTTCTCGCGTCTTTCGCGAACCAGGCGGACTACCAAGGCAGTCCAGCCTGTCTGGTGGGATGCTCCAAGGCCTTCGCCGGTCTCGCCGTGGAAATACTCGTGGAAGAGAATGAGATTTTTCCAATGGGGATCGTCTGAGTAGCGTTTTGAGATTTTGCTGTCGCCGTAGCATGGGCGGTAGCCGTTGGCATCTTTTTTGAAGAGGGATATGAGGCGGTCGCAGATGTCGATCGCGATTTCGCGGAGTGTGACTTCGTTACCTGAGCCTGTGGGGTACTCGATCTTGAAGTTGTCTCCGTAGAAATAGTGGTAACGCTCGAGAGCCTCTATGAGAATGAAGTTGGTAGGGAACCAGATGGGGCCGCGCCAGTTCGAGTTCCCACCGAACATGTCGGTGGTGGCTTCACCGGGAGTGTATTCCACTTGGTGTGTTGCTCCACCATGGACGAAGACGAAAGGTTTTGTTTCGTGTGCTTTGGAAAGTGAGCGTATGCCGAAGTCTGAAAGGAATTCATTCTGATCCAGCATATAGGTGAGCGTATCCCGTAGTCGCTCGCGGGAGGGGATAGCAAGCAGGACGCGCCCGGAATTCTTTTCACCCGGGACACGGTTTGTCTGTATGTATTTCAGGAGGCCGGGCTTGTTGATCAGGAACCAGTCCATGCGCTGACGGAATCCAGGGAGGGCATCAATGGTTTTTTGTTTGATGACGGTGACTGCGGAAAGAGGAAGGAGTCCGACAAGTGAGCGGATGCGGAGGGGGATCGGGGTTTTGTTATCAATGATAAGCTGATCGTAGTAAAAGCGATCCTGCACGTCCCAGAGGCCGTTCCCACCGAGTGTATTGATAGCGTCGCAAATGCTCACGAAGTGTTCGAAGAATTTGGAAGCGATGTCTTCGTAGGCGGGTTTGGTAAGGGCTAGTTCGAGAGCCATGGAGAGCATGGTCAGGCAATAGAAGCCCATCCATGCGGTGCCGTCCGCTTGTTGAAGGTAGCCGCCGCCGGGGAGAGCGTGTGAGCGATCGAAAACTCCGATGTTGTCCAGTCCGAGGAAGCCACCGCCGAAGACGTGGCGTCCGTCCATGTCTTTGCGATTGACCCACCAGGTGAAGTTCAGGAGGAGTTTCTGAAAGGCTTTTTCCAGGAAAAGAAGGTCACGCTCACCTTTTTTATCGGCGATTTTGTAGACCCGCCAAACGGACCATGCATGGACGGGTGGATTCACATCGGAAAAATTCCACTCGTAGGCGGGGAGCTGGCCATTCGGATGCATGTACCACTCACGTAGTAGCAGGAGAAGTTGATGCTTTGAGAATGCCGAATCAACGGCGCAGAAAGGAAGCATGTGGAAGGCTGTGTCCCATGCGGCGAACCAAGGATATTCCCACTTGTCCGGCATGGAGAGGATGTTCCTGACGTGGAAGTGTTTCCAGTCATGGTTCCGGCCGGTGAGGCGACTGACGGGAGGATTGGACATGTCCTTGTCACCTTTCAACCAGTCGTCCACGACGTAGTAGAAAAACTGCTTTGTCCAGAGGAGGCCGGCGTAGCCTTGGCGGCAGATCATCTCCTCTTCCTCGGATATACCCTTGGGTATGACCTCTGAGTAGAAGTCGTCGGCTTCGCGGACACGTGCCTCCATGGTTTCGTCAAACTCCTGGAGCTTGTCGAGGTGGTTGGTTTCATCCACATGATGGAGACGGCAGCGAAGTGTGATGCTCTCGCCAGGTGGGATGCGGAAAGAATAATGAGCGGCGGCTTTGGTTCCCGCTGGCTCCGGGGATACTGCCTTTTTTTCTTTTCCGATGATATGGCGGTGGAAGGCGTCCTTGGTGTAAGGGGTGGAGTTTTCCTGCTCGCCTAGGGCTTCGTGGTTCGTGTCATTCTCGGTAAAAAGCCACTCGGGTTTTTTGCCTTCGATTGATGAATCCAGATGGAACTGAAATTTCCCAAGAGTATCGTGCTCAATATAAAGATGATCTTCCTCGAGCTTGATTTGTGGCTTGTTTATTGGTGCCAGTTTGTCGGTGCCCCATGTCCATGTATTGCGGAACCATACTGTGGGCAGGAGGTGCAGAGGTGCCGCGACCGGTCCGCGGTTATGAACCGTGATACGCCAGAGGATGTCCTGAGGAGTGCGTTTGGCGACTTCCTGAACGACATCAAAGTAGTGACCTTCTTTGAACATTCCCATGTCTGCCAGCTCGAGCTCGGGGCCGAGCCTGCCGAGCCTTTCATTTTCCAGCCTGATATCCGTGTAGGGGTACTTCGCGTGCGGGTATTTGTAGAGAGCCTTCGTGTAGGAGTGTGTGGGTGTGGAATCCAGGTAATAGTAGCATTCCTTCACGTCCTCGCCGTGGTTTCCTTCGTTTCCTCCAAGGCCGAACAGGCGTTCTTTGAGGATCGAGTCATTTCCATTCCAGAGTGCGGGGGAAAAGCAGAGGCGGCAGCCGCGATCAGACCATCCCTGTAGTCCGTCCTCGCCCCAACGGTAGGCTCGTGTGCGCGCCTGGTCGTGGGGGAAAGCAGCCCATGCGTTTCCATGGTCAGAATAATCTTCACGGACTGTACCCCATTGCCTTTCGGAGAGATAGGGACCCCAGCGCTTCCAATTTTTGGAGCGTTCGTCGTCCTCTTTTAGTCTGATTTGTTCTTCGTTCATGGAAAGGTGTCGTTGTGGACTGGTAAGTTATGTGCGATAAAAACCCATACCCGATTTCGGGAGTGATAGTTCGTTGTGCTTCAGAACGATTTGCGCAGGTGGGAGGGTAGGATATTGAGTTGCTCCCGGTATTTCGCGATGGTGCGTCGGGCGACTTTGATTCCCTGGGTCTGGAGTGCCTTTGTGATGGCATCATCCGAGAGTGGTTTCGCAGGGTCTTCCTGGGCGATGAGTTGTTGGATGGCTTCGCGCACTCCGGCATTGGAAACTTCGATCCCGCCTTCCGTGAGATAGCCTGTGGCGAAAAACGCGCGCATTTCCATGAGGCCTTGCGGGGTAAGGACATACTTTCCGGCCACGGCGCGCGATACTGTTGTGGCATGAAGATCGAGTTCGTCCGCGATGTCATTCATGGTAAGAGGACGGAGGTGGCGGGGGCCTTTTGATAGGAATTCCGGCTGTTGCTCGATGATTTTATGGGCGATGGCGAGGATGGTTTCCTGGCGCAAGGAAATGGAGCGAATCAAGCTGCGGCCATCGCGGATCTGATCACGGAGAAAGGCACGGGCTTTGGAGTCGACACCATTCTTACCGATCATGTCTTTGTAGAAATCATTGATCCGTAAGCTGGGTAAGTGCTCGCCGGTTAGCATGGCGCTCCAGTTTCCATCGTCGTTCCGCTCGATTACCACATCAGGCAGGATGTAGGGGTTGCCTGTAGGGTCGAACTCGCCGCCCGGGTTCGGCGAGAGTCTGCTGATTTTTACCGCTGATTCAGAGACGCGCTCTACAGTGGTGTTCAGGCTACGGGCTATCTGGGGGTGGCGTTTGCGCGCCAGATCTTCCAGGTGATCACGAACGATCTTATACTCCAGGGTTTCCGTTCCCGAGGCGCGCTCCAGCTGTAACAGCAGGGCTTCGGGGATTCCGGATGCGCCGACGCCGGGTGGATCAAAGGTCTTGATCAGGGTAAGGGCTGCTTCAATCTGCTTTATTGCTATGTTTTCGAGTGAAGCGATTTCCATAAGAGGGGAGTCGAGAAATCCTCTGTCATCAAGGTTTCCCAGCAAAATCTGGGCGGCGTTACGAACGTCCGGGTCGATCAAGGAAAGATCCAACTGGTGCTGGAGGTGTTGCTGGAGGGTCTCCGGGGCAACGATATTATCGTAGAGGCGCTGGCGTCTCTCTTCGTCTTCCTGTGTCCATTGGGTGTTGCGTCCTTCGAGGATGGATCGATCGCGCCAGTCATCGTCCGTCTCGTTCATGTGTTCGAGGTTGTCGGCTTCTTCGGGATCGAGGCCGTCATCGTCGAGAGAGGGGGCTTCAGTAATGTCCTCAAGAGTGGGATTGGTCTCAAGCGCCTGTCGCATGAGCTGCGAGAGTTCCATGGTGCCCGCCTGCAGTATTTCGAGACTCTTGCGCATTTGCGGCGCGAGAGTCTGCGACTGGGATAAGGAATGATGGAGGGATGCTTCTGCCATGGCACGTCGTAAGACGATGCGAAACTACCTCCGATTGCAGGTGGCGCGAAGCATAATTAGTGCCAAATGAGAAATTTTTCTTATTGACCCTGAAAATAGTGCAGCTTAATCAGAAAAATAGAGGATTCCAGCGGTGAAGATCAGCTGATCCTTCTTTCCTGGGATATTTTTTGCGACATTCTCAGAAAAACGCTCGGAATGAGCCATCTTTCCAAGGACGCGGCCGCAGGGGGAAGTGATGCCTTCGATAGCGGCTAGCGAGCCGTTGGGATTGAAGGGGTGCTGCATGGTTGGAGTGCCGGAGGGCTCACAGTATTGCGTTGCAATTTGTCCGTTGTTGAAAAGTTGCTCAATGACTTCCTGCGGAGCGTGGAATTTTCCTTCACCGTGGGAGACTGGAACTGTGTGGATTTCTCCGACTTCCATGCCTGACAGCCAAGGTGAGGAGTTGTTGGTGACGCTGGTGTGAACGTATTGGGAAATGTGCCGTGAGATATCGTTGTGAACGAGGGTGGCGGTATCGGATCCGGTCTCGATGACTTTTCCATGGGTCGCGAGGCCGGTTTTGATTAGAGCCTGAAAGCCGTTGCAGATGCCGAGGATGAGGCCGTCGCGGTTTTCCAGCAGGTCTGAGATGGCGTCGCTGATCCTTGGGTTGTGCAGGATTGTCGCGATGAATTTGGCGGAGCCGTCCGGTTCGTCACCCGCGGAGAAGCCACCTGGGATGAAGAGGATCTGGCTGTCGGCGATTTGTTTGGCGAGGGTCTGGATGGATTCCTCGATATGAGCTGGGGTGAGGTTGCGGAAGACCTCTATGTGCGTGGTTCCTCCGGCGCGGTCGAAGGAACGGGCGGAATCGTATTCGGAGTTCGTGCCAGGGAAGGTCGGGATGAGGACTTTCGGGCTTGAGAACCTAGTGGCTGAAGAGCTGGACTTAGTGGAAGCCTTCGGCTGTTGTGTGGTCAGGGATTCTGCCGGGGTGAAGTCCGGTTTTGTTGGGTAGACAGGCTCAAGTGTGGACTGCCATGCTGACTGGAGATCCTGAAGGGAATGAGTTTCGTTTCCGAAGGTGATGGTTTCCTCGGCGGTTGTTTTGCCAATTTCCTTTGAGCTGGGAAGGTTTTCGTGGATTTCGGCAGTGTGCTCGACGAGGAATGCGAAGTATTTCGGTTCGCCTGAAGCGGATGCTCCTGAGAAGCCGATCTGATTGCCCAGAGCCATTTTCGTAACGGCTGCGGGGATGCCCTCTTGTCCGATATGGTGAAGGGATAGGATTTTCCCTTCCTTGTTGAGAGTGTGAAGAGTGGCGGCGATTTTTTTGATGACTGAGAAATCGGGAAGGCCGTTTTCGAGAACAGGGGTTTCTACTAGGCTTACCGTAGAATCGGTTTTCTTGAACTCCGGTGAGATGGCGAGGGATGCCAGGCCGGGTGCAAGAGCGAAAGAGACGAGGGTTGGTGGCACGTCGAGTTCATTGAATGAGCCGGACATGGAGTCCTTTCCTCCGATGGCGGCGAGGCGTAGCTCGTGTTGGGCGCGGAAGGCTCCGAGCAGGGCGGCGAAGGG
>JBPOGC010000068.1:0-14497 GCA_051251795.1 Luteolibacter sp. | reverse complement strand
ATTGACTTTCGTTCTCCATCGCATCCCAGCGGCGTTGCATCTCCTCCGGCGTCACCTCTTCGACGAAATGCTGAATCATCCATTCGTGCCCAAAAGGATCGCGCACGTTGCCACAGCGATAGCCATAGAACTGATCGGTGACCGGCATCAGTTCCGTGGCTCCGGCAGCGATCGCCTTCTCAAAAGCCTCATCAGCGTTTTCAACCATCAGGCAGAATTTCACAGTCGTGCCACCGATGGTTTCCGGAGACTTGTTCCAATCCGGATTTTCATCGGAAAGCATGATCATACCTCCATTGAGATCCAGCTCCGCGTGGGCGATTTTCCCGGAGCCGGGATCCGTCAGCCGGTAGCGCTCGCTGGCTCCAAAAGCATTTTTATAAAACTCGATGGCTTGATCCGCCCCTTTGACAGCAATGGAACCGATAAGCGGAGGGTAGTCGTTCTGGGAATTCATAGTGTGATTGGTTTATAATTCAGAGCCACGATGAGAACCATTCAATAAAGTCCAGGCCAAGGCAACGCCCGTCGGCAACCAATTTCCATCGAACCGACCCATCCAATCCTTCATCACGTGCAGGATCTCCCAGGGAAAGCCCCTTACGAAATCGCCATGTTCCTCAAGTCTCCTGTTCCGACCAAACCGCAAATTCGTTTCCGGCCGGATCGGTGAAATGAAATCGACGCCCACCGGGAAAATCGAAGACCGGCTTGATGATTTCCCCTCCCGCCGCCTCGACCTTGGCAAGAGTTTCCTCAAGCCGTTCACTGTAAAACACAACCAGCACCGACCCCGCATCCGCAGAAGATGATTTGTCCGAGCGGAAAAATCCGCCATCCATTCCAGCTCCGGTAAAAGAAACGTAATCAGGCCCATAGTCCTCAAACTCCCACCCGAAAACTTCACCGAAGAAGCACTTGGTATTGCCGATATCGCTGGAGTGAAACTCGATGTAGTTGATTTTACCGTGGATTTTCATGTCACAAACATAAGGAAATCGCCACACACACTCCAATCACAGATTCACACCCATCTCTTTGGAGCGAACCGCCGTCTGCCGGAAAGTTAAGACGCACCGACCTCCCATCTTTTTCATTCTTTCTTTTTCTCGGTTTTCCTTCCGTTTTCCCATCACTTCCTCTTGCAACCTGTTCTCACTTCACATAATCAGGGCGCCCCATGAGCAACTACCGCGTCCTCGTCTCCGATCCTATTTCCGAAAAAGGTGTTAATGAGCTTAGCTCCGCCGAGGGCATCTCCGTTGATGTGAAAACCGGCATGTCCCCCGCAGAACTCCTTGAAGTCATCGGCGATTATCACGGCCTTGTGATCCGCTCACAAACCAAAGTCACACCAGAGGTCTTTGCCGCCGCGACCAACCTCAAAGCCATTGGCCGCGCAGGCGTCGGCGTTGACAACATCGATCGCGATGCAGCCACAGACCACGGCGTCGTAGTAATGAACACCCCTTCCGGAAACACCGTTTCCACCGCAGAGCACGCCTTCGCCCTCATGCTCGCACTCGCCCGCAACATCGGCCCCGCTCACTCCTCCATGATCGCCGGCAGATTCGACCGCAAGCTCTACACCGGCGTGGAAATGTTCGGCAAACGCCTCGCCATCCTCGGCATGGGCCGCATCGGCACCGAGTTCGCCAAACGCGCCCAGGCATTCGGCATGACCATCGTCGCCTACGATCCCTTCCTCACCGCAGCCCGCGCCCAGTCACTCAAAGTCGAACTCGCGGAAACCGCCGAGCTCGCCCTCACAGGAGCCGATGTCGTCACCCTCCACATCCCGATGACCCCTGAGTCGAAGCACATTCTCAACGAGAAAAGCATCGCACTCATGAATAAAGGCGCACTCATCGTAAACTGCGCCCGCGGCGGCCTCGTCGATGAAACAGCCGCAAAAGCATCCATTGATGCCGGACACCTCGGCGGCATCGCGCTCGACGTATATGAAGTCGAGCCACCACCGGCTGACTTCCCGCTTTTCGAAGCAAAGAAAACCGTCTTCACCCCGCACCTCGGCGCATCCACCAACGAAGCCCAGGAAAACGTCGGCATCGAAGTGGCCATCCAGATCAAGGACTTCCTCCAGACCGGAGAAATCCGCAACGCCGTCAACATGCCGAACCTCGACGCGAAGACCCTCGAGTCCGTCGGCCCCTACCTCGATCTCGCGGACTCCCTCGGGAAACTCCTCTCCAAGATCGCTCCCGCACAGTGCGATGCCATCCGCGTCTCCTACCTTGGTGCGGTTTCCGAGCTGGATACCGAGCTCGTCACCCGCAAGATCCTCACCGGCTACCTCGCCTCCGCCAGCAACGAGGCGCAGGTCAACCTCATCAACGCCCCGGCAGTCGCCAAAGCGCTCGGCCTCAGCGTCACCGAGTCCACCGTCGCCCTCTCCACAAACTGCACCGAGCTCATCGAGATCTCCGCAGTCAAAGGCGACGATGAAGTCACAGTCGCAGGCACATTCTACGGCAGCTCCCCACGCATCGTCCACATCGCCGGTCACTACGTGGAAACCAATCCCACCGGACGTTTCCTCTTCGTGGAAAACGACGACCGCCCCGGCATCGTCGGAGTCATCGGCTCCACTCTAGGCACCGCGGAAGTCAACATCGCAAACATGGCGCTCTCCCGCAATACAGAGAACAAGACCGCGGTAACCGTCATCGAGGTCGATACCGAGCCTACAGACGCCTTGCTAAAAACCCTCCGCGAGACACCCGGCATCCTGAAAGTCCTCTCCTTCCAGCTTTGAATCGCATTGTGACAAAAGGCCCAAACTTCTACTTGCCAACTCCCATCCTCCTCTCCTAATCTTCACCAAGCATGAAAAAACTCCTTCTTGTAGCCACTTCTCTCATCGTCTTCAGCGGATTTGCAGCCGCTGACATCCATGCCCCTCCAGGCAGCCAATACACATCAACCCGGAAGCTCGGTCGCGCGATCAGCAACATCCTTTATGGCTTCATGGAAATCCCTGAGCAGATTGTTCGCAAAAACGAAGGCTACGGCAACAAGGCAGGATACTCATGGGGCGTAGTGGAAGGCACTAATAAAGCCTTCCGTCGTCTCGGCTACGGCTTCTATGAGCTCGTCACCTTCACCTGCCCTACTTACCGCGGCACATTCAAGCCACCTTACGAAAAATGCGGCCAAGACAACCGTATCGAGATGAACGTCCACGACGGCCTCTCCGAGTTTCCACCTGAGCTTGGCCCCGAGTCCTACTACAGACACTCCCGCTCTCAGAAATTCTGATCCAGCAAATCTCAGTAACATCTTTCCGAAAAGCCCGGTTGGTTCCACCACCGGGTTTTTTGTTTCACAAAACACTACTTACTAAAAATTTTAGCAAAATAGAGCTTGTCCTTGTCGCCAATTTCCACCAATTTCCCCGCCCGCTCGATTCGGGCAACCCCACCAACTCTTCAGCACATGTCAGTTTCTCTTCGTCTCAACCGCAAAGGCACCAAAGACCGCCCGTATTATAAAATCGTAGCCGTGGATAGCCGCAAGCGTCGTGATGGTCGTTACATCGAGCAGATCGGCACCTACGATCCACTTCTCGAAGGCACCAACTACGAAATCGATCTTGAAAAAGCCGACAAATGGCTCGGCGTTGGCGCAAAGCCTTCCGAAACCGTGAACAGCTTCATCCGCAAGGCACGCACCGCCGCTGCCAAGTAAGCTTCAGGTCTTCAGACAATTTTTCAAAAAACAACCGCGAGCTCAAAAGGCCGCGGTTGTTTTCGTTATTGGGAGGTGAAATTTTGAGCGTTAGGAATTCCAACCAAGAGAGCTTCGAGCAGTTCATGGCTCGTTGCCTCCACCATCCGGAGAAAGGCTACTACTCAAGAAACATCCGCTCCATCGGCAGCCGTGGCGATTTCACCACAGCTCCACAGCTTTCAGACGCGCCTGCGAAAGCCATCGCCCACTGGTTCACCAAAGCCTCCCGCACACACAACACCCGCAACCTCATCGAGATCGGCCCGGGTCTCGGCACCCTTTCCCGGCAAGTCCTCGAAAACCTCCCGCTTCTCACCCGCCTGAGAACAAACCTCCACCTCGTCGAATCATCCTCCCCCCTTGCGGAACACCAGAAATCAACCCTGAAACAAAAAGCCCAATACCACACCGACATCCATTCGGCACTGCAAGCCTGTGAAGGCAAAGCCATCATCTTCTCCAACGAACTGGTAGACGCCTTCCCCGTCCGCATCTTTGAGAAAGCCGGAAACGATCTTTGGGAAGAGATCCATCTGGATCACTCGGGCGGCTTCTCCAGGGAAATTCGCAAAGCAATCGACCAACTGCCCCCCTCCTCCATTTTCCAGCAAAACCTCCCACACCTACAAAGGGTCGAAGTCCACGACTCCTACCGCACGTGGCTCTCATCATGGCTGCCTCTCTGGAATAGTGGCGAGATCCTTACCATAGACTACGGCAGCACCGCCGGAGACATTTACAGCCGCCGCCCGCAAGGCTCCCTCCGCGCCTACCTCCTCCACCAACGCCTCGAAGGCCCTGCGGTTTTGCAAAACCCCGGCCTCCAGGACATCACAGCAGATGTCAATTTCACCGATCTGGCCAATTGGTCCGAACCATGGCTGGACTCCCACCCTCCGGAAAACCTCTACGATTTCATCGCCCCTTTCCTGGAAAACAACCACACCGACTTCGCCGCCGCCGCCAGTTGCTTCCTCACTCTACGCCAGAGTCCGTCAAAGTCGCGTATATGATCTTGCCGCCACCCGCCCAAGCAGCTTAGAACTTCCAGCTCATTACGGCCATATCCATAGTTATCTTCATTTCCCGAACGCCCTGTTGACACCTCTGGTACATTTGACCAACTTGTCATCCTCGCAATCGGTTTTGTAAAAGCCGCCTGAAAAATCCAACTCACCATCCAAGAAAAAATCCCCGTGTTCTCAAACGAAGACTACCTCGCCGAACTACTCGCCGAAGATGGCGTCGTAACCCAGGAGCAGATCGACCAAGCGCGTCAATCACTCACTGGCAACAAGACCATCGTCGAACAACTTATCGCCAATACCGAGGTCACCGATACAGCCGTCGCCGAAGTCCTCGCTAATAACGCGGGCATTTCTTTCGTCGATCTTTCCTCAATTGACTTCGAGCCCTCGGTCATCGCCAGTATCTCAGAAGACATCGCCCGCCGCTACCGCGCCATCCCGGTCTCGGACGATGGCACCTATCTTACCGTCGCCGTCGCCGATCCCCTCGATTTCGAGACCCTAGACAGCCTTCCGCACGTCGTCGGCCGGGAGCTCAGCTTTGCCTGCGCCACCAACAGCGACATCAATAGCAGCCTCCTTCAGTTCTACAACGTGGAGGAGAAAAATTCGGAACCCGCAGAGGACGCCTTCCAGGTCGCCACAGGGGATTCCGAAGCAGGCACGGAAAGCAATGACGCACCCATCATCCGCCTCGTCCAGCAGACACTAACGGAAGCTTTCCGCCTCAAGGCATCCGACATTCACATCGAGCCACTCGAGACCTCCGTCCGCATCCGCTACCGACTGGATGGCAAGCTAATCCACGTCGACACACACCCGAAAAAACTTCTCCCCGCCATCATCGCACGCCTCAAGGTTATGAGCGGCACCATGTCCATCGCGGAAAAACGCCTCCCCCAGGACGGACGCATCCAGCTGAAAATGGGCGAAAAGGAAGTCGATCTCCGGGTCTCCTCCGTCCCTTCGAACCATGGCGAGTCCATCGTCATGCGTATCCTCGACAAGACCGCCCTTCTACTGGGCTTGCCGGAGCTTGGATTCTTCTCAGATGACCAGGCGGAATTCGAAAAACTCCTCGGCCTCCCCGATGGCATCATCCTCGTCACCGGCCCCACAGGTTCCGGTAAAACGACCACGCTCTACGCCTGTCTCAACGTCATCAACAAACCGGACAAAAAGATCATCACCGTGGAAGACCCCGTCGAGTACGAGCTTCCCGGCATCAACCAGGTCATGGTCAAAGCCGACATCGGCATGACATTCGGAAACGCCCTTCGCGCCATGCTCCGGCAGGCACCGAACATCATCATGATCGGGGAAATCCGTGATGCGGAAACAGCTAACATTGCCATCAACGCATCCCTCACCGGTCACTTGGTATTCTCCACACTCCACACGAACGACGCCCCATCCGCCGTCGCCCGTCTCGCGGACATCGGCGTGAAACCTTTCCTTATCGCATCCGCCGTCCGCTCCATTCTCGCACAGCGTCTTGTCAGGAATCTCTGCCCGTTCTGTAAAGTCCCGGCGGAACTCACAGAAAAACAAATGCGTGCCCTTCACCTAGATCCCTCACGGGTCTCCGAGGCCACCATCTTCGATTCCAAAGGTTGCGAACGCTGCCGTGGAAATGGTTACAAAGGCCGTATGGGCATCTTTGAGCTATTCAACATCGATGACGAAGTCCGCACCATGATCAACGGCGAACTCGCTACAAGCCAGCTACGCCGCCGCGCCCGCGAGCTCGGCATGAGAACCCTCCGGGAAGACGGCATCCGCAAAGTCCTTGCAGGCCTCACCTCCGGCTCCGAAGTCATCCACGCAACCATGGGCGACCTCGACTAAGCCTCAAATTAAAAACCTTCAACTCTCAATTTCACACACTTAAACCCAATACTTCCAGACTCCTCCCTCTTCATTGAAAGTTGAAATCTGGAAATTGAAATTTTCCCCATGGACAATCGCCAACTCCTAGAACTCTTCGAATCCCGCGGCATGATCGACGAAAATCTCGCCGAGGAAATCCTCAGCGAGATTGAAAACAGCGGCAAGACCGTTCCCGAGCTGCTTGCCGACTTTGAAGTCGTCCAGTCACGCGAAGACGTCTGGCCCATCGTCGCATCAGAACTCGGCGCACAGCTGGTCGATCTGAAAAACTGGACTCCGCCCGCCGCCCTCCTTGATCTTGTTCCCGCAGGAACAGCCCGCTTGCATGGAGCTTTCCCGGTCAACTTTGATGAACAGGGCCTCCACCTCGCCCTCGTCGATCCGCTCAATCCCCAGACAGTGGAAGACCTTCGCTTCGCCCTCGGCCGTGAAATCGTCGTCGTCGTCGCTCCGGACTACCTCGTCGAGGCAAAGATCAACGAATGCTACGGCGGCGAAGGCCGCGCCATGGAAGACATCCTCTCCCAGCTCGATTCCAGTATCGAGAGTATGGATCCGAACAATATCGAAGCAGAGGCCAACTCGGCTCCTATCATTCGCTACGTCGATCTCGTCCTCTACCAGGCCATCAAGGAAAAAGCCTCGGACATCCATTTCGAGCCCTTCGAAAAGGATTTCAAAATCCGCTACCGGGTGGATGGAGCCCTTTACGAGATGGCCCCGCCTCCAGTCCATCTCGCCCTTCCCATCCTTTCCCGCGTGAAAGTGATGGCGAATATGAACATCGCCGAGCGCCGCATCCCGCAGGACGGACGTATCGTCAAGCAGATCGGTGAACGCCAGGTCGACATGCGGGTTTCCACACTACCCACCCACCACGGCGAGTCCGTAGTGCTCCGGGTTCTTGACCGCTCTTCCGTAAACCTGTCTTTGGAAAATCTCGGCCTCCCTGACAGCCTTTTCGAATACATCACCGAGACCATCGAGAAGCCCAACGGCATTTTCATCGTCACCGGTCCCACCGGAGCCGGAAAGACCACCACCCTCTACGCCGGCCTACGCCGCATCAACGTCATCGACTCGAAGCTCCTCACAGCGGAAGATCCCGTCGAGTATGACATCGATGGCATCATCCAGATCCCTGTCAACGAAGCCATCGGCCTCGACTTCCCCCGCATCCTCCGCGCGTTCCTGCGTCAGGATCCGGATCGCATCATGATCGGGGAAATGCGGGACAAGGACACCGCCACCATCGCCATCCAGGCCGCCCTCACAGGTCACTTGGTTCTCTCCACCCTCCACACAAACGACGCCCCTGGTGCCGTCACCCGTCTCGTCGACATGGGTTGCGAGCCATTCCTCGTCGCAGCCTCTCTCGAGGGAGTTCTCGCACAACGCCTCGTCCGCACCATCTGCGTGGATTGCAAAACCCCGTACGAACCTACTGAGTCCATTCTTTCACAACTCGGAGTCTCCCCGCACGAGCTCGGTGACAAGCAATTCTTCACCGGCGCAGGCTGTGAAGTCTGCGGGCAATCCGGCTACAAAGGCCGCCAAGGTCTCTACGAACTGCTCGATGTCACGGAACCCATCCGCGAGTTAATCACCAACCGCGCACCTTCCGTTGTCCTCAAACAAAAAGCCGTGGAACTTGGTATGAACACCCTTCGTGAAGACGGCCTCCGCAATATCTACATGGGAAAAACCACCATCGAGGAGGTTCTGAAATACACCTAACATGTTTCCTGACCGGGAAAGACACCTTGCCATACGCAAATTCTTCATACTTCCGAAGAACTTTCCCATCGCCAAACACACTCCGACCCACTTAAATCCAACTAGATTTTTAAAAAACTCCCATGGCCAACTTTAATTACACAGCCCTCGACGCCAAAGGCGAACAAACAGAAGGAACCGTCGCCGCAGCATCAGAAGCAGAAGCAGTTCAGCAACTTCGCTCACAAGGTCTCTACCCCACCCAGATCATTGAGGAAGGAAAAGCAAAGCCAGGCGTAAAAGCCCCGGCAAAAAAATCCAAAGCCTCGGGCAAGGGTAAAGGCAAAGGTCTCAACATGACCATCGGCAAGGCCAAGACCACTGTGAAGCCAAAGGTACTCATGGTATTCACCCGTCAGCTCGCCACCCTCATCGATTCCGGCCTTCCACTTCTCCGCTCACTCACCGTTCTCGGAAAACAGGAGCCAAACCCCGCTCTCAAGACAACCATCGGATCCCTTGCGGATTCCGTCCAGGGCGGCTCCACCTTCTCCGAGTCCCTTGCGCAACATCCCAAGATGTTCAACAAGCTCTACGTGAACATGGTCAAAGCCGGTGAGCTCGGTGGTGTTCTCGAGGTCGTCCTCAACCGTCTTGCTGAGTATCAGGAAAAAGCCCAGAAGCTGAAGAACAAGATCGTCTCAGCCATGGTCTACCCGGCGATCGTCATGTTCATTGCCGTCGCCATCCTGATTTTCCTCATGGTCTTCATCGTCCCGAAATTCAAGGAAATGTTCAGTGAGACCGATTCGGAACTCCCCTTGATTTCACAGATCGTCTTCGGCTTTTCCGAGTTCTGTCTGGGCAACCCCATTTTGGGAATCCCGAACATCGTCTGGATCTTCGTAGGTGTTTTCATCCTCTACCTGTGTTTCAACGCCATCGGCAAGACACCCAAAGGCCGCCAGTTTATCGACAAGATGAAACTCCACATGCCCATCTTTGGAGATATCCAGCGCAAGTCCGCCGTCTCCCGCTTCGCCCGTACGCTCGGCACACTCGTCACCTCGGGTGTTCCCATCCTTCAGGCGCTCAATATCACCCGTGACACCGCCGGCAATGTTGTCATCTCCCAGGCCATCTCGAAAGTCCATGAAGCCGTCAAGGAAGGTGAATCCATCGTCACCCCTCTCGCCTCCAGCGGAGTATTCCCGAACATGGTCATCTCCATGGTCGATGTTGGTGAGGAAACCGGTCAGCTTCCCGAAATGCTTCTGAAAGTAGCCGACGTGTATGATGATGAAGTGGACAACGCCGTCACCGCACTCACCTCCATTCTCGAGCCGATCATGATCGTCATCCTGGCTCTCGTCGTCGGTGCCGTCGTCTTCGCCCTCTTCCTCCCGCTCATCAAGATGATCTCCACTATGAGCGAACAATAAGGAGAGTGGGCACTCCTGCCCACTTTTTCAAAAACAAGACCGAATATGAAAAACAACCCACTCATTCACAGAAGGGCTTTCACTCTCGTTGAGATGCTAGTCACCATCTCGATCATTGCCATTCTCGCCGGCCTCTCACTCGGCATCTTCGGATTCGCTGCAAAAAAACAGGACAACTCAAAAGCCGCCATTCAGATCAAACTCCTCGAGCAAGGAATCGAGGAATACAAGCTGGATAACGGGGATTTTCCTGATGATGGAGTCGATAACAAATCCTTGTATCAGGCTCTTTACTGGGATGGCTTTGACACCGGTGGAAAAGTTTACATCTCACAGCTAGAGCCGGAAAACGACACCCAAGGCTGGGTAGAAGGCTCTGGCACTGGTGCCACGATCGTCGACCCATGGGGCGAGGAATACCAATACACAGCCCCCGGAACCAACAATCCCGATTTCGATCTAATGTCCAAGGGACCAGATCTCACTGCCGACACTGAAGACGATATCACCAACTACTGATCATCCAGTATCAGCCCCCTTTCAGAATTTACATAACACATGTCAGAAGAATTACCCCCAGGCGCGGAAAGCGCGCCTGAAGAACCAGTCGAGAAACCAAAAGTCACTAGGATTTCCAACAAGCCAGCTCGCAAAGCAGCCAAGGCAGCAAAACCCAAGGTAGAACCCAGTTCCGAAGTCCCTGTGGAAGAGTTTGGAAGTGATGTCAACCCGGGCCCCGCCCAGGAAGAATCTCCCGAACCGTCTTCTGAGCCAAAGAAGAAACCCCGCCGCCGCCGTGGGAAAGGCAAATCCTCCTCGCAAGAAGAGGAAGCCACCGAAATTACCGAGCCGATAAACGAAGAAACCATCAGCCTCGCCCCATCAAGCGAGGAAGAAGTTCCCGAGGAGTCGGAGCGCAGAAATGGACGGCAGCCGAAACAAAATAAGCGCCAGCCAAAACCGCCTCGCCGCCGCGTGGATCTCGATCCCGAACAGGTCTCGAAAAAGGCTTGGAAAATCTTTCTCGCCGAAGTCAGTGAAGAAGGTGTCGCCCTCATCGCGGACAACGACGCACGCGAACTTTCCCGCCGTTGCTTCCGCCTCGCGGAAATTTTCCTCGAAGAGCAAGACCGCCGCACCAACTAGGCAAGGCAGGGGCGCTTATCCCTAAGCGCCCGCTTATCACGGCCACTCCAATCCAGCACACGGCAGGGGCGCCTATCCCTAAGCGCCCTATCGTGACGGCCACACTTCACACCCTTCCGGCTTAAATCGCCTCCCTTATTTCTTAACTGGAAAATACAACCGCTCGCTCGACTCAAAGTATTTCTCCATCTGAGGATACTTCTTCAGCATTATCTCTTGTTCGTGAGGCCCGCGAACAGCCATCTGCAAGTGAGCAGCTGCAAAGAAAATCACTATCAATCCAATCACGCGGAACGGATTCAGCTTTTCGGAAACCACCTTGTGTTTCCCAAGGTAATCCCAGATCGGCTTCCCGATTCGCCTGGCTGTAAACCAGCTCATCGTCTGGCAAAGCAAAGGCAAGATCCAGAATCCAAAGCCCACACCTGCGACCATCACCCGGATTGATCGCCAGACCGACTCCTTGAATTCAAGTCCTGAGCCATCGTCACTCACCACCCGCAGCCCCATCAGCCATTTCCCAGGAGTCCTGCCGAACTTCTGGATCAGCAATGCCTCGAACGCGAACCAAGGCACATACATCGTTAAAAACAACAACGACGCAGGATTAGAAAGCAATCCTCCAATATCCTTCCCTACCAGATACATCCCCAGCCACCAGAACGCTGAGTACAAAGCCAGATCCAACCACCGCGCGAAAAACCGACGCACAAGAATTCCCTTCCCCGCCTTCTCCGAATCCGTTTCCTTCTTCGGCACTTCGGACTCAGCTCGTTCCGGGAGTTCCTTTGGCAATGGAGGCGGCACCGCCTCACTGTTTACCCTCTCGAACTCCTTTCGGAAAATCTCAATCTTTCCCAGCTCCGTCCACTCCGGCAGATCCTCATGCCAGGCACGCACATCCCCTTCCAGATCCCCCTGCTCAATTCTACCGCGTATTTCGTAGTCCGGGAAAGGCCCCGACTTTGTTCCATTTCGAATCAACCAGACTTCCATAATTAAAGATTCCTCAGCGACCTGGCCGCATCACTCCGTGCCGCAAAAAACGCCGGCACCAGCGCCGCCAGCGAACACAGCACAAACGCCAGGAAGCCAATCACCAGTTGTTCACCCGCCTTGTTGTGCGCCGGCAACACCCCGAACCCAGTGAGCGAAGCCGAAAACGGATCGAACCCCACCAGCCGCAGTCCCTCCTGCACAGCCCCGCGGAAATGGATAACCACCCTCCCAAGCCCCACCCCGAGAGCCGATCCCAGCACCCCCAGCAGCATCCCCTGATAAAGGAAAACCCTCACAATCTGCCCCGGCGTAGCCCCCAGAGCCTTCATCACCCCGATCTCGCGCCGCTTCTGAATCGTCACCGTGAACATCACCGCCATCATCGAAAAAGCAGATACCAGAACGATGAACGACAGCGCGAAATACATCATCACCCGCTGCTGGTTGATCAACGCGAAAAACGCCTGATACTGATCCCCCCACGTCTCCAGATACCGTTCAGACCCAAGCAGCTTACGCCCCTCCTCTGCCACAATTTCCGCCTGGTAAGCATCATCCAGCCGCAGAGCCACCCCCTGCACCTGATCCCCCAGCCCCGCAAGATCCTGCCCCAAAGGCAAGGGCACAAAAAGATCAGGAGTCACCGCCATCTGCGAGGCGGAATAAATCCCCACCACCACAGCCTCCTTCGGCAAAACCAACTCCTTCAACCCCTTCAGAATCTCCGCGTCCATCTTCTCCGCATCAGTCGCCCCCAATACCTCGAACGCCTCCAGGACCCCAGCCTTCCCCGCCTCGGAAAAACGGAAAACCTCTTCCCCCTCCTCACGCTCGCCATCTTCCATCGCGCCAAGCACATCTTCTAACAAAGCTCTCTCAGGCTCCCGGATATCCTCTTCGTAGATAAACCGCAGCCCATTGTAGACCTCTCGGAAATCATCCGCCGACACCGTCCAGACATCATCCCCCTCAGTCCAGCCACTCTCGAAAACCTTCGCCGCCCGGCTCCACTCTTCCGGATAAGCCTCACGCAACAACGGCTGATCCGTCACCTTGTAGGCATTCATCACATTCTCGAAATTCCGCGTAGAATACAGCCGCAGCGTATCTCCCACCCCGATCTGGAACTGCTCCGCCACAATCGATGAAATCACCGCCCTGTCATCAATCCCCAGATCCGCCGAAGAGTCAGGGAAATTTTCCCTGTCCAGCATCGCATCCACTCCCTCCACCTGCGCCGGATCACTCGTATCCACAGCCCGGAACGTCACCGGCCTCTGCCACGAGTCAACATCCAGGATCACATTGTCCGCCACGTAGGCTGTCGCCGTCGCCACACCAGGGACTTTAACCGCCTCTTCCGCCAGATCATACCACGTAGGAGCCTCCGGATCTTCATCCATTCCCAGCCCCGGAGACTTCACCAGAATATGCGGCGTAAACCCAAGTAGTCTGCCCTTCACATCCCTCTCCAGCCCCGCGTAAACCGCCATCACCACCACCAAGACCAACACACCCAACATCACCCCCACCAACGAGATCAGGGTAAACGAGGAAAGCACAGCCCGCGACGGGTTCAAATACCGCCGCGCCAACATGAAACTGAAAGATCGCTTTTTGATACGCAGAACTAGCCCCATCCCCCCCTCACAATCAACAACCAACTACAAGGAGCGGCGGATGCCATCCGCCAGAAAACCCAAGCAAAGAAATCCCATCAGATGCCAAGGCCAGCACCCCAAGCAAAAAGGAACCGCGATTCCGAAATCGCGACAACCCAAGCCCCCGGGAACGCCGGACTCCCGGCCAGCCACCGCAACCCAAGCCCCCTGAAAGTAAAACGACACCTCCAAAGAAAAACTTGGCCAACTTAACGTCCTTGGCGGTTTAAAAGAACCACCACAGCCACTAAAACCCCCGCCCAAGCATCCACCCCGCAATTTCCCTCAACCGCTCCCCTCTTTCACCCAACACATCCAGCGCCCCCAAAGCCTCTTCAGTAAGCCTCTCCGCCTCCTTCCTGGATTCCTCCAGCCCCATTACCGCCGGATAGGTCGCCTTCTCCACCGCCTCATCCTTCCCCGCCGTCTTGCCCAGCTCCTCAGACGTCGCCGTCACATCCAGAATATCGTCCACCACCTGAAACGCCAGCCCCAGCGCCCCGCCAAACCTGGTCAAAGCCTCCAGCTCTTCAATTTCCGCACCAGCACTCATCGCCCCCAACCTGATCGAACAAACCAACAGAGCCGCCGTTTTCGACTCATGGATCCTCACCAGTTCCTCCAAAGACAGCTTCTTCCCCTCACCCTCAAGATCCAAGACCTGCCCACCGATCAACCTCCTGCTCCCCCCCGCTCGCGCCAACTCCCCCATCATCTCTCCTACGGAATACAGCCCCCTGGTTCGCGATTTCGAAAGCACAACAAACGCCTCCGTCAGCAAAGCATCCCCGCAAAGCACCGCCATCCCCTCCCCGTAAACCTTGTGGCAAGTCGCCCTCCCACGCCGCAGATCGTCATCATCCAT
>JBPOGC010000067.1:0-14511 GCA_051251795.1 Luteolibacter sp. | reverse complement strand
AACGTCAAAGATCACTCATCCACTATCTGAGAGCGAGCTTTGTTTTCGGGTTAGATGTTATAATTGTCATTAAACTTAGATTCTAGGCAGATAGTGGATTGATGTGCATCTGCTTGTTAGCCAATTTCAGATGATTTAAACCCTAAAACTTTGTAGATTTTTTCAGTTTTCAAATTGCTGTAGTTCTTAAGATGATCATTGAAGAATTTAGTTTTTTTGACCCATGAAGCATAGATTTTTCCCTTATTAACCCATACTTTCATCATATTTTCATTTTCATTATTAAATTCAAAATACACATGAGTATCCGGAGTTCTGGATAAATCTACCATCCACTTATGACGTGACCCCTTAGCCCATTCTAGTCGAAACATGTTTTTCTTTCCCTTAACGTTAAGCCCTTTCTTTAACTTCTTGTCTCCCCATGATTTCTGAACATCAATAATCCAAATCACTCTAGATTCAGGAATCAATGCTTTATAAAATTTCACACGCTCCTCAGCATCTCGAATATCTATTCTACTTCTTTGGATTTCAATGACTTGCTTGCCAACTAAAATATCCGCCCGATGCTCCCTGAGATCTCCGCAAACAACTTCAGTAAATTCATCCTTAACTAAACCTTTCCATGATGCATGCCAGCTACTCTCAGGTTCATAGCCAGAAGGTAATTGGGGCTTATCAGAAGTATATACCCAATATTGTAAATACCGCCCAACACACGCTTTTACTTCATATTCTCTATACCAAAGGTCAGCTCCTATTGAGCCAGATTCCACATCTTTTGCATGAGTGCGAATATTATTATATGAAGCGTATTTCATTTTTTAGGCTAACAGTGTATTGGTTCAACCCCTAAAGAATAGATGTTTGGATAGCACACTCAAGTTTTTTCAAGTCGGATTTTAAGGGATTCATGTTCTGCTACTTACGACTTTTGTTCGAGAAAACCGAATTTTTAGAACACGAAGCAATCCGGAATTTTTTTCTAACAGTTATCTGTTCTTATTACGGGTGGATATTTTGGAACAAAAAAAAATCAACGATAGTGAAGGAATAGGATTTTTATTGCCTCTGCAAATATATTGACACAAATACTATTCAAATGAACACTCTTAGACAGAATTCAGGAAAGCAGCGTTTTGATTGGAGGGAAGATCTAGCGGCAGCGCGCGATATACCTCGGAGGGAGATTGACGCATACGGCTATGTGCTTGGCTGGTTGGAGAGCTTCCGGGTAAGACGAGATCTGCCTCCGGGCAGAGAAGCTGCAAAGCTTTGGTGGCAAGAAATCACCAAGGTAAAATCTCGCCCTGATTGGCAATTGCGGCAGTGGTCTGAAGCGATCCGCTGGTACTTGGGCTGGCTGGAGATCTGCCGGAAGTCCGGCGGAGATGGCAAAAGCGTCCCGGAGAGACTGAAAGCTGCGGTTCACAGTGCAGGTGCGAGACGTGGTCTGGCACTCAAGACTCGGCAAAGCTATGCCGGATGGGTGGCCAGGTATGGTGCGTTTGTGAATGATGAACTGGCAGTTATGGAAGAAGAGAAAGGACGGGATTTCCTGATCTGGCTGGTTGAGAAAGAGAAGGTGGCTTTCTCTACCCAACGACAGGCTCTCAACGCACTGGTGTTTTTCTTCCGGGATGTTTGTGGAGTGGATGCGCCGGATTTAAGGGTAAAACTAAAGAAGACCGAGCAGAGGCAGCCGGTGGTTCTAAATAAGGGAGAACTGATGGCGCCCATCAACAAGCTGGAGGATCGCTACAAGACACCCGCTCTTCTCCAATACGGAGCAGGATTAAGGCTCAAAGAGCTAGTACAAATACGTATCAAGGATACCGACATCCCGAGAGGGGTAGTAACAGTGCGCAGTGGCAAAGGAGACAAAGATCGGGTCTCGATTATTCCAAACTGCCTGAAGGAACCACTGGTCAGGGAAATGACCAGATCAAGGGCATTTTGGGAAGAAGACAGGGCGAACGGTGTGTCTGGAGTGGCTCTCCCCGGCGCGTTGATTCGCAAGATGCCAAAGGCGGGGTTAAAATGGCCGTGGATGTGGGTGTTTTCTTCCGATCATCTTTCCAAAGATCCGGAAAGTGATGTGATACGCAGGCACCACTTGCATCCCAGGGTCTATGGAGAAGCTATACGACGGGCTGCTGAAAAAGCGGAAATCCCCAAACGAGTGACAAGTCATGCGCTGCGGCACGCTTTTGCCACAGACCTATTACAAAACGGGACGGATATACGGACGTTACAGGAGCTGTTGGGGCACGCCGATGTAAAGACTACAGAAATCTACACTCATGGTATGAAAATCGGTAACGAGAAGGGTGTGAGAAGCCCTCTGGATTTAATCGTGTAATTCCCAATCCGCTTGTATCTGCGCAAACTGGGAACCATCCCCGTTTACGCTGTGGAACTTTTGGGAAAACACCACCTTTCGTGTCTCTCCCCCGCCCTCTTTTGGGCGCGTCCGCCCCGCCTATGAAATTACTCAGATTTTCTTCAAGACGTCCTCAAACACCTCCAGCGTTTCATCCAGATCATCCTCGGTATGTGCCAATGAAAGGAAACCAGTCTCATACGGCGAAGGCGCGATATACACGCCCTTGTCCAGACAGCCCCAGAAGAACTTCCTAAACATCTCCATGTCCTGCTTCATGACATCATCCACATTGACGATCTCCCGATCCGTGAAGAACAGACAGAACATTGATCCGACTCGATTGATGCGGTAAGGCACCCCTTTGCTATCCATCACTCCGCGCAGGCCGCTTTCGAAATGCGCACCGAGCTGCTCAAGCCGTGCGAAGCCGTTCACACTCCCTTTGGAAAGCTCTCTTAACTGCGCCAAGCCAGCCGCCATCGCCAGCGGGTTTCCTGAAAGCGTCCCCGCCTGATACACCGGCCCCACCGGAGCGACGATATCCATTACATCCGCCCGTCCGCCGAAGGCACCTACGGGTAAACCACCGCCAATCACCTTCCCGAAGCAACTCAGATCCGGAGTCAGATTTTCCAGACCTTGCACACCCGCCTTCCCGAGGCGGAAGCCTGTCATCACTTCGTCAAAGATTAACAACGCCCCGTACTTCTTCGTGATCGAGGAAAGCAGCTCCAGATATCCCTCCTTCGGAAATACCAACCCAGCATTAGCCGGATAAGACTCCACGATGATCGCCGCGATCTCCTCCCCCTTTTCCTCAAAAATCTTCTCCAGCGCCTCCACGTTATTGTAGGGCAGCACAATCGTCTTCTCCGCAAAAGCCTTCGGCACACCCGCCGAATCCGGCTCGCCATTCGTGAGCGCACCGGAGCCAGCTGCGACCAGCAGACTGTCCGAGTGTCCGTGATAACAGCCATCAAATTTCACAATCAGATCCCGCCCGGTAAACCCACGCGCCACCCGGATCGCGGACATGGTCGCTTCCGTCCCGGACGATGTCATCCGCACCTTCTCCACGGACGGCACCCATTCACAGATCGTCTTCGCCATATCCACCTCGTATGGATTCGGAATGCCGAAGGAAATCCCGTCCTTTGCCACCTGATGGATCGTATTGATGATCTCCACCGGCGCGTGTCCCAGGATATTCGGCCCCCATGAGCCGATGTAGTCGATGTATGTCTTCCCATCGATGTCCGTGATCCGGCAGCCCTTCGCCCGTCTTACGAAAAACGGCTCCCCGTCCACATTCTTGAAAGCCCTCACCGGACTGTTCACCCCACCGGGGATATACTCTTTGGCGACTTGGAACAACTTGCTGGAAAGACTCGGCATGGCGGGGATGTTAATTTTAAGACAACAAAGCTCAAGCCCGCGCATCCGGAAAAGGCTACGCCCGCTCCCTCACTCTCCGGTGGCACGAATCACGAACATAAATCCTCCAAGCAGCTTGCAAGAACTGGTCACACATATTCAGCAAGGTCTGTGCTTTAAAATCCTTACGGATTACAACAGTCGTCCACCTTGACTCACTGGGCTCATTTGGATAAAAAATTCCCATGCTACTCCGGGTTTTCACGATGCTTGCCATGTCTTTGTGGTATGTTGGTTTCGCATCAGGAAAGGAGTGGACTTCCACCGATGGCAAGACATTGGAAGCGGAATTCATATCGTCGGAAGGAGACAATGCGACGTTGAAGCGCCCGAACGGTCAGGTCTTCACCCTGCCGCTAGCCCGACTCTCTGAAGCGGATCGGAACTGGATCAAGCTTGAGATATCAAAACCTGAGGAATTGAAACCGCTGGAAGGGCCTATGGCCAAGCTCGTTACCGGATCCTGGGAATTCGGCGAGGAAGAGGGTCAGAAATTCGCTCTTTATGGCGGAAAGACGATCAGTGGTGACAAAAAATATCCGCTGGTATTGGCACTACATGGAAAAACTGAAAACGAAACAAACGGCAAACAGATAGCCCGCTGGATGAAGACTTTCACTAACAAGGAAAACGAAAAAGAGCGGCCCTGCTTTGTGCTGGCTCCCATGTCGGCACAGCCGATGGCACGTGAAGGCTTCGGCTGGAATGATGACGAAGTTGATCAAGTGATCAACTTGGTCGAGGCAATGGTGAAGGGTCTGCCGATCGATCCGAAGCGCATCTACATCGCGGGTCACTCGATGGGTGGCTACGGCGCATGTCATATCATGGCCAACAAACCACGGATGTTCGCGGCGGCGATTGCGGTATCCGGAGTTTCTCCAAACGATGCCGACAAACTCTCCCGCAAGGCAATTTGGATGTTCCATGCAGCGGATGACAAACTGACTCCGGTGACATCCGCGCGGGAATTTGCTGAGATAATGAAAAGGAGCAAGCAGTTCAAATACACCGAGTCCGAAACCGGCGGCCACGGCGTCGCCAGGCAGGTATTCGACGATCCGGAAACACACAAATGGCTGTTCTCTCAGCCACTGAAGTGAGCGGATCGGTGACTTGATGCTTCTCCGCCGTGGCGGGCGACTTGGAATATAGTTCACTGGCAGAACCTCGGAATGGCCGGGTGGTGGTTTCGACCGAACAAAGCTCAAGAGCCGGAGAAAAATCAGAAATTACATCATTTCTTAACAATTTCAGTGGAAAAACAAGTCATGTCTCATGCACAGAATACCACTGATCTGCGCAGGATCATTGTAAGAAGCAAGATGGGTCGTCACCTGCGCCTTCCCTGCATCGCCTATCTTGTCACCCTCGGCCTTGGCTGCCCCATCCTAGTCACCCAAGACATCTTTAAGGCTTGTCCGCGCAAAACGGAAATGCAGCCTTCTCCTGGCACTCCCGCATCACAGGATTTCTCCTGAAAAATCCCACAACTTCCATCAACAAGACGGAGTTGTGTTTACTCTGGAAATTTGCCAACCGTAGATTAACAAAATGAACACAGATAAAGAGGATTCGTAAGGGAATTCGCCGACCAAGCAGCTTGTAAATATCTTCATTTCATCTCCCATCTGCGTTCCTCTCGTCTATCTGCGGTTAAATATTTCATGATCGAAAACGCCGACCTTTATCAATAAGACCGGATTTCACTTCCAACTCCCATCCGTCCGGGGTATTCGCAATCGGGAAATCTGATGACAGAAACAGCCCCAAAGCCAAAAACCCCGCAGGAAAACCCGCTGGCGAACATCCTTATCAACGTTCTCATCCCGGTGCTCGCTCTCAGCTACCTGAGCAAAGACCCGGAGATCCAGCAAATGCTCGGAAAAGCGGTGAAGCCGTGGCACATCGGCCCGCTCAAGGCGCTCGGCGTGGCACTCGCCTTCCCCATCTGTTACGGCGTTTGGTTTTTCATCAAGAACAAGAAGTTCAACTTCTTCTCCGGCCTCGGCCTGTTCTCCGTGCTCCTCACCGGCGGACTGACCCTTTTCCTCTGGAATGAAGACGGCACGGTCAAGGAACACGCCGCAGTCCTCTTCGGACTCAAGGAAGCCTCCATCCCCTTCGTCCTCGGCATCGCCATCATCGCCTCCCATTGGTCTAAGACCCCCCTGCTCCGCACCTTTTTGTATTCAGACAGCCTCTTCGACATCAACAAGATCGAGAACCGCGTAACAACACTGAACAAGACGGAGGAATACCAAAAAGTTCTCCTCGGTGCCACGCTGCTCTTCGCCATTTCCTTCTTCGTCAGCACCGTGCTGAACTTCGGCCTCTCCATGTATTTCCTTGGCGCTCTCGATCACACCGCCGCAGACGCCCGTGAAGTTTATAACGAAAAAGTGGCAAAGATCACCGGGTGGGGTTTCCTCGTAATCGGCGCGCCGATCATGGTCTTTCTATTCCTCACGTTGAAAAAGCTTCTCAAAGGCCTTGGCCGTGTAACCGGCCTCAAGGAGGAGGAACTCATGATGCCTCGCTAGTCTAACAAGTCGGCATACTTTTCCTTCGCAATTGCGAGTGTCAGGTTCAGAGCCGCCGTCGCACTGGTCTGCTTCAGCACCTCTTGCACCATCGCCGCGCACTCACCACCGTGAAGCAGCCGGATCGCCTGACCCACTTTTGGGAGAATCTTCGGTGAAACGGAAAGTTCTTCAATCCCCAGCCCCACAAGCAAGGGAGTAAGCCGGATATCACCCGCCATTTCCCCGCACACACCCGTCCAGATCCCGTTCGCCCTCCCGGCGTCCACCGTGGTTTTGATCAGGCGGATCACTCCCGGGTGCGTGGGTTTGTACAGATTCGCCACGTGTGGGTTTACCCGGTCCACAGCGACAGTGTATTGGATCAGGTCATTCGTTCCGATTGAGAAAAAGTCAACATGAGGCGCCAGCATGTCCGCACAGACAGCTGCCGAAGGCACCTCGATCATTACCCCCACAGGGATCTTCGCATCGAAAGGCACATCTGCCTTTTCCAGCTCATCCATGCATTTTTTCAATATCTCGCGCGCCACCAGAAGCTCGGAAAGCCCGGAAATGAGAGGAAACATGACTGCCACTTTTCCAAAAGCGCTTGCTCGCAGAATCGCCTTCAGCTGATCCCGGAACATCGCCGGGCGGGAAAGTGAAACCCGTATTCCCCGCCAACCCAGGAATGGATTCGGTTCCGGCTCGGTCAATGGCTCGATTGGCAGCTTGTCGCCTCCGGAGTCCAGTGTCCGGATGATCGCCATATCAGGATTCACCGCCTCGGCTACACTCGTGTATGCCTTGGTTTGCACCTCCTCGTCGGGCATGTCATTTCCATTCAGCAGCAAGAACTCCGTCCGATAGAGGCCGATCCCCTTACCACCACAATTCTTCACCTGATCCAGCTCGTTGAGAAACTCAATGTTCGCGGAAAGAATCAGCTCCCGGCCATCCTTAGTCCGCGTAGCTTCGTCTCGCATGGAGTCCAGCTCCGTCTGCTGCCTCACCTTCTCTTCGGTGACCTCCACGTAACGGCTCAAAGTCTCCTCGGAAGGATTCAGAATCAGCTTGCCCGCGTAGCCGTCAATCAGCACCGGTGTCAGAGCCGCCATCTGTATCACTGAAGCACCCAGCCCGACTACCGCCGGCACACCGAACGAGCGTGCAAGAATCGCGGTGTGCGAGTTCACGCTGCCCTGCTCCGTGGCAAATCCCAGCAGATTCCGCCGGTTCATCATCGCCACATCAGATGGCGAGACATCGTATGCGACCAGGATGTGCTTCTCATCGGGAATGTCGTGATCCACCTGGTCTTCCACTGAAAAATTCCGCAGGACCCGCTGGCAGACATCCTCGATATCCGCAGTCCTCTCCCGCAGATACGGATCGGGAATCCGCCGCATTGCCTCCAGGAAATTCTGTATCACCGCATAAAACGCATACTCCGCATTCTGCTGCCTTTCATCGATGGTCTTGCGGACTTTCAAGAGCAAGGTCTTGTCTTCCAGCAGCATCTTGTGCGCCTCGAAGATCTCGCTCTCCTTCGCTCCGGAAAGCGACTCCAAACGCTCCTGAAGTTCGCACAATTGCCTCTTCGTCGTATCCACGGCAGCATCGAACCTTGCCTGCTCATCAGGAATGTCTTTGCTGGAAATCCGGTAGACCTCCGGAGAGGAAAATCCCCGCGCAATCACATGGATCGGACCTATGGCAATACCAGGAGAAGCCGGTATTCCGGTATATGTAATTTCTTCCTCTGATACCGAATCTACCATCTCTCCCGGAAGGTTGAACATTTCACCAAAGCGATGCAAGGACTCAGCCCGCCGATTCTTAAAAAACACGGCTCAATCCCCTGCATCAAAACTTAAAAAGCCGCCTCCCAATCAAGGAAGGCGACTTTTATTCGGGGGGAAGTTTTTTCAGTTTCCGATTATGGAGCCGGGACTTCTGCGATCGTCTTGAGGATCCGCGAAGCGATCGCGTATGGATCACCCTGCGAGTTCGGACGACGGTCTTCGAGATAGCCCTGATACTTGTCGTCTTTTACGAAACTGTGTGGGATACGGATCGATGCACCGCGGTCAGCAACACCATAGGAGAAGGTGTCGATGGACTGAGTCTCATGAAGACCGGTCAGACGCATGTGGTTGTCCGGGCCGTAAACGGCGATGTGCTCTTCGAGGTTTTCCTTGAATCGTGCCATGAGTGCTTCGAAGTACTCTTTGCCGCCTTTTTCGCGGAGATATTTGGTGGAGAAGTTCGCGTGCATACCGGAGCCGTTCCAGTCGCCTTTGATCGGCTTGCAGTGATACTCGATGTCCACGCCGTACTTTTCGCACAGACGCTGGAGGAGGTAGCGTGCGACCCAGATCTGGTCAGCAGCTCTCTTGGAGCCTTTTCCGAAAATCTGGAATTCCCACTGGCCTTTGGCGACCTCGGCATTGATGCCTTCGTGGTTGATCCCAGCGTCGAGGCAGAGATCAAGGTGTTCGTTGACGATTGTGCGGGCGATGTCGCCTACAGCACTGTAGCCCACGCCACAGTAGTATTCGCCTTGTGGGCCTGGGTAGCCGTCAGCCGGGAAGCCGAGTGGCTTGCCGTCCTGATAAAGGAAGTATTCCTGCTCGAAGCCGAACCATGTGTCCTCTTCGTCAAGAATGGTAGCACGGGTGTTGCTCGGGTGCGGTGTGCCGTCTGGCATCATGACTTCGCACATCACGATCGCGCCGTTGCGACGGGTGGTGTCAGGATAGACAGCCACTGGCTTGAGGATACAGTCGGAGCTACCGCCCTCTGCTTGTTGTGTGGAGCTACCGTCGAAGCCCCACTCCGGGAGTTCTTCGAGTTTCGGGAAAGATGAAAATTCTTTCACCTGGGATTTTCCGCGGATGTTTGCGACGGGGGTGTATCCGTCCAGCCAGAGGTACTCCAATACGTATTTCGTTTTTGACATATGTTCGTTTTGTTATTCGTGGTTAGCGATTGCCTTTGAGGCGCTGGGGTTAGTTAAGAAGCCAACCCAGCGACCAGCAAGTCCTTTGAAGCAAGTGATGTGCCATTTCTTCGGAATCCTTTGCACCCAAAAGGATCGCAGCTCAAAATTTCACCCGCCCCCAGAGCCTACCTCACCTCAATAACGATCAGAGTCGTGTCATCCTCCCCCGAGTTTGAAAAAGCTCTCTCCAGCAGCTCCCCGCGGATCACCTCCAGCGGCTTGTCTGCCGACAGAGCATCCCCGATATTCCTTTCCCAGACTCCGTCGATCACTCCGTCAGAGCAAACCAGAAAGCGATCCCCCGCACGGTAGGCCACCGCAGCCAGGTGCGGGCAAATCCCTTCATGCCCCCCGCCCATCACCTCGTAGAGCGCCGCCCGCCTCGGATGCACCCGGTACTGAGCCTCCTGGATTTCCCCCCTTTTCCACTGCCCCCACGCCATCGTGTGATCCTTGCTTAGCTGCTCCAGCCGCCCGTCCCTACTACGATACACCCGCGAGTCACCCACATTCGCCAGATAGAGATTCTCCGGGGCAAACCAAGTCAGCGCCAAAGTCGCCGCCATGCCTTTGCAATCAGCCTCCTCTCCAGCCGCCTTGTTGATATCACCGTGCACTTCGGTCAGCACCGTCATCAGCTGGGAAACCGAATCCGGGAAAAACCCTGCCGCAGCCGCCTTGAAAGTCTCGGGGATCAATGCGGCCATCCTTTCCACAATCAGCCCCGAAGCCAGATCACCCGCATTTCCACCTCCCATCCCGTCCGATACCGCCAGCACCAGGTCCTGCACATCCAGCAAAACCTCCCCGGTCTCCGCCATCTTCACCGCTCCCCTCGGACTCGCACCAAACACAGTCCACGAATCATCATTCCTCTCCTTCCGGGAGCCGCTCCGCGTAGCAGCCGCCCACGCAATCCTATTCCCACCGGCGCCCATCATTCTTTCCCTTTGGCGTTCGGATCGGGGAGAATCTCTGCCAGCTCAAAATCGATAATACAAAACCTGCCCACCTTGTCCGAGTAAGTGATGTTCCTCGGTTCCGCATCCAGATGCCTCACCCCGTAATCCCGCTCAAGCGCCGCAAACAACTTGTCAGCCTTCGCCTTTGTAAGCTGCGGTGCAGGCCTCCCGCAGTTCGTTGAGACAAAGTAATATTGCTCAGGATACTCCTCCAGCACCTTCGGAGTATACGGACAGCCTCGCTCCTCCAGTACTTTGAGAACTTCCACCTCCCTCGCATACCGCGCCTCCACATCGCTCCCGCGCATGCGCTTGTGAACGTTTCCATAGAAATCAATACGCACATGGGATCTCAACCCGTCTTTGATCGGTTCAATCGGCATCGCTGGAAATCCTACATAACCCACCACCCACTTGAAAGCCACTTCCACCCAGTTCTTCTTGAAAGTTGAAAGCTGAAAGTTGAAGGTCGCCGGAAGTGAGAATCATCGCAGGAAAAGCAGGACGAATCGCGATCAAAGTCCCCCCGGCCGTCACACGCCCCACCACAGATTACGTCCGCCAGGCCATTTTCTCCATCCTAGGGGAAACCCTCTTTGACGCCCGTGTCCTGGATCTCTTCTGCGGCTCCGGAGCCATCGGCTTGGAAGCTCTCTCACGTGGCGCCACCTCATGCCTTTTCGTCGACGAGCACCGCCAGGCAGTTTCCACCACAAAGCAGAACTTGGAAAAATCGCGACTCGAAGGCGGCCGCATCCTCCAATCGGAAGCCATCTCCTTCATCACACGCGATACAGCCTCCTACGATCTCATCTTCGCAGACCCCCCGTATTGGAAACACGCACTCGACAAGGATCATGTCAAAAACCTCCTCGCCGTCCCAAACATCGCTGATCGACTCACTCCCGGTGGCCACCTGATCGCGGAAATCTCATCTTCCCAGTCCACCCCCCCCTCACCACACCTCCCTCTGGTGGATCGCCGCGAATACAGCAACTGCGCCATCCTCATCTTCTCCCGTCCGGATTCATGAAAGCGCGCCTCATCCTAATCCTCTACCGAGCGCTCCTCCCCCTTCTGTTCATCGCCGCATTCCCGGGATGGATCTTGAAAATGCTAAAGCGAGGCGGCTTTCAAACCGCTCTGAATGAACGACTAGCCATATATTTTTCCGAAAAAGAATTTGAGCCATCGCACGCCGTCCACCTGCACTCCATCAGCGTCGGAGAAACCATCCTCGCCCTGAAACTACTCCGCACCTGGAAGGTAAAATATCCACAAACCCGCTTCGTCCTCGCCACTGGCACCTCCACTGGCCACGACCTCGCCACCTCCGCGAAAATCCCCGATCTCCGCGTCACCTACTCCCCCCTCGATTTCCCCTGCATGGTTCGTCGTTATCTCGATCGCTTCGAACCCTCCCAGATCGTCATCCTCGAAGGCGATATCTGGCCAAATCTCCTCCTAGCCACGGGAAAACGCCACATCCCCGTCTCCCTTGCCAATGCCCGCGTCTCCCCACGCTCCGCAAAACGCTACCTCAAGTTCGCTCCAGCCATCCGCCCCTTCTTCTCAAAACTCTCCTCCGTCTGCATCCAGGCAACCGAACACAAACCCCTCTGGCAATCCCTGGGCATCCCACCGCAACACATCCACTTCACAGGTAGCATAAAATTTGACCCCCAATCCGCCACGCCACCACCGCTCAATCCCGCCTTCGCCTCCATATTAAATAAATTCGGTGAAAATAGACCTATAATACTGGCAGCGAGCACTTTCCAAGGAGAGGAAACACTCATCACACAATCCATCTTCGCCGCTCACCCCGACGCACTCCCGATCATCGTCCCGCGCCACGCGGAGCGACGCGACGAAGTGGCAAGCTCCCTCCTCGCCGCCGGCTTCCACCCCGTCCTCCGCTCAAAATCCCTCCCCACTACCCTCCCTCCAAACAGCGTCCTCGTGATCGATACCACAGGCGAGCTTGCCACCTGGACCTCCCATGCCGATGTGGTAATCATCGGAAAATCCTTCCTAGCCATCGGCGGCCAGAATCCAGCCGAAGCAATCATTGCTCGCAAGCCCCTCATCCTCGGCCCTCATATGGAAAATTTCCAACCCCTCGTCGCAAATCTGCACGCCGCCCAAGGAGCGCTCCAGGCCTCCACTCCAGCCGAAATCACCGCCGCGATCCGCGCCGCCCTCACTCCCGAAACAACAGCCTCACTCACCGAGAACGCTTTCAAAATACTCTCCACCCATCAGGGTGCCACCCTCCGACACCTCGAAGTCTTGCATACAGCTTGCCAAACTGCCTGAATACTGCAATCGAAGTGCCTACCACCCCTGTTAACATCCTGCCTTTCATACCGTGAGCGACGAACCCCAAAATCCACTCGAAGGACTTCTGTCCGATTTCTCCCTCGGCCCCGCCTGGGCACGTGGAAAATCCGAACCTAAGAAAAACTATTCCCAGGAGACCGGGGAACGCGAATACAAGCCCCGCAAAGGTGGCGGCAACCAATTCCGTGGCAATAATCGTGGCAACGACCGTCGCCAGCAAGGAGGCGGAGGCAACCGTCGTGGCTCCGACCGTAACAACCGCGACCGCAACTTCCAACCCCGCGAGCAAATCGCCCCGGCAGAAGGCGTCAACGTCACCCTCCTGCCCGATAAAACCTCCATCCAGGCCATCTGTAAGGAAATCCACCAGGTAGCCCGCGTCTATCCACTCTTTGATGTCGCCGAGATCATCCTGGCCGAGCGCGCCCGCAGCCTCGCCGTTTTTGAGATTTCTGAAAAGAAGCCGGAATTCTACCGCTGCAAGATTGAGGAAGCCCTCTTCCTGACAAAAGAAGAAGCCGTCCAGCACATCCTCCAGGCAGACTGGCGCACACGCTTCATCGAGGAATCCACCATCGAAGTGAATCCGCCAAAAGGCAGTTTCCAATCCGTCGCCAAATGTGGCATCTCCGGCGAATGGCTCGGCCCACCCAACTTCCACGCCTACCAGACGAACATCCGCCGCATCCACCGTCAGCGCTTCTCGAACATGCCCTTCGAGGCCTACACCTCGAAAATCCGCACCGAGCGCGGAGAGGAAGCCGTAAACGAATGGCTGGAGTCCATGAAGGTCCAGACCCGCTGGCGCATCCTTTCCAAAGAAGAGCTCAAAGCACAAAGAGCCGCCGAAGCCGCAGTAAAAAGCGCAGCCGAAGCCCCAAAAGCACCAGAGCCCGAACTCTCAACAGGCAGGGACGCTGATCCCTCAGCGTCCGCTTCTGACGCTCCCGAGTCATCCCAAGTCACCGAACCATCCACCGATGCAGTTACAGACTCCGTAGAAGCTGTTGTCGAAAAGATCGAGGAAATCGTAGAAGCTGCGGCACCTGTAGTTGAAGATCTATTACCAGCTACTACTGAAGCGGCCGAACCTTCGGAAACCACAGAGGCTCCTGCAAACGAAGCCACTACTGAGAAAGAAGAAAACAAACCCGAGCAAGCATCTGCACCAGAACCCACATGGTTCACCGATCGCGCCGAACTCGAACGCGTCCTCATCACGGAAGTCCTCAACCGTGCCTTCCATACCACCCGCAAAGCAAAAGTCTCCGCCGCCATCACCGGCAAAAACCTTTCCCCCGGCCTCCTTGTCCGCCTGAAAGGCACTGGAAACCATCACCGCAAGCACCCGGCCATCATCATTCCCGCCGTCTGCCGTGTCCTTGAGTCCGAGCACATGCCCGTCTTCAAGCGCAAAGGGAAACTCTTCACCGGCCCAGCCCGGCCGCAGCACCTCGCCGCGGATGCAGTCCTCGCCACCCGCCCTGCCGAGATGGTGAAATGGATCAGGGAAAACACCCCTGCAAAACTCGAAGGCCTCTGGAAAGCAGTCCTCCCGGAAGAAGCCACCGCCCCCCCTGCCGAATACGCAGCAGACCTTTTCTGGCTCCTTCAGCAAGGGCACATCCTCCTCTACACAGATGACACCCTCGTCGTCCAGGAGGCTCCAAAACCCCAGCAGCCGAAAAAGAAAAAGGCCAAACCAGCTCCACAGGAGAAACCGGCTCCCGACTCAGAACCGGCCAAGGACGCAGATCCTCTAGCCACCACTTCTGACTCCCCCGCTGCCGAGGAAAAGCCAGCGACTACAGAGCAAAACAGCTCCGATCCCAAAACAGGCAGGGACGCTGATCC
>JBPOGC010000066.1:0-15238 GCA_051251795.1 Luteolibacter sp. | reverse complement strand
CCGGCTTATTCTGCCTTTGGTCATTCCTGCTCAAGTTCAGCCAAACGCCTACGGAGTTCGGCCTTTTCTTCCTCTACTGATCGCTTGGGTTTGTCTTCGATAATCCGATCATTGGTCAGGTAGACACCACTCATCATAGAGGTTTTTACATGCGCCCGATGCACCTCGCCATCGCGATCACGGTAAACAATCTCGTAAATTCTTGAATCCTTCTCTCCAAACCATCCTGGACCAAATGGATCCCAGCTTTTGTCGATCAGCTCACAATCCATATCGCGGATGTATTGCTCGACACGGTCGCCATCAAACGAGCCGACGATAAAACGGATCGCGATTGCGAGAAAAATGAATCCGATGATAATTGCTACAGGCTCCATGAGTTAAATGCTGTTTCTAGTAACGTTATAGGAATGGCGGGGCGGTGAAAAGTCCCGATTTGATCAGACGGATTGACCGCCTTCGACTTGTTAGTGTTTACTTTTCGAATAGAAATTTCACCCGTAGCGAATCATCTGAATCGTTAAGGAGAATGAATTCGTTCGGTTCCGCACGTTCGCCAAGTCCACCAAGGTTATGAACCTGAACGGTGGCCGCAGATACATCGAATGGGAGAGTGCCACGAGAAGTGATGTCACCGAATCGGATGACTGCCTCCTTACCTTGAAGCGATACAAAAATCAGATTGGTTGATTGGGCAGCAACTGACTCAAACTTCAAGACGGCAACATTGTGCGATGTGCCATCTACAGTGACGGTCAAATGCACTTGAACATTTTTAGACATTACGGGTGGTTCAAACTCTAAGCTCCATGCGAGCAATCCGAAGTCTTCTCTCAAATATTTGGCGTGAAGATTACCATCCTTATACTTTGCACCACCGTAGATATGACCCAAAATAATCGTTATCAAGAGCAATAGAACTCCTAGAATTCGAAGAATGGGTTTGGCTGTCATCTTGGTGAATATGATTTGCTGCCCAGGAATTCCATGGTCTGAAATTCTGGATTTTGCGGAAGACTAGGGAAGTGGATCAGTGGAATCCAAAGTTGCCGTCCCCGGTGGCTCATTCATCACTCAGTAGTGCTACTATCGGCAGATGCGAAAGCCAAGATCGGGGCGGCGTAGGGAACGGTCTGCGACCCATTGGGTGGTGAGGGCTCCTTGGGCGGGGGTTTCGAAGGAGCCGCCGACGATGATCCAGAGTGGTTTGCCAAGTGGGTTTGAAGGATTGGTTCCCTTTTCCAATGTCCATTCGGAAACGGAGCCGGCCATGCCGCGGAGGCCGTTGGAGCATTGGTCGGGTGTGTCTTCGTGAACAGGGAGCCACTCGCTGACGGGGAGTGCGGCGGGGAGTTTCGCTCCGGACATGAGGGCGCCGAGCCATTGCTGGCGGGTGGGAAGGGAGGCTTTCTGCCATTTCGCATAGGCGTAGGCATCCCACCAATCGATTCCTACCACCGGGGTATTGAGGCCGATCTCCCGGCCTTCGTAGGTGCCGCGTTGCTGTGCGACGGGGTGAAAGCTTGTCCACCTGTCGGGCTGATGATTTGTTTTTTCCGGTGGTTGCTCGGAGTGGTCGAAAACGGTTCCGGAATCACTTTTCGCAAGGAGCTCCAAGGTGGAGAGGAATTCGGCGTATTCACCGATGGTCACCTCGTGGCTGGAGATCTGGAAAGGGGTCACATTGACAGTCATGCCGCCAGGGGTTTTGAATTTTCCTTTTTCTATGGAGACCATGCCGGGTCTTTCAGCGGCTTTCCGCACGGGCTTTTTCCTCTCCGGCATGAGAATGATGCCGATGACGGCTCCTATGACGAGTAGTGCCGCGACGGCAGGTATCAGATACGGGAATCTTTTCTTCGGGCGAAGGGCGGAGGTGGGGAGGGCGATGGTAGCGGCGGGGTTGCGGAGCTGGCGTTCGATTTCCTCGCAATAGCCACGGACTTCATCCCATGTGAGGTGTTTCTGGATTTCCTCACCGCGCATCCAGCTGAGCAATGTCAGGCAGCGTGTCGCGCCGGGCTGATCCTGATCGACCATTTGCGTCAGTTCCTCGCCGAGCTTGAAGACATCTCTGACGGAGTGGTCTGCCAGGCGCTCTCCGGCGATGGCAAGATTGCGAATGCGGACGACATCGTGCTCATCGACATGGATGTCTTTGACCGAGCAGACGGACGTGGCATTGCCCTGTGTCTCGTGGTAAATGTTCGCGTCGGCGACGGATTGAAGGACGTAAACGAGACAGAGCGGGTCGATCTTTTCGCCGGCTTTGTGGCGGTCTCCGAGGGTCTTGCCGGGCAGAAGCTCCTGGGCGAAAAAGCAGCGGCCGTTTTCCGTGGAGGCCTCGTAAATGGAGTTGAGAAGGGGATACTCGACGGCGGCCTTCGCACGGGCGTCCGCCATGAAGGAGTCGGTCTCCTTGGTGGCGCTTTCCTTGAGTTCCTCGATAAGAACCATGCGGCCTATGGAGGGTTGCTCGGCTAGCCAGGTACGGGTGGTGTGGTCTTCACCAAGCAGATTTTTTGGCACATAATCGCCAAATGTAGGGGTTTCTTCGCTCACGCTATTGTTACTCGGGTTTCAGAGGCAATATTTCACTCCGGCAGAAGCGGATTGAGAAGCGGAATCGAGGGGTCGAAGTTCGGCGGGAGGATATCCTGATCGAGAAATTCGGGGAAGTCGTTGTTAGTGGAGGTATCCGTGGCCTGTCCAATCCTTGCTGCTAGATCGCGTGGCCAGGCCTGGACGTCGAGAACCTCGCCCTTGTAGGAAAGGGTGACCACCTGGCCGTAATACTCGAGGGTGCCGAAGAGGTGAGCCGTCTGGGTGTCGCGAACCGGGATCTGGTAGTTCATGCGGAGGGTTTCCTGGCCACCTGCCCAATCAAACGGGAGGGAAACCCATGTGGGCAGAGCCCATGACTGGTCTTCGAGCTGGATGATTTTCCCTTTGTTGGTTTTGTTGAAAAACGTGACAGCGACTTCGATTTCCTGGGAGTCGATTTCCTCGCCCGGGGCTTTTTCCACGGGGACGGTAAGGATCACACGCTGGCCTCCGGCGTTGTTCCTGTCGTTGAAGATACGGACGCGGCCTAGGGCTACTTTTCCGAGCATGTCGGTGGGTTGCTCGAAGCCGTCCCGGAGTTTTGCCGCGGCTGCCTGGTACAGCTCGCCCGCGCCGGAGACTCCGAGATTGAAGACCCGCTCGTAGTAGCGGGAGGCTTGTCCGTAAACACCCATGGCTTCATGAACCATGCCCAACTCGAAAAGGACGACGGGTTCCTGCGGTGAGATTGTCAGTGCTTCTTCCAGTTTCACGATGGCCATTCCCATATCACCGGCGATGCGTGCCTTACGGCCTTCCTTGGCGAGTTGCTCGGTGCGGGGATCTGCTATGGCGGGAAAAGTGAGTTGCTCGGCAGGCAGGGCGGCGGGGGGAGCCGGGGTGGCGATTTCAGGGCTTGAGGATGGTTCCGCCGGGACTGTGACTCTGATAGGGACGATCTTTTCCACCTCGCGCTCGACGATGCGGACTTGTTTGCCGTTATCAAACCTGACCGCGAGGGCGAGCCCGGCAATGATGAGCTGGGAACATGCAATGAGGCCGAGCGTGCAGCATGCGGCGATAAAAACGCGGTTTCCTTTCATCATGTGCAGGAGTGTGGGGAAAATTCCGTGTGCGGTCAAATTTCATGTTCGGGCGGAGTTTTCGCGCATTGAATGGGCGGGATGAAACTTCTTTTCAGTATCGCGCTCTCCCTGGCGATGTTTTGGCTCCTGCCTTTGCCTGAGTCGCTGGCCGCTTTGGAGGGGCTGGATGTTGGGAATGTACGGCTGGGTCTGGTGTTTTTTACTTTCATAGCGTGCCTGTGGATGACGGAGGCTCTGCCGCTGGCGATCACGGCGCTGCTGGTGCCGGTGCTGGGCGCGGCGATGGGATTGGCAGATGTGAAGGTGTCGCTGGCCTCGTTTGCCTCTCCGCTGATCTTTCTGTTTTTCGGGGGCTTTGCGCTGGCGGCGGCTCTTTCGAGTCAGGGATTGGATCGATGGCTGGCGGGGCGACTGGCTATGATGGGGAAGGGGAGGTTTTTGCCGGTCTGTCTGTGGTTGTTTGGCGGGACGGCGTTTCTTTCCATGTGGATGAGCAATACGGCAACGGCAGCGATGATGTTGCCGCTAGCGGTCGGGGTTTTGGGCAAGTTCGATTCCGGGGAGTCGGGGTCGCGCAACGGGTGGTTCCTGCTTCTGGGGTTGGCTTACGCGGCGAGTATCGGCGGGTTGGGAACGATTGTGGGGAGTCCGCCGAACGGGATCGCGGCGAAGCAAATCGGGGTGACGTTTTCCGAGTGGATGAAGATCGGGATTCCGGCGGTGGTGATTCTGTTGCCGGCCATGGTTGCTACGCTCTGGTTGTTTTTCCGCCCGACGAATCTGGAGATGGAAGGGCGGATCGAGGAAGACGGTTTTGAATTCACCCGAACGAGGTGGATCACGTTGGCGATTTTTTCGCTTACGGCTTTGGCATGGATGTTCAGTGCGAAAATCAGTGCTGCCCTGGGGATCGCCAGCATGGATACTTGGATCGCGTTGGTGGCCGTGATCCTTCTCGCGGGAACGCGGGTGGTGAGCTGGGCGGAAATCGAAAAAGGGACGGACTGGGGTGTGCTGTTTCTTTTCGGAGGAGGGCTGGCATTGAGCGGGATACTTGGAAGCTCCGGGGTAAGTTTGTTTTTGGCGCGCGTGCTGGGCGGGGCGGTGGAAGGATGGCCGCTGGTGGCGATCATAGCAGCGGTGGTGTGTTTCGTGATTTTCCTGACAGAGCTTTCCAGCAATACCGCGAGTGCCGCGCTGCTGGTGCCGATCTTTTTCTCCATGGCAGGGGAGTTCGAGCTTGGAGCGGCAATGTTGGTGCTGCCCATCGCGCTCTCGGCATCATGTGCGTTCATGCTGCCGGTGGGGACGCCTCCGAATGCGATTGTCTATGCGACAGGCCGGATTCCGCAAAAGCAGATGTTGAGGGTGGGGTTGATTCTCAACCTACTTTTCGTCGGGCTGATCACCGGGCTGTCCTTGCTTCTCCTGTGAGAATTCCGCGAGCGGGCGGATGAGGTTTGCGGAAAGAGGGAATACGCGGTCGTAGATGCCGGGTGCTACTTCAGTTGCCTGTGAGTAGGCGTCGCGGAGCATTTCCATTTTCGCGTCGAGGTTGTCGATGTAGTGGAGGGCATAGGCCTCGGGGGTTTTTGGTAAAACGGGAGAGCCGTATTCATACTGCCCGTGATGACTGCCGATGAGGTGGAGAAGGTGGATACGGACTTCCTCTGTGGAGGGTTTGCTTTCTGAAAATTCCGCGAACTCCGATGAATCTAGTAGATCGCGCCAAAGCTTGTTCACCAGCTCGATGCCGAGGGGGATGTGTCCGAGCATTTCCCCGTGAAGTGAATGGATTTGTCCGAAGCCATCCTCGGGGTAGGTGTTTTCCCAGAGTTTCCCGCAATCGTGGAACAGGGTGCCAGTGAGGATGAGGTCTCGGTTCAGCTCGGGGTAGATGTTGGAAACCGCATCCGCGCTGCGCATCATCTGGGCGACATGCTCGACGAGGCCGCCGCGTCTGGCGTGGTGATTGCGACGCGCTGCAGCGGTGCGGCGGAAACGGTCACCCATGGTTTCCAGGAAATGGGCGCAGACTTTCTTCAGGCGTGGATCAGTGATGCTGTCGCAGAGTCGGGTGATCTCCGCGTAGTCCTTTTCCTGTTTCCTACGGATGGTAGGGTCACCGGCGAGGAAATCAGCAATCGCAGCGTCGTCAAGACGTGCCCACGAGACACTGCTGGCGTTCACTCCGTATTGGTTCTGCGTCCATTCGCCATCGAGCCGGACGATGGACTGTAGGGGCAGGTTGGAGGCCTCTTCGTGCAGGGATGAATCAGACCAGACTTTCAGGTTCAGGAAGCCGGTGGCATCCGCGAACATGAGGTCGAAATAGGGTTTTCCGCCTTTGGTTGTCTTGGTCGCTCGTGATTGCAACTGGCCGACCACGGACGCGATCAACGGCACGTCACCGGCTTGCTCCTTCAGGCTGGAAATGGAAATCACGCTCATTTCGGAAAACTGCCAGAGGTCGGAAGTTTTGTCGAAGGCTGTTTACTATGGCTTCCAGCTGGCACTCAGAAGCTGCCGGATCCGGGTGAGATCCGTGGCGGATGTTTTCGCGACGAAGCCCCGTGCGTGGGCGAAATGGACGTCCGGTTCGTTGCCTACTTTTGTGAAATCCAATCCGAGATGGTCGTTGAAACGTGAAAGGGCAAAGCCTGCTCCCCGCCGATCCGGATAGACCATTGCGACGACCTTTTTGTCATCCGGCAGACCTGAGGCGAACCTTGCAAGGCCTGCGGAGGCGTCCTCGGAAACATTCGTGCTGCGTGGAAGGAAGAGCGCACGGAAAGAACCTTCGGGGTGATCGATTTCCCAGATCTCACTGGAGCGCTCGATCTCGTTGAGCTTTTCCCGGAGGGTTCTCAGATAGCCGACGAGATCCGCGCCGATCCAGCGCATGACTTCCCACATGGGCTCGCCGGGGTTGATTTCCGCCATGCCTGCGAACCTTCTGAGAAGGGTAAGGTCTATCGTGGAATTTAGCTTGGCGAGGAGCTCGCGCTCGACACCGAGCCACGCGGCGGTTTCCTGTGGGCCGCGGGTATCAAACCACTCGGCAACCTCCAGCCAGTCGCAATACTGGCGGGCGTCTTCGTAGAGCCCCATGTCCATCAGGACGAGACTGAGCGAGCAGGTGGGAGGGTGGTCTTTTGGAAACTGGTGATGATCGAAATTGCCTTTCGTAGGATCATGGAAGCCACCGACGTCCACTACCGCCATGTTCGGGTTTTCAATATCAGCCTCCATCGGTTCACGCCTGATGACGGGTGCCTCGTGGGAGGCGATCAAAAGGCAACAGGCAAGAAACTCGTCTTTGTGTGAGCTGCCGGGGTGGGTAAGTATTTTTGAAAATCGTCGCATGTCTCACCCTACAGACAAGGCAAGCGAACGCAACGGGTTAGGAGATGAATCCGAATTCATTTCCTCCGCGCGGATGAATTGAACCGAAAAAACCGTTAGATCACTGGGTGCGACGGTCTTGTGATCAGTCGAACCCGGGGCTCTTGTGTTGGCTGAAATAGCCGTCACCCAGATACATGTCCGTGGGGTAGTCTGGCAGCGGGCCAGCGTCCGGAGGAAGAGGGATGTGTGAGTGTTTTTCGTCTTCTGGCTGTGAGTAAGAGATGTTTACCGGGGTGTCTTTGGAGACTATGCGGAAAAACTTGGGCGCGAGGTTTTCGTGCATGCGGATGCTGCCGTTTGTGCACGGGCTGTGTTTGATCCAGCCGGTATGGAATCCGTATGTGGGCTTGAACTCACACCAGTAAGGCAGTGGCATTCCTTTGAACCGGGAGCCGCCAGGTTTGTTTTTGAGCGTTGTGCGAGTTGCCTTGCTTCCGGTCACCGCGAAGCCGTCGATTTTCGAGCGATGTTTTGCTTCCTTGTTGTAGATACGGAAATTTCCGGTCGGGGTGGGGGTGCTGGCTTCGCCTACGGATACCGGCATGACCATGAGCATCCTGTTTCCCTCCATCACGTAGACCCGCTGCGTGCTGAGGGAGACTTTCACTTCCACGGCACCGGGATCCTTGGGGAGTTTCACCGGGCGGTCGTAGGCGTGATATGATTTGATGCCGCCACCGGCGGAGTTCATCGAGCAGGATGAAAGCACTGCGGCCACGGCGAGGCCTAGTAGTAGCAGGAAAGTTTTGTTCAGCTTCATGAGATTCGAGAGCCCTTGTAATCGACCATTTTCACATGGCTTGCAAGGCTGGGACTCCGTGAAGACCACCAACTATCTGGATCTTTCCCACTCGGTGACTTTTCCGTTAAAGAACAAGACGCTGGCTCTCCTCACTGGGACGTAATCCACACTCGTTCCGAAACTACTGTAACCGCGATAGCGGCTCCGCCTGTAGAGGCTCGATGAATAGCCCCCGTAAAAGCTGTTCGTCACGATAGGCTCGAGACCGCGGTAATCCCAGCGTTCGATTCTTTTTCCACCACGAAACATGTCGGCCCGGTTGGCAGGATCGCCCCAGGCAAGTGTGACCGCTTCCCTGTCCATACCGGGCGCGAGCTGCCCCTTCTGCACGAGTTCCTTTTCCTCTTCCGAAAGACGCTCAAAAGCACCGGGGCTGTTTTCGATGCGCGAGGTCGGGGTGGTCTGGACACATGACGCCGCCAGTAACATCAGGGAGGCGCTGGCAATAAGGCTTAGAGATCTTTTCATTTTCCAATTCTCGCACGAAGTGACTGTAAAGCAACAAGCTAAGGGCAAATTGCATTGAAATGATTTATGGAATATTTTTTTTCAGAAAGGTGAAAGAGGGACTTGCCAACCCCGAAGGCATCCGCCCAATCTTTTCACGAACGCAAAGAACGACCCCGAATATCCATGTCAGACTTACTCGAAGAAGAAGAACTAGCCACAGCGCTTAAGAAATGCCCTGAGTGGGACTATGAGGAAAAATACATCACCCGGACGGTCGAGTTCGAGGAGTTCATGGAGGGGATCGACTTCGTAAATGATGTGGGGGAAATCTCGGAAGAAGCACATCATCATCCGGAGATCATGATCAAGCACACGAAGGTCACTCTGAAGCTGACTACGGAAGATGTCGGCGGTGTTACTGAGATCGACATCGAGCTTGCGCAGCGGGTCGACAATCTTGTGGACTGAGTTTTCCGCTACTGGAACTTACTCGAAATGAACGAGTCCGGAGTGATTTGCTCCGGGCTTTTTTGTGCCGATGAATCAAGCGGCGGACTGCGCCTGGCGACTATGCTTCCACTGCGCTGAATGCTTTGAGCCGTGCCACTGATCTTTCCTTGCCGAGTATGCTGAATATCGCGCCGAGATCAGGGCCGTTTGCGCGACCTGAAAGGGCTACGCGTGTCGGGAACATCAGCTGGCCTGGTTTCGCTCCATTCGCTTTCGCCACCTCGCCAATCGCTTCCTTTGCGATATCCGCCGACCATTCTGTTAGGGAATCCATGTGTTCCGCGAGGCCTGTTAGAAAGGCCGAGTTGGGATTCGACTTTGCCTTGGCGGTTGTCTGGGGATCGTAAGTGATTTCATCCTTCACGAGGAAGTCGATGGCGGGTGGAACTTCGCTGAGGAGCCTCACTTTTTCTTTCACTGCCGAGACGACGGTCAGGTAGTCGTCGGTGATAGGCAGGCTCGCGGATTCGACGAAAGGTTTTGCGAGGCTGGCGAACGTTTCCTCATCGATTTTTGCGATGTGCTGCTGGTTTACCCATGCGCACTTTTCGATGTCGAAGCGACCCGGAGCACGGTTGATTCCTTCGAGTGAAAAGCGGTCGATGAGTTCTGTCAGGGAGAAGATTTCGTCGTCCGATTTTGATGACCAGCCGAGTAGTGCGATGAAGTTAACCACTGCTTCGGAGAGGAAGCCCTGCTTTGGGTAATCGCCGACGGCGGCACCCGCGTCGCGCTTGGACATTTTTGATCCGTTGGGATTCAGGATGAGGGGGATGTGCGCGTATTGCGGCGGCTCTTCGCCCAGTGCGGCGATAAGCTGCAAGTGCTTGGGCGTATTCATCAGGTGATCCTCGCCCCGGATGACGTGCGACATTTTCATTTCAAGGTCATCGACGACATTTACGAAGTGAAAGACATATGAGCCATCGCTGCGACGCACCACCATGTCGGGAGTGTTGGATGCATCGCGGTAGTCGATCGTGACTTCCCCGCAGACGAGATCACGCATGGTGACCGGTTCGCGGTTGAAGCGGAAACGGTAGGCGTCACCGTCCTTGTAGAGGCGGTCTGCCGAGAGAAGCTTTTCGAAATAGGTGTCGTAGATGTCCTTTCTCTGGGACTGGTAATATAAGGAGGAGCCGCCGTCCTTTTCCGGGCCTTCGTCCCAGTCCAGTCCGAGCCACGACATACCATCGAAGATCGCCTGGCGCGCTTCCTCTGTGTTTCTCGCTGCATCCGTGTCCTCGATGCGGAGGACGAACTTGCCGTTGTTTTTCCGGGCGAAGAGCCAGTTGAAAAGAGCGGTGCGTGCTCCACCTACGTGGAGATAACCGGTGGGCGATGGGGCGAAACGGGTGCGGACTGTCATAAACTTTTGATTTGAAACTATAAACTCGAATTGGATCAGCCCTGCAGGCTGCGGAGCGCGCCACGGACGAGCTCTTCGGTGGCGGAGGAGGGGTCTTTGTCGAGGATTGCCCGCACGGCTTTCCGTGCATCGACTTGTTTGTAGCCAAGGGCGATCAGGGCAAGCTCGGCATCGGCGGCCTGCGAGGAGACCTGGCCTGACGCGGCGTCCTGCCAGGTGTCTGTGACGCCCACCTTGTCTTTCAGCTCGAGGATGATGCGCTCGGCTGTCTTTTTCCCGATGCCTTTGATTTTGGAAAGCAAAACCGAATCCCCGGCGACCACGGCGGCCTTGAAATGGTTCACTGGCATACCGCTTAGAATGGCCAGTGCGATGGCAGGGCCGATCCCGGACACGCGGTCGATGAGTAGTAGAAAGACGTCTTTCTCCTCCTCGGTGGCGAAGCCATATAGCGTGTGTGCGTTTTCCCGGATGTGCAGGTGCGTGCGCAGATCGACGGTGGATCCCTCGGTCGGGTGAAGATGGTCGTAAGTGGAAATCGGGATGATGACCTGATAGCCGACGCCATTGCAGTCCACGACCAGGCGGTTGGGGAATGCCTCGATGATTTTTCCTCTAATTCTTGCGATCACTTCAGGAGGTTTCAGGGGAAACGGGGTGCGTTGCAAGGTCGAAGCGGAGTGGTGGTGTAGGAAAAATTTCCCAAGTTGGGAGTTTTCAGATGTTAGGGAGGTATTTAGCCTCGGACATGGGAGCTGAAGAAGATCACGTCGTACTATGCCGCGCTTGCGGTGCGGCGATGGACGTTTCCGAGGTCGCGCCCTATTCGAAAGTCCACTGTCCGGGCTGCAATGAGGAAAACCTGGTGAAAGATCAGTTCGGCCCATACCGCCTGGTTCACAAGCATGCGATCGGCGGCATGAGCTCGGTTTTCAAGGCAAGGGACGAGGCGCTCGATCGGGAGGTTGCCTTGAAAATCCTCAGCGAAGAGTTTTCCAAAGATGAAAAACGCATCAAGGCCTTCGAGGATGAGGCAAGGCTGACCGCTTCCTTCAGCCACCCGAATGTAGTCCGTGTTCTAACCACCGGGCGTGTCTTCGATAGGCTTTACATCGCGATGGAATTTGTTCCCGGAGGCCATTTCGAGCATCAGATTCAGGAAAAAGGGCAGGTGCCGGAACTGGAAGTGCTGCCGATGGCGATTCAGGTAGCGGAAGGACTGAAAGGCGCGCAATCCGCCGGCTTGATTCACCGGGACGTAAAACCCGGTAACATCCTGATGGACTCCCACGGGAACGCAAAGCTGGTCGATTTTGGCCTGGCTCTGGTTACGAAAGGCGGCACCGCACAAGCCACTGAAATTTGGGCGACCCCTTACTATGTCCCTCCGGAGGCGATCGAGGGCGGGGTGGAGGATTTCCGCTCGGACATCTATGCATTCGGCGCGACATTTTATCATGCCCTGGCCGGGGTTCCTCCTTGCGATGAGGAAACGATGGCGACCAACAAGCTGCGTGAGGCGAAGAAGCGCATCGTTCCCCTCAGGCGTCATTCCCCGGATCTCTTGCCAGAGACATGCGCCGTGATTGAGCGGGCCATGGCCTACGAGCCGGACATGCGGTTCGGGAGCTATGATGAAATGATCGACGGCCTGAAGCACGCTCTCAAGCTTGCCCAGGGGGATGTCGAAGTGGACGAGGAGGGCGTCACGCGTGCTGAAAAGCGAGTGGCATTACGTAAGAAGAAACGGAACACGATTTTCGCGATCTCAGCTGGATCAGCTTTAGCTGTGGTGGCGATTGCGTCTATTATACTTTTTCTTGAAAAAGAGGAGGAACTTCCTAAGAAAGAGACTGTAAGGGTTGTTGAGTCTACCTCGCCTTCATCCAGCGAAAACAAAAGTCCACAAGCTGTCGCCCTCCGTTATCGAAAAGCGCGAACCGCACTGGAAAATGGAAACTTTTCAAAATCGGGGAAAGAATTCGCCGAGCTTCTAGCGGACGGCTCAATCCAGGAGCCCACCCGATCCTGGGCAGGTCTCCAGGCCATTGTCTCGGCAATGCTCGATGGCCGCACGGATCAGGCGCGCACCTACTCGAAGGAGGTCCGTGATCACCTGGCAACCAGCCCCGAGGGTCTCGACCCGGCCTTCGCTTCATCCGTCCAGCCGGTGCTGTCTGGCATGGCCGCGCTTCCCTTCATGCGATTCGACGAGCTGGTTTCGGACGATCCATACCAGCCTTCCCGTTTCATGGGATACTTCATCGCTGCCCTGAAAAACTGGGAGCAGGGAGGACTCGACCATGCTCTCCCGTTTTTTGAGAAAATCGTTTCCGAAAACGCCCTCGCGGGAGACGAATTGATGTCCTGGTTCCAAAGCGTCTCACGCGACTATATCGAGGACTATGCGCTGTTGAAATCCGATGAGATGGACGCGGAGCCGGAAAGCTCCGTCCAGGCTGGCGAATTCAAAGACGAACTGAATTCCACCATCACACTTCTGAAGACAAAAGGACGTGCTCGTTTCAATGTCCGTGCGCGCCAGCTTCACCTCGCCCGTCTCGAAAAATCGCTGAAGAACGCAAAACCCATTAAGAAGGCCGATCCACAGAAAGAGATCGAATCCCTCGCGCGGAACTACCAGATCCTTGATATCGTCGAAAAACTCCGCGCCAACCAATTCGAGCTTCCTGCCGAAAAGCGAACCTCGTTTCTCCAACTGGCCGAGTCCGCAGCCATCCTTCTCAACGAATTGGAAAATGCCTTCTTCGGCACTCCACGCGAAGCGAGCCTCGAGACGAAAGAGGGAACCACAATCACTTCCATGGTGATCATGGAAAACCAGCTCATCGGGAAAACCGACTCGGGTGAAAACCTCGATCTGGATTGGTCTGATCTCTCCGCGGAAAGCATGATTGAGCTTCATAAAAGTCTCACCGGAGAGTCCTCCAGCGAAATGGAACGCTTGCGCCACAGCGAATCGGAAATCGCTTTCGACTGGCTCGCCGGAGACCGCCAGCGCGCTACCGAATCAGCCGAAGAGCTTTCCACCGAGAGCCCAGCCTTTGCCGAACGTTGGAAAGCCCTCACCACAGGCTTCGCAGACTAAGTTTCATCCTGCTCATGTCACACCGCACCCAGCCGCTGGAAATTAAAACGATGCCGCCCGGCGTCCCTCACATCATCGGCAACGAAGCGGCTGAGCGATTCTCATTTTACGGGATGAAGGCTGTCCTCGCCGTCTTCTTTACCAATTATCTTTTCCTGATGGACGGCGAGATCGGCACTCCCATGAGCGAGACGAAATCCACCGAGCTCGTCCACCTCTTTAACTTCGCGTTCTACGTCACGCCCATCATCGGAGCCATCCTGGCCGATGCGTTTCTGGGGAAATACAAAGTCATCATTCTGCTTTCGCTGGTCTACTGCGCCGGCCACGCGTCCCTCGCCCTCATGGGCACCTTTGGGAATTCCGAGTATCTGATGTATCTGGGAATGGGGCTCATCGCCCTTGGTGCCGGTGGTATCAAACCCTGCGTCTCGGCACACGTCGGTGATCAGTTCGGCTCGAAAAACGCCCACTTCCTGCCACGCATTTTCAATTGGTTCTACTTCTCCATAAACCTCGGTGCCTTCGCCTCCATTCTTCTCACCCCATGGTTAATGGAGTGGTATGGCCCTCATTGGGCATTTGGAGTTCCCGGTATCCTCATGGCACTAGCCACCTTCATCTTTTGGCTCGGGAGGAAACGCTTCGCCCACGTCCCACCGGGTGGCATCGGCTTCCTGAAAGAAATTTTCAGCAAGGAAGGCATCACCGTCCTCCTGAAGCTCACGCCCGTTTACCTCTTCGTAGCCATCTTCTGGGCACTGTTCGATCAGACCGGCTCCACCTGGATTTTCCAATCCCAGGACATGGACAGGAACTTCCTAGGCTTCAACTGGCTGCCATCCCAGATCCAATCGCTCAACTCCGTCTTCGTCCTCTCCTTCATCCCGATCTTCAGCTATTTCATCTATCCGTTTTTCGAGAAATTCTGGCCACTCAGCTCCATGAGGAAAATGGCCATCGGCTTCCTCCTGATGACCGTCGCCTTCGTCCTCGTCAGCCTCATCCAGGAAAACATTGATGCCGGAGGCCGCCCGAACATCGTCTGGCAAATCGCCGCCTTCGCTCTCCTCACGGCCTCGGAGATCATGATTTCCATCGTTGCCCTGGAGTTCGCCTACACCCAGTCGCCACGGAAAATGAAGTCCTTCGTCATGTGCTTCTACCTGGCCGCCGTCGCCATCGGGAATCTCCTCGTCGCAGGTGTGAACCACTACATTCGTATCCCCAGCGCTGCCGAGGAACAGCTCACCGCCGCGATAGAAAAACTCCCGGAAGACTGGCAGGAATCACCCCGCTTCGCCGCCCTCCCCGGATACGATGGGAAAACAGGCACCCCGGACGATTTCATCATCCGCCTGAAAAACGGCAAACAAATGTCCCTGGAACTCCCCGGCCAGGAAACCATCGATGAAGCCGCCGCAGCCATCACAGCAGCAGCCAGCAATGGCCTTCCGGATGAGCAGACGGGTAAAGAGCTCCTCTCAGGCTTCCTGGATCATTGGCAGCGCCCGTTCCGTTATATCATCCTGAACTCCACCACCGCCCGCATCTGGAGCGCCGGAGCAGATGGCGAGTGGAACACAAAGTGGGACATCGGTCTCACCATTGAAAAACCGGAACCCGATCCGGTGAGCAAACCCTCATGGGCAGACAAGCTCCGCCCAGAAGAGCCATGGCTTGAGACACGCAAAAAGGAACTGAACTATACCAAGGAAACAAGCGGCGGAGCAGGGGAGTCGTTCAAAAAAGACACCTTCTCAGGCGGCCAGGTCCGTCTCCAAGGCGCAGCCTACTTCTGGTTCTTCAGCGCCTTAATGGCCATCACCGCCCTTATCTTCATCCCTTTCGCTTACTTCTACAAAACCAAGAGCTACCTCCAGACAGAGTGAATCGGTCAACCTAAGCGTAGGCCTCAGCCTACCAAGGAATACGGACTT
>JBPOGC010000065.1:0-15490 GCA_051251795.1 Luteolibacter sp. | reverse complement strand
ATGTCCTCACGTGATGCCAAGGACGAGGAAAAGGACGCTTTCACCGCAAAGGGTGAAGAGCTCGTCGAGACCGTCGCCGGTTACGACATGATCGCAGTGATCGTGAACAAGGAAAACGGAGTGCGTGACCTTACCCTCAAGCAAATCGAAGGGATCTTCACCGGTGACATCACCGACTGGAGCGAAGTTGGCGGCAAGGCTGGCACGATCTCCGCCTACACACGCAACACCACATCCGGCACCTACAAGAGCTTCCAGGGAATGGCCATGGACAAGCGCGACTACGGCTCCAGCACCAACAAAATGGCTGGTAACGAGCAGATCGCCGAGGAAGTCGCCAACAACCCGAACGGCATCGGCTACGTCGGTCTCGCCTATGCGGACAAAGACGGTCTCAAGTCCGTGAAAGTCGAAGGTGAAGCTGCGAAGCCGAAGAACAAGGACACATATCCTCTTTCCCGTTCACTTTACTACTACACAGTTGGCCAGCCGGATGGTGAGGCCAAAAAATTCCTCGACTGGGCTACCACCAGCGAGAAAGCTGCCGAGGTTGTCGAGACCGTCGGATTTATCCCAGCTTCCGAGTAAGCCTCTGATATTAGGAATTTAACTGACAGGGCGCGCCTTCCTGCTGTGGATGCGCGCCCTGTCTTCCATTTTCCAGAAAATTTCCATTCCGGAACCAGCTATGGCCAAACACTTCAAACGAAAAGGCAAACGCCTTCTAGGAGTCGATAAACAGGATGCGATCCGCTTTTTCTTTGGCGGAAACGCGATGGTCTCGATCCTGGTGCTTGGCGCGATCTGCCTGTTCCTGTTGAGGGAGGCGGTCATGTTTTTCCCGCAGCATCAGCGGGATCTGGAGGTCTACCGCCTCTCAGGGCAGGAATACGCCGGATTCGTCATTGATGAAATGGACGAATACACGGAGCTGAAAAGCCTGACAAACCAGGCGTTTTACCAGGAAATGAATGAAGCCTACGGAGTCCAACGGGGACTCGTGGACAGCTACGGAGAGCTTTCAGGAAGCCTTTTCGATAACGGGGAAGACCTGATCGAAGAGCTGGAAGACGCCCGTGACGAGCTGGAAGACGCGGAAGGTGAAGAAATAGCGCTTGCCCAGGCGACCTTGGATGAAACCGAGAAGAAGTGGGACATTTTTCTAAAAGAGGAGCTTTCAAAAGCCGACCGTGAAACGATGGATTCGTTTGGCCGCCTCGGGGAATCCGATTGGCAGCAGCTGATCGGTGCGATGGCGGACTGGGATCCTGTGGAGGACGAGCCGCCGGCCCTTGTGGAGACTGCGAAGAAAGAGTCCGACGCGGGTATGGCCGGGTTCGATGCCGCGCGCACGAAGATCAGCGATGCCGGCACCGAGCTGGCGAGGTTGCGAGGTGAGCTCATCAAGGTCACCACGGAAATCAAGGACGAGGCTGTCGCGGACAAATCTGCCGCAGCCCGTAAGACGGCACTCCTCGCAGGCTCTGAAAATGCCAAGACAGAGGAAACCCGTGCGCGCCTGAAAGCCCAGGCGGAGGAAATCACCATCAGGGAGAATTTCCCTTACGGAGAGCGCATCGTGGCTCTGGAGGGTTATCAGGAAAAGCACGAGGCAGCAGTCGCTTCGATGAAGACCGGGCTTGAGGCCGGAGTATCAGCCTTGCCCACGGAATTCGCCTCAAATGAAGCCGGTGACTTGATCGGACGGGTGCGGGACAAGCAGGCGAGCCTGGAAAGCTATCTCGACAAGAAGGTCAAGCAGGCTGATGAGTGGACATACAACGCGCCCCTGTCATGGGTCACATCGCTCAGTTCCTTCTTTTTTGGAAAAGACTGGGTGACGAACAGTTCGTTCCACGATTTTTACGGTATTCTTCCGCTTTTCACCGGCTCCTTCCTGATCTCCATCATTGCGTTGCTTGTGGCCATTCCCTTTTCGCTGGGTGCTGCCATTTATGTGAACCGCCTCGCGGGGCCGACACAACAGAACATGATCAAGCCCGTCATTGAGCTGATCGAGGCCATCCCTTCCGTCGTTCTCGGTTTCTTCGGCATCATCGTTCTTGGTGAGGCTCTCCGGGAAGTCAGTCAGGTGGCGTGGCTTTCATGGATCCCTGGCTTTCCGCTGCAGGAGCGCCTGAACATTCTCAACGCCGGGCTCCTGCTCGCGCTCATGGCGGTTCCGACGATGTTCACGCTTTGTGAGGACGCGATCAACAACGTCCCTTCCTCCTTTACCGAGGCCTCGCTCGCCCTTGGTGGCTCGAAGCTTCAGACGATTCTCAAAGTGGTGGTGCCGACAGCGACCTCCGGCATCCTTGCCGCGATCCTTCTCGGCTTCGGCCGCGTGATCGGTGAGACCATGGTGGTTCTGCTGGTAGCAGGAAACCAGATCGCCATCCCGGACTTTAGTCTCGGCTTAGGAGTCATCACCCAGCCGGCGCATACCATGACAGGAATCATCGCCCAGGAAATGGGAGAGGTAACGGCAAACACCATTCACTACCGCGCCCTCTTCTCAGTCGGCCTGGTGCTCTTCACCATCTCGTTGCTGATCAACATCAGCGCGAAGCAAATCATCAAACGCTTCGGTCACGCGGCTTAATACAAAGATTTTTTCAGGAAATATGAATCCCTTCAAATCAAGTTCACAGAACCGCAAGAACAAGGATCTAATCGGTGCGGGAATCCTGGCGCTTCTCACCTACATGATTCTTGCCTGTGCCGTTTTCATCTTCTTCGACATCACCAAAAAGGGTCTGCCTGTGCTGATGCCGGTCTTTTCCGAAAAAGGTGGCGAGTTTTTCAATACCGATTTCCTCACCCGTATGCCAGAGACTCTTGTGGAGTTCACCGATGGCGAGGGCGAGAAACAGGCAATGCCGTCTTCGGATTTCATTGAGTTCAGCGAGGAGAACCCTGATGCGGTGGTCGAGAACAAGAAGACCAACTCCTACTCGGGTGGGGGGATTTCAGGCCCGCTGATTGGCACGGCCTTACTGGTGATCATCTGTATGGTCGCCGCGCTCATCGTGGGGGTGGCCGCGGCGGTGTATCTCAATGAGTATGCAAGCCAGGGGAGGTTCGTCGGTATGGTGCGCCTGGCGATCATGAACCTCGCCGGGGTGCCTTCCATCGTCTTCGGGCTCTTCGGCTTCGCTTTCTTCTGTCTGTTCCCGCTGCTGCCGGTTTTCACCGGAGTGGTAAACGAGGACAAATCCCTGTGGGCCATCCCGATGTTTGGCGGCTACCTGAGCTTTGAGGGCTGGGGGAACTCGCTTCTGGCAGGTGGCCTGACATTGGCGGTGATGGTGCTGCCGGTGATTATCGCGGCCTGTGAGGAGTCCTTGAAAGCGATTCCAAAAGGCTTCCGCGAAGCCTCTCTGGCGCTGGGAGCTACCAAATGGCAATGCATTCGCACCGCCGTTCTGCCGTATGCCACACCAGGTATTCTCACCGCATCCGTTCTCGGAGTGACCCGCGTGGCTGGTGAGACGGCACCGATCATGTTCACCGCGGCCGTCGCGGCGAAGGGTGGCCTCCCGTGGGAAGAAGCCAATGGCAACGGCATTTTCTGGCTGTCGGATCTCCTGACAAACTCCGTGCAAGCGATGCCGTATCACATCTACACCGTCGCCGCGCGGATCCCCCGCACCGATGCCACCTCTGCCATGCAGGACGGCTCGGTTTTCGTTTTCCTCGTAATGGTGATGCTTTTCGCATCATTCTCCATCTATCTAAGAATTCACTTCCGCAAAAAACTGAAATGGTAACGCAATCCCCATCCGCCACCTCCGCAGCTCCATCTCCTAAGACCAATCCTATGAACGCCCGTGCCGACAAAGCAGAGACCATGGACAAGCCCGCTACCGAGAAGGCTAAGAACAATCCGAATCCGATCGGCAAAAAGGACGCGATGATCGAGATCGATGACGTTTCCTTTAGTTACAACGCCGGCAAAACGAACATTTTGAGGAATATTTCCTTCAATATTCCGGCCGGGAAAGTCACTGCGCTCATCGGCCCGTCCGGTTGCGGAAAATCCACCCTCCTGCGCTGCCTGAACCGTATGAATGATCTGGTAGACACGTCCAAGATCACCAACGGCCAGATCCGCATCATGGGTCAGGATATCAACGCAAGTGATGTGGACGCCATCGAGCTCCGCAAGCAGGTCGGCATGGTCTTCCAGAAATACAACCCGTTCCCAAAAAGTATCTACGACAATGTTGCCTACGGACTCCGCATCCAAGGCATCAGGGACAAGAGCAGACTGGATGAAGCGGTGGAGAAATCTCTGACCCGCGCGGCCCTCTGGAGCGAGGTGAAAGACCGCCTCAACACCAGTGCACTGGGACTTTCCGGCGGACAGCAGCAGCGTCTTTGCATCGCACGCACCATCGCTGTCAGCCCGCGTATCGTCCTTATGGATGAGCCTTGCTCCGCTCTCGATCCGATCGCCACCGCGCGTATCGAAGAGCTTATCGCTGAGCTTCAGGAAGAATTCACCATCGTCATCGTCACGCACAACATGCAGCAGGCAACCCGTGTCTCGGATCGCACCGCTTTCTTCTATCTCGGTGAGCTGATCGAGTACGATGAAACGACGAAAATTTTTGGAAACCCGTCCGTGAAACAAACCGAAGACTACGTCAGTGGCCGTTTCGGTTGAGTAGATTTCCCTTTCGGAAAAAGGTCATGCCAGAGGAGTCCACACCACACATTCTCACGTCCTTCGACTCTGAGTTGGATCAGCTCCGGATCGATCTGATCCAGATGGGGAACCTCGTGCTCCGCGCAGTGGACGGCTCGGTGAACGGGCTACTTGAGGGCAAGATCGAGCGTTGTAGCGATGTGGTCGCGGATGATGATGTGATCGACCAGAAGCAAAAGGAAATCGATGGACGCGGGATGTGCACCTTGCTGCTGTACAATCCGGTGGCATCGGATTTCCGCTCCGCGGTTTCCACGCTCAGCATCAGCCGCTCGCTGGAGAGAATGGGTGATCACGCAGTGAACATCGCCAAGAGTGCGCGGAAAATCCTCAAGCACGGCGGTTGTCCTGAAGTTCAAATGGTCGAGCCGCTGTTCAACGAGACCAGAGAGCTGGTGGTAAAGGCGCTGCAGTGCTTCACTGATTCTGATGCCGAGCTGGCGAAGGAGCTCATCAAGGGCGACAAGCGCGTCGACAAGCTACATAAGAAACTTTCCAAAGGCCTGACCACCATGGTTGGCGGCGGCGGCCAGGATGTGGAAAGCATTCTTCATCTTCTTTTTATTTCCCGTTATCTGGAGCGAATCGGCGATCTCGCGGCAAACGTTGGCGAGGATGTCGTTTTCATCAATTCTGCCGAGGACATACGCCACAGCTAAGACAGACTGGAATCATCTTTTCTTTGTGAAAACCTCCAATCAAAGTTAAGACCGAGAATTGGCGGGTAGCAGAGCCCGAATTTTTTTCATAGACCTGACCAAACAAAAAACGACCGATATGGATAGCGCACCACACATTCTCAAAGATTTTGACAATTCCCTGACCTCGCTGAAAGACGACGTTCTCTCGATGGCGGCGAGGACGCGCCACAATCTGGAGCGAGCCATCCAATCACTTATGGAGCGCAACAAGGAACTGGCGAACTCAGTGATAGCGGATGATGACGATGTGGATGAGTACGAGCGCTCAATCGATAAGATGGGCATGGGCATGCTCTTGAAATACCAGCCAATCGCCACCGACCTCAGGCTCATTGTATCATCGATGAAAATTTCCTCAAACCTGGAGCGCATTTCAGACCACGCGACAAGCATCGCGAAGCGTGCGAAGAAGATCATGAAAACATCCGAGCTGCTGGACGCCCGGCTGATCGAACCGCTTTATACCTTAGCGGATCAACTGCTCCGTGACGCGATCGCCGCCTACAGCGATGGCGATGCCGCTCTCGGTGCCTCACTCCACGCCCGTGACAAGGAGCTCGACAAGCTGCATCACGAGGTGACGGCGAATTACGGCGAGCGCCTTGAGGAGCCCAGCGGCCGCAGCCAGGAATATCTTCACCTCATTTTCGTCGTCCGCTCCCTTGAGCGCGTTGGCGATCTTGCGTCGAACATCGGTGAAGACGCGGTGTATGTCCGGCATGCTTCCGATGTCCGGCACTTGAGCAAGAGTGACCGGCAAATTCTTGGCGAAGCCTGAGTGAGTCTCGCCAATCGCGGCTCAAGCCGGCAGTCTGTCTGCAGGGATGCTTAACGATCCGATCACACTTGCCATCGCTCTGGTTGCGGCGCTGTGCATCGGTCTTTCCAAGGCCGGGTTCAGTGGCATCTCCCTGGTCTCCGTTGTTCTGCTGGCAGATATTTACGGGGCGAAGGCTTCGGTGGGCCTTGCCTTGCCACTGCTCATCGCCGCGGACCTCATGGCCTACCCGGCGTTTCTGAAACACGGATCCTGGGAGCCGGTCTGGAAGCTTCTGCCCGCCACACTCATAGGCCTGGGACTAGGGTATTTTCTGCTCGGGGAAATCGATGACCATACCTCCCGCCAGGTGATTGCTGGTTGCGTACTCTTCATGATCGCCATGCAGGTGATGCGGAAGCTGAAGCCCGAGACCTTTCTGAAGCTCGCTGACTCACGGTTTTTTGGAAACGGTGCGGGTGTGATGGGAGGTTTCTCAACCATGATGGCGAATGCCGCGGGCCCGGTCGTACAGCTGTATTTACTGACAAGGCGCATCCCAAAGATGGAACTCATCGGAATCGGCGCACGCTTTTTCCTGCTGGTGAACCTGATCAAAGTCCCGCTCGGAGCTCATCTCGACATCATAACCAAGGACAGTCTCCTGGAAAACGCGAAGCTACTCCCCGGGGTGATTGCGGGGATTTTCCTAGGCCGCTGGCTCATCGGAAAAGTCCCCCAAGCCGCCTTCGAGTGGATGGTCGTCGGCTTCGCCACACTCGCGGCCGTGAGGTTGTTATTCGGCTAGGCCGTTTAAAAGTCCGTGCGTCTATTGGGGGTCGAGCTTGCTTACCTAGCGGATCGTTTCAGTGTCCGCGAGGTGCCTTGGCCGTGGATCACCCTCGCCAAAGGAAAAGGGGCAGGCCACCACACGGACCTACCCCTCCCAGCATCAACAAGCTTACTTTTCAGCGTCCATAAATCCCGCTAAAACGAGTAGGACGCGCTCACATAAAGATTTCGCCCAGCCTCTGTATTCACCACATTGGTTCGCTGGTATTCCTTATCAAACAGATTGTCCACCCCTGCAGTCAAAGTCAGGTGGTCATCATACGTCCATGAGGCAAACAGCCCGAAGCTACCATAGCCACTCGTCTGGAGAGACTCATCATTCACCTTCCCATCACGGCCTCCCACGAACAGCGCATTGATACCCACCGTAAAATTATCGGACGGAGTGTAACCACCCTCCAGATACAGCTTGTCTCCCGGAATAGTATTCAGCTCTTCTCCCGTGGACTCATCCTCCCCTTCGATATAAGAGTAAGCCAGACGGGCATACCAGAGATCGGTCTTATAGGTCATATCCAGTTCTACTCCGAGAATTGTGGTTTCATCCCGATTCACAGACTGTCGAAACGCCTGAGTCAAAGTTCCAGGACCCGCGAAACCGAAATATAGCGGATTGCTCGCACCGCCCACTATCTCGGAATCAATCGTATCCTCCCCCTTTTTATAGAAACCTGCCAGCTTTGCCTGAAAGTTTCCGCAAGCAAGCTCGCGATCCACATCCACCCCGATTTCGAAATTCTGGCTACTCTCAGCTCCTAGCTGCTCACTGGGAACAAAAACCTCCTCAAAGTAACTAACCGCAGGAAAAAACGATGTCGGAACCACACCAAAATGGCTCCCGTCCTGATAAATATCGTTGAGCGTCGGAACCGTAAATGCATGGGCATAATCCGCATATACGGAGATGCCTTCCACCACCTCATGACGGATCGACAAATGCGGCGAAAACTGACTGTCACTCTGCGAACCATCCCTGCCGTCGGTGCCATAGTAATCGTAGCGCAGCCCCGCCGTGAGCGTGGTTCCATTTCTGAAAGCCGCCTGGTTTTCCAGGAAAACTGCCACACTTTCGGACTCAGCATCCGGCCTACCGCTGGAGCTACCCGGAAGCCCGTCGGAATTGAAAGTATCCCGAGTTTCCGATCCCTCTTGCTCATCAAGGGAAACTTCCAATCCGGAAACCAGAGTATTTTCAGCCCCGAAGGCATCAAAACGTGCACGGTTCGAAAGATCGACCCCATACGTCTCAAGCTGATGCTCGTTCCTGCGATCCACATTACTCCCCGTCGTACCCAAATAATCCCGGACTTGGCTGGTCTGGTTATAATACGTCGTCAGATCCAGATCTATCAAATCATTGTCACCCGGATTCCATGAGTATCCGAAAGTGAACTGATGGTACGTAATATCCCGATCCACCAGAGCATTGCTCGTACTTTCTTCCGCTTGCGGGTTCGCACCATTCTGGTCATTGGACTCATAGTAATTGTACCCGAAGGCCAGCTCCTGATCATCATCCGGGGAGAACTGGAACTTCGTCATATAGCTATCCCTGTCTATCGCCGATCCCACCGAGTCCAGCCCGTTGCCCAGCCGGATATCTCCCGCGCTGCGGTTTACGAAGCCTAGCAAAAAGCTCAACCTCTCGTCCCCCAGACCGAACAGACCGGAGTATGCCTGCTCGTCATTGACCGACTGATAGCCCGCATGGATCTTCCCTCCGAAAAATTTCTCCGCCGCCAGCAAATCGTCCGGCTCATATGTCCGTAGATTTACCACCCCAGCCGCACCGGAACCATACAGGTGGCTCTGCGCCCCACGGATGATTTCCGCGGAAGTAAGAAACAGCGGATCCACGAAGAAGCGTTGCCCCGCATGGCCGGATACGAAGTTCTGCCGGGCGCCATCGATGCGCACCGTCACTGCATTCCCGCCCTGACCACGGATCTCCAGCTGCTCACCCGTCACACGAGGGCCACCGCTGAACTCCACACCCGGCTCAAAACGAAACACATCGTCAAAGGTCTGCGGCTGAAACAACTCGAACCTCTCCTCATCAATCACCGACACAGCGACACTCGTCTCGGACTTCTTCTGCTCATAGCGATCCGCAATCACCACAACCTCATCGAGCTCACCTGTAGGTTTCTCTGCATTCGCCGCTCCCAGACAGACAATCAATGGTAGGCTATATGTTATTTTTTTCATAAAATCTATTTTTTCCAGTTCGTTACTTCGTGATAAATTTCCCGACCAATTCGGAAACACCTTCCGGGCTCTTTGCCCCCTCTTTCTTCCCTGCTCTCAACAGCTCTTTGAACTGCCGGACGTAGGATTTTTTCTCCGTCTCCACCTCCAGGTCGATCGATGCAGCCTCATCGAAAGCCTCCACCCACGCCCCATGTACCGGCCTCCAGAAGGACTCATTCTCCTTCCACCAGTCCTCTGCCGCGGCAAGCTCCCCCTCGCCCATCTTCGTATACGTATTGAGCCCCAGCTCCATACAGAGATCAAAAGGCACCTCACCGGACTCATTCCGCTTCAGATTGTACTGAAAATGACTCCAGCCCTGCGGCGTCACGATGTGCCTGTTTTCCACCACCAAAACATCGTAGTCATCGCGCTTCGTATACTCGCGGCGCGGCAGCGGCCTACGTGTCTCTGTGGAAACCCACTCACTCGTTTCTCCCACATGAGTCCACTTGCCCAGACCCTCATAACGCGGCGTATCATCCGTCTGGGTCACCAGCTGCGCCCACATACCAGAAGCCTCCCCCCCTTTTACATCAACGTTTGTCCACTCCACCCCACCGTCATAATTCAGGATTTTCCCATCCTGATACGTCCAGACCTGTCCCCAGTGCTTGATGACCTTCTGCTCATCCTCATCTCCCACCACCAGCAAATGCTGCAGCACGATACGCTCACCGGTATCGCTCACCACTTTCACCAATTCATGGGCACTCTCATCGTAGCGCTCCTTCAGTTTATAGTCCTTCTCGATAGGGAAAACCTCCTCGAAACGGAACCGCACCTCATAAGCCCCCGCCATTTCAAGAATCGCCTCACGATCTTTTTGGAAATCCTCCGGAGTTTCCGCACTCGCTACCAAAGCTGAAGCGGAAAAAACCGCCAGCGCCATCAGTGTAAATGTATCTTTCACAGCGCAGAAGCTACCCACCACAGCTCACCCACCGCTAACGGCTGCTTGCCCTATATTTGCGCTAAAATATCATTGCCACCCCAAGCACGCCTCCCTCTTGCCAATCCTCAGCTAATCTCCGCAAACCCACCGCTAGCAGAATCTCTGCAGACCCCATCAGGATCTTCCTCATGGTCTGTGCAAATGGAAAAAGCAACACAGCGTGCAATGTTCATGCGTATTCCACCTCACCACAACTTCTCTCCTGCTCTGAATTTTATGAATAAAAATCCTATCTCCACGGAAAAATACCACCTCTACCAAACACCTCCCGCACAAATCCTCGCCAACATAGAACACTCCGGCAAACTCTACCTGCACACCAGAAACACAGTCGCGGAAATCTCCAAACTCGGCAGTGTCCTCGACCTCCTCATCATTGATGAAGGCGTAACTTACAGCTTCCCCGACGCAAATCTATCCATCTGCCCCAAAGAGATCCGCGCCGTCATCGGCACCACACTCTCCCACCAGGAACGCGGCTTCGAAGCAATCGAATTCATCTCAAAAGAAAACCTTCGGGCACTCATGATAGCGGCCATCCCCAACATCACAAACTCCGAGCTATTCTCCCTCAATCTCGCAGCTTGCCGCCGCTCCCATCTAGGTCGCAAAGACCAGACAAAGCTCCTTGAGCAACTCGAAAACAAAACAAGGAAACCCTGCAAGTGCTGTTACAAAGCATCAAAATGGAGACGCGAGAACGCCACCCGACTTCCCTTCTACCATTGGTTCACAGACCTCGTTTCAAAGGAATCCAGCATCATCTTTCAAGCCCACTCGGAAGCCACCTCCTTATCCGTCACCATGCTCAACGGAGAGCTATCCCTTGAAAATGGAGTCATCTCCATCGTTTCCCATGATATTTGTAGTATCGTGGAAATCGACCTCGGAAACATCCATATACTGCGCCTGGACACCGCCCGGCTCGATGGGGAAACCCACTCGAAAATCTCCGTCTACAACTCCTTCGGAACCGTTTCCCTCGATATCCTCATCCCCGGGGACAAACACCTCGAACACTGGGCTGACATCCTCAATGGCAAGCAATAGGCTAAAGGAAATCCGAAGGCTTCCGACCCGTTTCTATCATGAACGCCTTGGTAAAATGGCTGAGACTACTATACCCCACCTCGAAAGCCGCCTCCGTCACCGAGCACTTCTCCTCCGTGATCAACTCCAAAGCCCGCTCAACCCTCATCGCCCGCAAATGCCGGGAAAGCGTTTTCCCCGTTTCATTGCTAATCAGGCGGCTCAACGAAGTCGCCGTCAGCGACGCCCTTTCCGCCAAACCAGCCAAATCCAGCGGCTCGTCGAGATTCTCCCTCAGCCACAGCAAAGTACTGGCAACCCGCGTTTTCATCACACCCTTCTGCCTCATACAAAACAACGTCTGATCCTTGCGGAAGACCTGAAGACTCATGAAGCCCCGGATCTGCGCATGTACCCACAAATCCCGCACAAGAACATCCTCGGGCGGAGATTGAATCACCGAATACAAAGCCTGCTCCCATTGGGTCAGTACACGCGCCGGCGCCAGCCGATCTGCCGAACCCTCCTCCCACCACCTCAGATAATTTCCACCCCCACCCTCCAGCCCCCCTTTGAAAAAATCTGCAATCCACTCAGAACAAACCTCCAACACCAGAAAATCAAACGCCCTCTTCGCCGTAGCTATCGTTGTCGCCGTCAAATCATCAGTCACCTGAAAACTCCCAATCATCTGCCCAACCAAATGAATCCTCTTCTCCCCCTGGAGAACCACCAAATCCCCCCCGAAATTCAGGCAAAATATATGCCGCAAACTCTCTAGCGAATCCCCCCAGATCTCCGAAAATCCAGAAACACCTCCCCAATGAGTCAGCCGCACGCTGGCATCATCATACAATACCGTCTTTTGGAGCTTCATTTGGGAATTCAACCGAGCTCCCATTTACGCTAACGAATCTCAATAGCAATAATAGAAACTCCCCATGTTTCACCGACTGGTTCCCAGCCAAAAAAAGCCGGAACACGGAAAACGAAGACCCCAGAGTTAAACAGAAGGTAATTCTGCTGTCAGCCTCGTCATTTTGATGAAAACTTTAAGCTTTTGCGTTGAGCGCCCAGATAGGCTGAAACTGACTAATCTGGAAAACACGAAGCTTCTGTCGGGGGGGTCACAGGGATTTTCCTCGGCCGCTGGCTTATCGGGAAAGTACCGCAAGCCGCTTTCGAGTGGATGATCGTCGGCTTCGCCACACTTGCGGCTTTGAGGCTGTTATTCGGCTAACGCCAGGAAGGCTGTTGGAGAGCTTTGAAAGACTGGTAGGCGAACATACCGCAGAATATTGCCATGAAAATCCCACCGCGCCCAAAAGCCAGGAGGGATCCGATAGCCACCAGGGCACCAACCACCAACGATATGATCAAGGTGGTGCGCAGGTGGCGGGGGCCCAGAACGGTTTGGAGCAACCGCCCCCCGTCCAAGGGAAGAATGGGCAGAAGATTCAGAAGTGCCCAAAAAATGCTGATTAGTATGAGATCGTTCAAAAACCCGTTTAACGCTGGATTGGTGATTTGAACTGACATTTTGAAAGCGATGGCAGCCAAGCCCAGAACGATTTGCAAAGCCGGGCCAGCGGCGGTGACCATGAAGGTTCTGCGTCTGCTCAATGGCGCGCCGCCACTGTAAGCCGCGTATCCGCCAAATGCCTGGAGGACGATTTCCACCTTTTTCCCGAAATGCTTCGCCGTCAGCGCGTGGCCAAGCTCATGAACCAGGATGGAGATGAAGCCGGCGATGGTGAAGACGACGATGCTGAGAAGTGCTTCCTTCGAGTCGCCTCCTCCTTGAAAACCACCGCTCAGGATTACCATCGTGAGCCAGAAAAACGGCTGCACGCGGACGGGTATATCGAAAATGGAAAAGGAAAACATGTTCGGGCAATTGCTAGACTGGAAATCGCCCGCCCGCAAACCCTTCATGAGATCTTTCCCTCCGCTGAAGAAAGACTAGGTTAAGAAGATGATCGCGAGAATGATGATTGTATGGCTTGGGTTGTGTCTGGTTTCCATAGCGGCTCCGGAAACAGTGAAGCGAGCCGGGGTGAGCTATCTGGTCTGGAAGGCGGATGCGAAGGATGTGCGTATCGTCTGGAAGGACGGAAAGAGGAACCGGTTGCGGGATTTTCCTTCGGTGAAACGTTTCGTGGAGAGCCGGGGTGAAACGCCTTTGATGCTGATGAACGGCGGAATCTTCGAGCCCGGTGGCGTGCCGAGCGGTGTGCTGGTGCAGGAGGGAAAGCAACTTCTGCCGGTGAATCGCAAGCCGGGGAAGGGGAACTTTTTCCTGAAGCCGAACGGAGTTTTTCTCATTTCCGAAAAAGGCGCACGGGTTGTGGCCACGGAAAATCATCCGCCGAAAGGGGAAGCGATAAGTTATGCAGTGCAGTCAGGGCCGCTGCTGTTGCAGGACGGGAAAACGCATCCGGCATTTAATAAAGGATCCGACTCGCGCTTGCTGCGCAACGGAGTCGGCGTGACGAAGGACGGGAAAGTGATCTTCGCGATTTCCAAGAGCGACTCACCGGTCTGGCCGAACCTTTGGGGATTCGCAGACCTCTTTCGGAGCCTTGGATGTGAAAACGCTCTATTCCTGGATGGAACGATTAGTGAAATGCGTTTTGGGGAGAGTCTTGGGAAGCGTAGTAGTCAATTCGGCTCCACCATCGTCGTGGTGGAGTGAACTGACGGAGCTTACTTGCCCCAGATTTCCATCAGGGTCTTCGCCATGTCGCTCGGGGTCTCTGCGACTCCGATGCCGCACTCGGCAAGGATCTTCTTCTTGGCTTCGGCAGTATCTTCTTCGCCGCCAACGATCGCACCTGCGTGACCCATGCGGCGTCCCGGAGGTGCCGTGGCTCCAGCGATGAAACCAGCGATTGGCTTCTTGCAGTTTTCCTTTGCCCAGCGAGCAGCTTCGACTTCCGCCGTGCCGCCGATTTCGCCGATCATGATGATGGCTTCGGTCTCAGGATCTTCGTTGAACATTTCCAGGACGTCGAGGTGGGAGGTGCCGTTGATCGGGTCACCGCCGATACCGACGCAGGTGCTCTGTCCGTAGCCCATTTGCGTAAGCTGGAACACAGCCTCGTAAGTGAGTGTGCCGGAGCGTGAGACAACGCCGACGTTGCCGCGCTTGTGGATGTAACCCGGGGCGATGCCGATACGGCAGCCACCGTGGCTCTTGTCGCCGAGGCCTGGAGTAACAATACCCGGGCAGTTCGGCCCCACGAGGCGGGACTTGGAGTCTTTCAGCGCGGCCTTGACCCTCATCATGTCCATGACTGGGATGCCTTCCGTGATGCAGACGATGAGTTCTACGCCAGCGTCCATGGCTTCGAGGATGGCGTCAGCTGCGAATGGAGGCGGGACGAAGATGGCGGAAGCGGAGGCTCCGGTCTCGTTTACTGCCTGGGAAACTGTGTCGAAAATCGGCACGACGTTCTCGAACTTCTGCCCACCTTTTCCAGGTGTGACACCAGCTACGAGTTTCGTTCCGTAATCCAGCGAGAGCTTTGCGTGACGGCCGCCGAAGCCGCCGGTGATGCCCTGCACGAGGACTTTGGTGTTTTCATCAATGAGAATGGCCATATCAGTATTTCTTTAAATTGTTTCGTTCAGGGGTTTTAGCCTACTGCTTTGACGATCTTTTCAGCGCCGTCTGCCATGTCGTCTGCTGCGACGATGTTGATGCCGGAGGCGGCGAGGGTGGCTTTGCCTGCTTCGACGTTGTTGCCCTCAAGGCGGACTACGAGGGGAATCGGGAGGCCGGTTTCCTTCGCTGCGGCTACCACGCCTTCAGCGATGACGTTGCAGTCCATGATACCACCGAAGATGTTGATCAGGATGCCTTTCACGTTCGGGTCACCGAGGATGATTTTGAACGCCGCTGTGACTTGCTCCTTGGTTGCGCCGCCGCCTACGTCGAGGAAGTTGGCAGGTTCACCACCGTAGTGCTTGATGATGTCCATGGTCGCCATGGCGAGGCCGGCACCGTTTACGAGGCAGGCGATGTTTCCATCAAGGCCGATGTAGTTGAGATCATATTCGGAAGCGGCGACCTCACGTGGATCCTCCTCTTCCTTGTCGCGCATGGCTACAATGTCCGGGTGGCGGTAGAGGGCGTTGTCGTCGAAGTCGAACTTCGCGTCGAGAGCGAGCACGCGGTCATCCGGAGTGGTGACGAGCGGGTTGATCTCCAGCATGGAGCAATCGCAATC
>JBPOGC010000064.1:0-15501 GCA_051251795.1 Luteolibacter sp. | reverse complement strand
GGTTGAAGAAACAGAGGCCGAACCAAAAGTCCAGGCATCCGCTCCCATCCTGAAGGCAACCACGCCGGCAGTGGCGGGGACTCCCCTGCTTATCACCAAGCCCAGCCCCTCTTCTCCAGCAAGCCCGCAGATTTCCACAAAACCTCTCATCCAGACACCTGCACCGGGCATCTCCAGTCCGGCCAAGCTTCCGGAAATCACGGAAGAAACGTCCGAAGAAAAGCCAGCCCAGGCAATGGCGGTAACAAAGCCGAAATCGAGCAATGCACCCAAAGTGATTCTCGGTATCGGCTTGGGTCTCGTCGCTGTCATCCTCGTCATCGTCCTCCTCAGTCGTATGTCAGGCAACAAGGACACCGAGCGCTACAACGAGCTCGTAGCCCTCGCAGCCAAAACTTCGACAACGGAAGTTCCGATAGATTCGGAAGATCTCGAAATTCTCCTTGGTGCAGCCGCCACTGTTGCTTCAAACAACGACCGTAATGCAACCTATCAGGCTCTCTACCTCTCAAAGGCAACCGACGGCACAGACATCGACAAGCGCATCGTCGATTTCGCTACCAAGACGGAGGTCATGCTTCCGGATGTCCGCACGAAGCTCCTTGGCGAAGTCCTGAAACTCAGGAAAAATCCTGAAATAGTCGCCCCTCTGCTATCTTATGCAAGGAAGTCCGATGATCCCAAGGCCGCCGTCGCTGCTATAGAAGCCACGCGTTCCATTGCCACACAGGACAACTTCGGAACATTCATCGAGATTATCAAATCCAACTCAAACGACTTGGTGCGTAAAGCTGCCGAAGCGAACGCAGCCGCACTCATTTCGCAAACAACGAACAAGATACCTTTCGAGCGCATCCTGCTGCCTACTTACGAAGCCGCGTTTGATGACACCACTCGTCATGCCATCCTCCGCCTGCTTGGCTATACCGGTGGTAAAAAAGCATTGGAAATCAACAAACAGAATCTCGAAAGCAGCGAAGACAAGAACAAGATCGCAGCTTTGGTCGCACTTGGTAACTGGGGTGATGACAAAGGCTACGGCCAGCTGATCGATTTCATCGCCTCCGGCCCCGACATGCAGCTCCGCAACCGCGCATTCGATTCCGCTATGAAATACGCCAACGGCTCCGAGGACAATCTTGAGGACGTCTGGAGCCAACTTGCCGGCCAGTCAAAAACCCAGGAGGAACAACTCAAACTTATCCGCGGCTTGGCAAATGTTCCTCCGGCACCATGGGTTTTCAGTCTTCTCGATGACGTCGTCAAATCCGCCGACAGCGAGCGGGTCTCCGATCTCGCCACGCGCGCTATCGGAAGGCTGAAGGAGATCGAAAAGACCCGGCCTAAGAAAAAAGGCAAATAGCCTCACACCACCCTTCAAGCACCCTCCCAAAACACGTGTCTCCAGATCAGCAGCTTTCCATTCTAACAACAGGTGCGGCAAAAGTCCTTTCAGAAAAAGAACTCCTGGAAAAACTCAAACTCGGCCGTCCTCTTCGCATCAAGCTTGGTGTCGATCCCACCGCCCCTGACATTCATTTTGGCCATACCGTGGTCATTGAAAAACTCCGCCAATTCCAAGAACTCGGCCACAAGGCAGTCCTCCTTATCGGTGACTTCACCGCCACCATCGGCGACCCCTCCGGCCGCTCCGCCACACGCCCACCGCTCACCCGGGAAGAAGTCTTGGCAAACGCCGCCACCTACACAGAACAGGCCTTCAAAATCCTCGACCGTGACAAAACCGAGATCGTCTACAATGGCGACTGGTTCAGGAAAATGACCTACGAGGAAATCCTCCGACTCAATTCCCGCGTCACCCTCCAGCAGATGCTCCAGCGCGAGGACTTCCGGAATCGTCTCGACTCCGCACAGGAAGTCCGCCTACACGAGCTGCAATATCCTGTCATGCAAGGCTGGGATTCCGTTGAAATCCGTGCCGATGTCGAACTCGGCGGCACCGACCAGCTCTTCAATATCCTTGTCGGCCGCGACATGCAGAAAGATGAAGGCCAGCCACAACAGGTCGTCATGGTCATGCCACTTCTCGAAGGCCTCGACGGAGTCAAAAAAATGTCAAAATCCTACGGGAACTATATCGGCGTCAGCGATCTCCCGCAGGAAATGTTTGGCAAAGTCATGTCGGTGTCCGACGAGCTCATGTCCCGCTACTATACCCTCCTACTTGGAGAGACATTGGCGGCGGACATGCACCCCATGGATGCGAAGAAATCCTTGGCGGAAAAACTCACGACCCGCTACCACGGCAATGAAGAAGGCACAGCAGCCCGAGCTGACTGGGATACCCGCTTCTCCAAGAAAGACCTCTCCGCTGCCGATCTTCCCGAGCTTGAAATTTCAGACCTTCCAGCCGATCTCACCGTCCTCACACTGTCCTCGCACGCATTCCACACTGCATTTCAATTGAAGAAATCGAACGGAGAACTGAAAAAACAGTTCATCACCTCCGGCTCCGTGCAACTCAATGGTGAGAAACTCACCGATCCATTCATGGCCGTCACCCCTCAACCGGGCGACACTCTGAAGCTCTCCAAAAAACACGCCGTCCGCTTCATCTGAACTTATGAAAACTTTATTCCTCCTCTTCATTCTACTTTTTCTTATCTTGGGACTCGCCGGAGGAGCGTCGATTTTCTACCTCTCGAAGACATCGGAATTCACCCGTATCACTGAGTCCGCCCCGCCCCGAGCCGTGCCAAGAGCCACACCTGTGCCAGGCCGCTAGATCAGGCGGCCATAGAGCCCGCGCAGCGTCGCGCGCCACTTTTCCAGAAAGACAAGATCCCGCATCACCTCGGCGGCATCCACGTTTCCTTTTTCCACAGCCGGGAAAGTTTCTTCCCGCCCCGCGATCTCACCCTCCACACGCGCCAACAGATCCTTCACATTCCCCTGTTCGGCAATTGTCCGAACTTCTGCCATCGCCTTGGCCAGTATCGACTGAGCCTTCTCAGCCGCCTTCACTGCTTCTTCCGCCGCCGCACCCACAGTCGCAACCTCTTGGAACAGATCCATCAGTTCCCCACCGATACTTCCTCGTGAGTCAATCTCCAGCCCGTTTGCCAAAACCCACTCCTTCAGCCTCTTCCCTGGACTAAGCAACACCTCCTGAGCCACCTGCAGCGCTGCGAACTCCCCCGCATCCCCTCCGGAGTCAGGATGCAATTCAGCAGCCACTTTTCGAAAACCATCCCGCACCTCCTCCTCGGAAACCACCAGCCCAAGCTGTAGCCCCAGCCTCTCAAACGCATTCATCATAACTCCTCCATTCGATGTTCAATGTTGGGCGTTCGATGTTCAACGTTCCCACCTTAGGCCGCAAAACTCTCTCCACACGAACAAGTCACCACCGCGTTCGGGTTCGTCACTTTGAAACCACCTTGCTGCAAGTCATCAGAGTAATCCAACTCACTCCCACTGACAAAAAGTGCGCTCTTAGGATCGATCACCACATTCACACCGTTACTCGGAACCAGAATATCCCGGTCTCGCGGCCCGTCCACCAGATCCATCTTATACTGGAGACCGGAACATCCCCCGCCGATCACGGCAATCCGCAATCCCCCGTCCGCCCGACCCTGCTTTTCCAACAGCCCCCGCAAGTGCGATGACGCATTGTCCATCACTTTGACCAGCTTCTCATTCCCAACCTTGTAATTCACAGCATTCAACAGCCGAAACCTGCAACCACCAAGTCCACACGTCAACCCAAGTCTTCTCACTGATCACTTGGCACTGACCATTCCCTCCATTATTCATTTCCCATGCCTTCCGAGCAGTCAGATCTCTTCTCCCAACCCAGCCCCACTCCTCCCGAGCAGCGAGCAGCCGAGCTCCGCCATCTTCTCAACCACCACAATCATCTCTACTACACGCAAGCCGAACCGGAGATCTCCGACTCAGACTACGACGAACTCTTCCGCGAACTCGAAGACCTTGAAAAATCTCACCCTGTCCTCGCTGATCCCAACTCCCCCACCCAACGCATCGGTTCCACCCCTCTCGATGGCTTTTCCCAAGTCGCCCACCCTGTCCCGATGCTCAGCATTGATGATGTCTTTGAGCTGAAAGACACCGACACCCCCGAAGCTGAACTCACCACCTTCTATCAGCGTCTCCAGAAAAACCTAGGTCGCGAGAACATCTCCGTGACCATGGAGCCGAAAATCGACGGTGTCGCCGTCACCTTATTCTACGAAAACGGCTCTCTGAAATACGCAGCCACTCGCGGCGATGGCACTACCGGCGATGACGTCACACAAAACGTCCGCACCATTCGTAACATTCCGCTATCCTTTTCGGTAAAAAAATTCCCTGCTGTTCTCGAAGTCCGTGGCGAAATTTTCATGCCAAACTCCGCCTTCGCAATCCTTAACAAATCCCGCGAAGAAGCCGGTCTGCCCACTTTCGCCAACCCACGTAACGCCACAGCAGGCACCCTCAAACAGCTCGACCCAAAAATTGTCGCCACCCGTCCCCTGGCCTTCCTCGCTCACGGTCTAGGCGCCTACGAAGGCAAAACCCTCGAAAGCGAAACCGATTTTCACGACCTCTTGGATTGCGTTTCCATCCCAAGAAACCACCCCACCCGCATCGCCCATACCTTAGAGGAACTCCTCGGAGGTATCAAATTCTACAGCGCCCACCGCCACGATCTCGACCACGCCACAGACGGCGTTGTCATAAAAGTCCTAAACCGGGCGGAACGAGAAACACTCGGCTCCACCTCCCGAGCACCACGCTGGGCAGCCGCCTATAAGTTCCTCCCGGAACAGCAGGAAACCACCCTCAACGATATCACCATACAAGTCGGACGCACCGGCGTCCTCACCCCCGTCGCCGAGCTGACACCAGTCCTCATCTCAGGCTCCACCGTCTCCCGCGCCACCCTTCACAACCAGGACGAGATTAACAAAAAAGGCATCTACAAAGGAGCGCAAGTCCTCGTCGAAAAAGCCGGGGAAATCATTCCTGCCATCGTCAAAGTCATTAATCCCGATCCGGAAAAGGAAAACTACTCGCTCTACGATTCCGTCGAAGGAAAATGCCCTTCCTGCCAAGCACCCATCACCCAGGAAGAAGGATTCGTCGCATGGCGTTGCACCAACTTCGAATGTCCGGCCCAGGCAGTCACCGCCATTACCCACTTTGCCGCCCGCAAAGCCCTGGATATCGACTCCATGGGAGAAATCGTAGCCGAAGCACTAGTCCGCCACGGCCACGCAACCAGCCCTCTCGATCTCTTTTCACTCACCGAGGAAACTCTGGCCAACCTCAACCTGGGCACCGACGAATCCCCCCGCCGCTTCGGAGAAAAAAACGCAACGAAAGTCATCGCTTCGCTACAAGCCGCCCGCACCAAGCCCCTGAACAAATGGCTCTTCGCCATGGGCATCCGGCAACTCGGCGAATCGGCTTCCAAGGAACTTTCACGACTCCATAAAAACCTCAGCGAAATTCCTGGTTCGAGTATTCTCAGCACGATTCGACAAAATTCGTCTCTTGAGAGTCAAATGCGGGAGATCTCTCCGAGGAGTCGGGATAATCCACCCACCAACGATCAGGAGAAAGCCGAGCGCCAAAAACACTATGAACTTTTGAAAGAGAAGCTTCAGTTCAATCAGAATAAGATCTCAGCTTATAACGTTTCAGCAGACCTGGGGCCAGTAGCATGCGCTAGTGTAATTGCATTTTTCGACTCCGAAGCCGGACAAAACATCTTAACCCGCTTCTCCGAACTGGATCTCGACCCTAGCTCCAACAACTTCGCTCCCTTACCTACAGAAGCCCCACAGCTCCCACTCACAGGGAAAACTTTTGTCATCACAGGTACTCTTTCGGAAAGCCGAGATCACTACAAAGCACTCATAGAAAAAAACGGCGGCAAAGTCTCCGGTTCAGTCTCAAAAAAAACCGACTACCTCCTGGCCGGAGAAGCAGCTGGCTCAAAACTAGACAAAGCCACCCAACTCGGGGTCGAAGTTCTCGACGAAGAAAAACTAAGCGCACTCCTCTAACAGCTCCTTCCACGAATCCCTTTGCGTCTTCGCGTCTTTGCGGTTCATTTCCCCATCCTTTTCATGAATCCCATCAAATTTTTCAACCGCCACACCCAGGAAACTGAAACAGAACAAGTCTACGGCGAATCCTTCCTCCGCTGGGTGTATGGAAATCCCCTCGGCAAACTCTCCCTCCACGCCCTCGTAAAACGAAAAGCGTTCTCACAATGGTATGGCTACCGCATGTCCAAGCCAGACTCCGCTTCGCGTGTCTCACCATTCATTGACCAGTACGGCCTCGACCCAAGCGACTTCACCGAAGCCCCCTCTTCCTTCAAATCTTTCAACGAGTTCTTCTACCGCAAGCTCAAACCCAGTGCCCGCCCTCTCGCAGACTCCCCAGTTGTTTTCCCGGCAGACGGCCGCCATCTTGGCTTTCCGGATATTTCAAAGATCGATTCCTTCTTTGTAAAAGGCCAAAGCTTCGATCTCCCTGCCTTACTCGGAGACAAAGCCCTTGCGGAAAAGTATGCCAGTGGTTCCCTCGTTCTCTCTCGCCTTTGCCCTGTCGATTACCACCGCTTCCACTTCCCGGCGGCAGGCATCCCATCTGCCACGAAAACCATAGAAGGCCCGCTCTTTTCCGTGTCACCCATCGCCCTCCGGAAAAAACTCGCCTATCTCTGGACAAACAAACGTACCCTTTGCGAACTCGAAACTGAAGAATTCGGCACCATCCTTATCATGGAAATCGGTGCCACATGTGTCGGTAGTATCCACCAGACCTACACACCCGGGAAGCCTGTGGAAAAAGCCGCTGAGAAAGGCTACTTCGCCTTCGGTGGTTCATCCACCATCACGATTTTCGAGCCGGGAAAAGTCCGTCTCGCAGACGACCTTCTGGAGTATTCCGCAAAACAAACCGAACTCTACTCCAAAATCGGAACTCAGTTGGCGTTCCCCGCAGCTTGAGGTTTTTCAACTACTTCTCTAGGGCGTTCCTCATACTGAAGACGATAGAGATGCGCATAGAGACTTCTTTCATCACTCACCAGCTCATCGTGATTGCCACTGGCGACAACCTTACCACCGCTCATTACGTGAATCACCTTAGCATCGCGGATCGTTGAGAATCTGTGGGCGATCACAACCGTAGTACGCCCTTTCATCAGATGGTCAAAGGCGATCTGGATCTTGTGTTCTGACTCACTGTCCAAAGCCGATGTAGCCTCATCCAGAAGCAGAATCGGTGAGTTCCTCAGGAAAGCCCTGGCTATGGAAATCCGTTGTCTTTGCCCTCCGGAAAGCCCTCCACCATTTTCGCCCACCTGGGTATCATAACCCTCTGGCTGCTCTAGAATGAATTCGTGGGCGAATGCCTTTTCCGCCGCAGCTTCCACTTCTTCATCCGTCGCATCCGGTTTCACGATGCGAATGTTGTTCCGCAGTGTATCGGAAAACAGAAACGTATCCTGGCTCACCAGCGAAAGACTCGAGCGCAGCGAGCTGGTCGTCACATCCTTGATTTCCTGTCCATCAATAAAAACCGAGCCCTTATCCGTTTCATAAAAACGCTCGATGAGATTCAGCAGAGTGGATTTTCCACTTCCGGATGGGCCTACGAGAGCCGTCACCGAACCACCTGGACAAAGCAGATCCACCCCATGCACCACCGGTACATTCTCACGGTAGGAAAAGTGAACGCCCTCCAGCTTGATCTCACCGTTCGTGACTTTGAGATCCTTTGCATCCTTCTTGTCGTGAATTGTAAAATCTGAGTCCAAAACCTCATACAGCATTCTCACGCCAATCAGAGCCGCGTGGAGGTTCACATTCATCTTCGCGATCCTCTTGATCGGCTCATAGGCGAGCAAAAGAGCGGTCAGGAAAGCGATCAAGGACTCACCACTCTGACCGTGCACCACATTCCGGTAGCCGCCATACATCACAATGGAGGCGATTGCCACACCGCCCATGAATTCCATGATAGGACTACTCCGGGAGGAAACGATGGCCATCTTACTGGAAAGCTTTTCCACACCAGTAATGGCATCGTCAAAGCGGACACGCATTCCAGACTCAAGCGAGTAGGATTTGATCAGCTTGTTCCCCAGGATGGCTTCCTGCACAGCGGACACCACCTGCATCACACTGCGAACCTGCATCTTCGCCACCTTCTTGATTCTCTTGATGATTTTACCTATCAGGAGAACCACAGGCGACATCACGAAAATCGCTCCAATCGAAAGCCGCCAGTCCAGCTGGAACATCGCAATAAAAAGAGCCAGCGCAGTGAAGACATCCTGCACCCGGGTCATCATCAGATTCATCACCTCTCGGGCAGAATTCGCACTCTGTGATGTCCTGACAATCAGATCATTCGAGGGATACCTAACAAAAAACTTCAGCGATTGATCCAGAATATGATTCCCAAGACGCTTTTGCTGCCGGGCTACGATGTTCGTCCCGATTTTTGTCAGGATCACAGTGGAACCATATTGAGCGAGTCCTTTGACCAGGAAGACGATCAGAATCGAGACCGCAACCCCGACCACCAGCCCCATGCCCGGCTGAGAAAGAAACTCGAAATTATCGAGTAAATTGCTTAGAAAAGGAATTTTATGCCCCACCGAAGATGCATCGGAATTGGTGAGTTCTTCAGAAGGAGTAAACACCACCCTGGTAATGTCCCGCATCAGGAAAACCGAGACCCCAGTTGCAGCAGCAGCAAGCCCCATAAGAACGAAGGCAACTATGTATCTGCTAATGTAATGACTGAAGTTTTCGCGCAAAACCCGCCTTACCAGTTGTCTGGCGGTTGGGTCTGCTAGGATACTTTTTTTCAGTTCAGCCATGGGATTGTGAGAGCGAATTTTTTAAGCCGAAGCGGTCACCGTGTCGAGTAGTTCCTCAGCTGTCGTAGTCGCCGTTCCCACCTTGGAAACAACGATTCCCGCAGCAATATTCGCGAACTGCGCCGCCTCCACCGGGCTCGATCCAGCCGCCAGTGCTGCCGTCAAACTTGCAATGACTGTATCCCCCGCCCCGGAGACATCAAACACCTCCCTGGCATTCGTAGGAAGTGTCCGGATGACCTTGCCTCCCTGGCAAACCGCCATTCCGTCCGCGCCCAATGTGACAATTAGAAGCTGCGGAGCGTAAACCTCGTGAATCTTCTCACACACCTCGTCCAGAGGGTATTCATCGCCAAAGGCAGGTTCAGTCAGCCCCGCCAGTTCCAGTGCTTCATGGCGATTCGGCGTAATCAGTCCGGCTCCGGTGAAGCGCAGTTTACGAGCCGGCTTCGGATCCACCGCAACGAGTTTCCCCGCTTTTTTAGCGATCGAAAAAATCTGGTCCAGAAGCTCCTGAGTGATCACTCCCTTCGCATAATCTGAGACGATCAGCGCATCCGTGTCCTGGATCATCTTCTCCAGTATATCCGTAGCCTTCAGCGCGTAGCCACTCCTGGCTGCCTCCCTGTCGATCCTGCACAACTGTTGGGTGCGCACGATCACCCTCGTCTTCACAATCGTGGATACCTCATCACTCCCTACGCATCCGGAAGCATCGATACCCGCATCTTCCAATAAACCCAGCAGACTCTTCGCATGCTCATCATTCCCCACAGTCCCAATCACCGCCGCCTTTACCCCAATGGAAGCCAGGTTCAACGCCACATTCGCAGCACCTCCAGCCGTGAAAGTATCCCGACTCGCGTGCACCACCGGTACCGGAGCCTCAGGGGAAATGCGGTGAACATCACCCCAGATGTAGTGATCCAGCATCAGATCGCCGATCACGAGAATGTTTAGCCCGGGCAGGCGTTGAAGAATTTCAGAAGTTGTCATGGGTCATATCAGAGCCGGTGGAATCTCGATGATCTCTTCTACCGCTTTTTCCACAACTCCCAAAACAATGGTTGAAACATCTGTCCCGCCCGCCGCCGGAGGCGTGATGAGGCGCGCCTTCCTTGCCAGCGGACGAAACTTCTTCGGACTGCTGGGTCCGAATAAAGTCACGACCGGAGCACCACCTGTAGCCAACATATGCCCCGTCCCACTGCAATTCGCCACCGCCACAGACAATCTGCTTGCCAGCGTCATTGTCAGCACCGGATCGGATGGCAGGCCACTTCCCGATTCCAGATTTTCCTGCAGCGGAAATCTTACCCCTGGGATCGAGGCAAAACGTCCCCTCCAAGCCTCCTCCCGGGTTCCCAGAAAAATCACCGGCACCCTGCCAAGGGTCGCCTGCCCCTCCGCCAATGCCACATAGTTTTCCGTAGGCCACAGCTTCCCGGTCACCTGAACTCCTGCTCCAGGTGCGATCCCCACATAAGTCTCGCCACCCGGCAAAAGCCGATCCGCCGCCCGCCTGTAGACCTCCGGGACATCCCACGGCCACTCAGGTTCGCAAGGAGCACCCGTAACTTGCCGGAGTGTACCCAGATATTTCTCTGCAACATGCTTCCCATGATAACAGGGAAATCGCGGCAGATTCAGCATTCCACGCAGCGCGCATGTGTAGAACCGACCCTTCGAAAACTTTCTGAGAAAAAACGAATTCTCCGCATCCCCCTCCATATCCAGCACCAGATCATACTTTTTCGCCGCCGGATCAGGCATCTTGTCCCGGATGCAGTGATCGAAAAGCGGCCACGTGATCGGTGCCAGCAGCTCTTCCCAGAAAGGCGCCCCGCCTATCCCCGGAATGATCGTGATCTCCGCCTCTGGAGCCCACTTCCGCAATGCCTTCATGAACGGCAACCTCATGAAAACCTCACCCATAGCATCAACCGGCTCCCGGTTCATGTGGACGAGTATACTTCGCTCCGGTTCTCTCATCTGCTTTCTAAAAAACGGAATCCACCAACTCCAGCCACTGATGCAGAATCAGCGTATGCACCTCCTGAATGCGTGCCGTGTTCTGTGATGGGACGATCAATGCAAAATCCGCCAGCTCCTTCGCCACTCCCCCGTCCTTCCCGGTCAGGAGAATCGTGATCACACCAGCCTCTTTCGCCACTTTGAGCGTCGTCAGAATGTTCGGGCTGTTTCCGCTGGTGGAAAACGCTACCAACACATCCCCTTCTTTTCCGAACGCCTCCAGAGGCCTGGAAAAAATCTGCTCATACCCGTAGTCGTTGCCTATACAGGTCAGCGCGGTCGGATCGGTGCACAGAGAGATCGCTGGCAATGGCCGCCGTTCCTTGCTGTATTTCCCCACCAGTTCTTCGGATAAATGCATTGCATCCGCAGCGCTCCCGCCATTCCCACAGGTTAGAATCTTCCCTCCTGAAAGCAGACAGGAAATGATCGACTGTCCCGTCTCTTCCACGGTCTCGGCCAGCGAAGCGGATGCGTCTAGCACATCTCGTAACTCGCTCAGGGTTTCTTTGAAATTCGGTGCAGCCATAAAATCGTATCAAAAACCTGGTTTCTCTCCCAGGCGGGTTCCGGGAAGCAGATAGTGTTTCACGTAATCCGTCACTGCTTCTGCCAGCGTGTGACGCTTCCCGTCCCATCCGCTCTCAGCCAGCCGCGCCGTATTTGCCAAGGTATGATACTGGTATTTCCCACGCAGCACCTCCGGCATCTCGATGAACTCGATCTGCTTCGGAAGATCCATCGCGGAAAAAATCGGCGTCACCAGATCGATCCACGTATGCGCCTTTCCGGAGCCAATATTGTAGATCCCCGCTGCTTCAGGAGCCGACGCCAGATGCAAAGTCATCGCCACCGCATCCTTCACATAAAGGAAATCTCGCTCCTGCTCCCCATCCTCGTAATCAGGGTGGTAGCTCTTGAATAATTGCACCTTCCCGGTCTCCTTGATCTGACTGCACGCCTTGTGAACCACACTGCGCATGTCACCCTTGTGATCCTCATTGGGTCCGAAAATATTGTAGTACTTCAGCCCCACAATCCGATCCAGCCAACCCTTCGTCCGCGCATGCATGTCGAACAAATGCTTCGAGTAGCCATACATGTTCAATGGCCGGAATTTTTCCAGCTCCGCATGCCCGTCATCCATCCCCTCATCCCCGTTTCCGTAAGTTGCCGCAGACGACGCATAAACAAAGCGCCTCTCGCCAGCCAGCGCCCACTCCGCCAGCTTCTGCGTATACTGATAGTTGTTCTCCATCAGGTAGCTCGCGTCCTTCTCTGTAGTCGCAGAACACGCACCCAGATGAAAAACCCACTTCACATCCGCCAGCAAAGGCGATTCCAGCTCGCCCGGCAGCTGCCCCGCATCCAGATAATCCAGATATCTCAGAGCAACCAGGTTCCGCCACTTTTCATCCGTCCCCAGCACATCAGTGATGACAATGTTTTCAAAACCGCGCCGGTTCAGCTCCCAGACAAGGGCACTGCCGATCATGCCGGCCGCACCGGTTACCAGGATTTTATCAGAGGTTTGCATTCGATTTCAGGAGTCGGAGCGCATCCGCTCAATCAGAGACGTAGTGGACTTCCCTTCGACGAATGAGAGAAACCTGATGTCCACTCCACTGTCAAGAAGCGCGGCCTTCTCAGACCCATCCAGCGAATCAATCGTATAGTCCCCGGCCTTCGTATAAATATCCGGCTTCAGCGCGCGGATCTCCGCATCAAGCCTCGGCCCTCGGAAAACGAACACCGCATCCACACAGCTCATGCTAGCCAGCGCAAACGCCCGGTCATACTCGGAATTCAACGGCCTGTCCTCACCTTTAAGAGTCCGCACAGACTCATCGCTGTTCACCGCGATGCAAAGCAGATCCCCCTGCTCCGCAGACTGCCGCAAATATGTCAAATGCCCCCGATGCAAGAGATCGAAGCACCCGTTCGTCAGCACAAACTTCCTCCCCTCAGCCCGCGCCTTCTCACGGAAAGCCACCATCTCATCAAGGTTCAGGATACGCTCGGCAGGATCTGGTGTCTTCATGATTTGGGAAAAAGGAATTCGATAGCACTGAGAAAATCCGGAAACACAGGATACTTCCCGGAAAGCCCCAGAGCCTCCAACTCCGCTGGCAAATCATCAAGCCCCGTATGCACTCCCACCCCCCGCGTCCCCGCCGCTTCAGCCGCCGCAATATCACTCCCCCTGTCCCCAACATAGCAAATCTCCTCCTCAGAAAACCCGAACTCCCCCATCACCTCTTTCGCAAACTCCGCTGAAGGCTTCCTATACTTTGAAGGCTCACCCGGAGCCTCCGGGGCAATACAGACCTTCTCAAATCCATATCCCAACATCTCATTCAATCGGTCGTTGCAAGCGCCAACGTCGTCCATCGAGAACATACCCCGCCCGACCCCGGATTGATTCGTGTGTAGAAACAGTTTCACTCCAGTTTCCCGCGCAATTTCCAAACCCTCCACCACACCTGGCAGAAATACCATCTCATCGGGATTGGAGAGGTAAGGCACATGGGCAATCAGCGTGCCATCGCGGTCGAGTATCAAAGCTTTCGGAATCATGATTTACGTAGTCGTAGCGCAGACAAAACCTCTTCCGCCCCGAGATCGTCCAGACTGTCCCGCTGCAGGAACCCCACATCCTCACCCCTCGGGATCATACGCACCGGATCACTCTTCGCAGACATCAATGAAAGCGTGGGCGCCCCCGCAATTGCCGCTATATGGATCGGCCCGGTATCATTCCCTACCGCCCCCTCCGCCCGTCGCGCGATCTCTGCCAGCTGACCGATATCCGTCTTTCCCGCCAAATTCACCACCTGAGGCGCATCTTTCCGGATCTCTTCAATAGCCGGAAGATCCACATCAGTCCCCACCGCCACAGTCCCCATCCCTTTTTCAGAAAGCGCATTCGCCAGCTCCGCGAAATGCCGCGCAGACCACCTCTTGTGAGGATGCTGCGGCGCACAACCTGGAATCAGCATCACGAACTTCTCCGGCAACCCCAATCCGCTAACTTCTCCCGAAAGCCATGAAAGCTCCGGCTCGCCCGCCCTCGGCACATCCACCGATTCCAAAAATTTCAACAACCTCTCCGTCGCCGGAACCGGATCTTTCCGGTGATCATGCCGCCGATGCGCGCAACCCTTCACCGTCCCACACCACTCCGGCTGACCGGGTGCCATCAATTTAAAATACAAGCCTGACCTATCATTCCCCTGAAGGTCATAAACTTTGGAAAACTGTGAATTACGCAACAATTTACGAAATTTCAGTAACTTGAAAACTTGGTGAAGTTTCGGCTGCATATCCTCCAAAACTTCGTCAAACCAGGGCATCTCCTTCGTCAGGAAAACAAACTGCGGGCGCGTAAGCAAAGTGATCTTCGCATCCGGATGCTTCGCCCGCACCGCGTGAAACGCCTCCATCGCCAGGATGATATCACCCAGCGCCCCCAGCTTCACTACCAGTATGTTTTCACTCATCGGCATGCAGATCCTCGTAAACTCCCAGCGTTGCTTCCAACATTTTTTCCAAAGTAAACCCACCAATCTCTCCTGGCTTCAAACCCTCCTCCAACACCTTCTCACTACAGGTAATCACCCCCTCCAGATCAGCCACCCTTACTCGCCCCTCCGGGAAAATTTCTGCCAACTGCTCCCCCACTCCCCCGTGGTCATACGCCACTACGGGAATCCCCAGAGCCATCGCTTCCAGCGACACCCGCCCGAACGCCTCCGGAGCACTCGAAAGCGAATACACCAGCGAGGAAATCGCCATCAGCTCCCGCAGATCCGATCTATGCCCCAGAAAAGTCACATCCTCCGCCACTCCCAGCTCCCTCGCCAACGCATTGAGTTCCTCCCCGTATGCCTCTTTCCCTTTCTTTACCTCCCCGGCCACCAGCCCATGCACCTCACGCCCTGCTTTCTTTAGTCCAGCAACCACCCGCAAAAAATCCTCCTGGCCCTTCCACCGCGTAATCCTCCCCGGCATCAGCAAAAGCGTCTTCCCTACTAGTCCTGGATGCTCCGACTCCCATTTCCCCATCCACTCGGTATCCGGCACAAACCCTTTCGGAAAATACTCCGGAGAAGCCCCCCGATGAATCACCCGGATCTTCCCTTCATCCGTCCCCGGATAATTCTTCAGAATGTAGCCCCGGATACTCTCAGAAACCGCAATCACCCGCTCCCCCCTCGTCATCACCTTCGAATAAGCATTCACAGAGTAAAACCCATGCACCGTACTCACCAACCGCGGCCGCGTAGCTGGATCCATCTTCCGCCACGCCAGCCAGGCAATCCACCCCGGCACCCGAGACCGGATATGTACCACATCCGCTCCCTCTCTTTCAAAGACTTCCCGCAATTTCTTCACCTCCAGCAGCGACCTCCAGCTCTTCCTATGCACCGGCATCGCAATATGACGCGCGCCCAGCTTCTCCAGATCCGCAACCAGCCTGCCCCCGTTCGAAATCACCACCGCCTCATGCCCTCGCTTCACAAGGAAATCCGCCACCTCCAGAGTTCCACGCTCCACTCCGCCGGAATTCAGCTCGGGTAGCAATTGGATGA
>JBPOGC010000063.1:0-15571 GCA_051251795.1 Luteolibacter sp. | reverse complement strand
CGTATTATTGGTGGAGAGGGATTCTTATTGAGAAAGCAGTTCGAATTATTTAGGTTTTCTGAAATGAACATTAGAAATTTCTCTGTCATGATTGCTTCGGGAATTTTCCTGGGTGCTTGCGTGGGTGTGACTGGTGGCGGAGGCATGGGCGACTTGCCACAAGATGATGAAGGGGCTGTGGGTGGCATCTCAGAGGTGCCGAATCCGAGTCCTGAAATGGCCAGACTGAGCGGGACTCCTCTGGAAAGGCTGCAGCGGGGTCACGTGGTGTATATGCTGAAGTGCGGTGAGTGTCACGGATACCAGCTGCCGGAAAAGGTGGATATCATGGACTGGGAGGATGCGATGCCGGAAATGATCAAGCACGCGGGGCTGGGATCTTCCGACGAGAAAGCGGTGCTGGACTATGTGGTGGCGGTGAAGAAGTCCAAGGGGCAGGAATTTTAGTCTCTGGCAAGGCTTGCCAAGGGATGATGTGGTGAGAAAGTAGCGGTGCCCTTAATTTGAAAAGTTATTTCCTTCGTAGACTCTTGTTGATCCCGGTGACCTTGCTGGGGATTACATTTGTCGTGTTCGCGATCACGCGGTTTGTGCCGGGCGGGTCGATGGACAGGATGCTGCAGCAGGCGGCGGGGAATGCGGACTCGGGTGGGGGGAAGAAGTCTTCGAACGAGTCCAATGGTGGCCTGAGCGAGGATCAGATGGAGGAGTTGGAGGAGCAGTATGGATTGGATAAGCCAATGCCTGTGGCTTACCTGCAGTGGCTGGGGCTGGTTCCGCGTGAGACGAGGATTTCCAAAGGGGAATTTGGAGAGCAGGGGAGCGATGCGATAGGCGGGAGGGATGAGGATCCTGAGAATGTTGCGTCGCTGGTTCTCGATGGCGACGGGCGTCTGGCGAAGGTGAGGAAAAAGGACGGGAAAATTGTTTCTGCGAAATATAAAGAGGGGGAGGATATCTCAGAGGATGGTTGGAAGCTGCGGTATGAGGACGAGGAGGCGAGGCAGGAGAGATTCAAGCGACGCAATATCGAAGGCGCGGACGTGCCTTCCTACGCACCGAGGGTTGTGGCATTCAGGACGAGGTTCAGCGGGCTGTTGCAGGGGGATTTGGGAAGATCAACAGTGTATAATGATCCGGTGTGGGAAATGATCGCGGCCCGTGTGCCGGTGGCGGTTTACTTCGGGTTGCTGACGGCGATCATCACATACGCTGTGTGTCTTCCCCTGGGCGTTCTAAAGGCGCTGAAGCACAGGACTTTTATCGATAGTGCCAGTTCCATTCTGATTTTCATCGGCTATTCGATTCCCGGTTTTGCTCTGGGTGCGATCCTTCTGGTGCATCTCGGCGCGCGGATGAATCTTTTCCCTCTGTTTGGATTCACGAGTCCGGATTTCGCGGAAATGGCTCCCTGGGATCAGGTGAAGGATCTGGCTCATCACACGGCTCTTCCTTTGCTTTGTTATCTGATCGGTTCATTTGCGATGCTAACGATGCTGACGAAGAACAATCTGATGGATCAGCTCGCCGCGGACTATGTGCGGACTGCGGTGGCGAAGGGTGTTGGATTCCGGAAAGCGGTGTTCGGTCATGCGTTTCGGAACTCGATGATTCCAGTGGCTACGAGTGCGGGGAGCCTGATCAGTATTTTTATCGGCGGCTCGATGCTGATTGAGACGGTGTTTGATATTCAAGGCTTCGGGTTGTTGCAGTATCAGGCGGTAATCGCGCGGGATGTTCCTGTGATCATGGGGACGCTTACGATCGCGGCGTTTCTGATGCTTTTGGGGAATGTGATTTCAGACATCATCGTGGCGATGGTGGATCCTAGGATTAAATTCAAATGAGCAGGCGCGCGATCGGATTTCTACTGTTTCTTGTCGGTGCTCTTGCCATCCTTGGCGAGCTGTGGGGTATTGATTTCCCGACAGCGAGGTGGTTTTTCCAAGCAAGTCGTGATGCGCAGTTTCTTCGGGCTGAGATCGGCGGGGAGAACGTTCTGTGGTTTGGCTGGGTGAGTGCGGGAATTTTGATTTTCGCGGGATTTTCCCTTTGGATGAAGTCGTATTTCGGTGGTGCCCCGAATCCTGTGACTGCACGGCGAATCAAGCGTTTCAAAGATATACGCCGTGGGTATTATTCGTTGCTGATATTGATGGGGCTGGCTGGTTTTGCCGCTTTGGATCAGCTCGTTGTCGGCAATGAGGCGCTGGCTGTGAAATACAATGGAGGTTGGTATTTTCCCGCTTTCACTCCCGAGCCTTACAAAGGGTCTGACTTCGGGGTGGAAGGTGAGCGTGCGCAGGCGCCTGTGGACTACAGGAAGCTGAAGCTGGCTATGGAGGAGTCTGGTGAGGAAACGGGGAAGGTGATCATGCCTTTGATTCCCTTTGATTCCACGGGGGATACTTTGGCTCCGAGATCTTGCACAATGGTGCAGCGTGAAGGGATCTATCATGAAACCGGTAGCAGGAAGCCTTATTTTGGTCTGGCTGCCCGGTATTATGATGAGGCGGATGGGAAATTCCATCTGCGTTATACGCTCAGAAACGGTGTGCTCAGCGGGCCGGTGGATGGCTGGAATGCTGAAGGCGAGAGGGTCTATAGTGCGGAGTATTCCATTGGTGAGCTGGAGAAGGAGAAATTCAGTGGAGAGGGTGATGTTAAGGATTTCATCGAGTTGGAAAGCGGTGAGCTGCGGGCCGTGAAGTATCATCCCGCGCCGCCTATCCTGGAGCAAGGGAACCTGCTTGGGACTACTTCCCAAGGCTACGATGTACTGGCCTATCTTTATGGCGGGCTGCAGGTGAATTTCAAAGCCGCGCTTGTGTTCCTGCCTATCGTTTATGCCATCGGCATTACACTGGGGATGCTTATGGGGTATCTGGGTGGGTGGTTCGATCTGGTTTTTGACCGTATCATCGAGGTGTTTTCCAATATGCCGTTCCTTTTCGTGGTGATCATTTTTTCCAGCATGGTTCCGGAAAATTTCAGGGGGCTTCTGGTGATTATGGTCATTCTGATCCTGTTCGGCTGGATGGGCATCACTTCCCTGATGAGGACGGCTGCCTATCGCGACAAGGAGCGGGATTACATCGCTGCTGCCCGTGTGCTGGGCGCAGGGACGCCGAGAATCATTTTCCGGCATCTCCTGCCGAATACCGTGGCGATCATCGTTACCCTGGTGCCTTTCACGATGTCTTCGCTGATTTCCTCGCTCACCGCCCTGGACTACCTGGGTTTTGGGCTGCCGCCGGAATACGCGACGTGGGGACGATTGTTGAATGACGGCCTGTCCAATCTGTCGGCTCCGTGGCTGGTCTCCTCCACGTTCTTCGTGCTCGTTGGCATGCTGGTTCTTATCACATTCATCGGGGAGGCCATTCGCGAGGCTTTCGATCCGAAAAAACACAGTTACTACCGTTGATGCGTAAACTTCTCTCCATTTTGCTTCTGATATCGGCTTCCATTCTGATATCGGCCTGCCGTAGCGACGATACTGAGAGCGTCCGTACTTCGGGCTTTGAGGATTTCATTCCCAGATACAATAGTTTCATCAAGTCCTGGCTTCTGGAGAAACAGGATGAAACGAAGAAAGCCCTGAGAAAGGCTGAGGCGGACATGGATGTGCTCGAAGGGGAGGAGAGGGAAGCGGTGGAGAGGCATTTGATAAATCTGAAGCGCGAGGAAGGAAAATGGGCTTTCCGACTTGGCCTTGGAGACTATTTCCGTTTTGCCGATATCTCTGAATTGCCAGGCGATCTGAAATGGGAAGATGGTATGGAGCACGAGGAAATCGGTGATCCGCGTGCGAAGAAGGGCGGGACTTTCCGCCAGGATATGAGGAGTTTTCCACCCACGATCCGTCCATTTGGTGATAACTCGAACAACGGATTCCGGAGCACCCTCTATGACGATATCGAGATGAAGCTTGTGGATATGCATCCGAAGTCGCTCGAAATCATCCCGGGTATCGCGAAGCAATGGGCTGTGTCCGAGGATGGGCGGACGGTCTTTTTCCGTATCAACGAAGAGGCGAGATACTCTGACGGTGTGCCGGTGAAAGCGCGTGATTATCTGTATGGCTCCTACCTGAGAATCTCGGACAATATCACCAACCCTTATCAGAAGCAGTATTGGAAGGAAGAGATCGCAGGATTCGTGGTTTATGATGAGAGGACTCTTTCCATCTCTGTGCCGGAAGCGCGGGTTTATGCTCTCAAGGACGCGGGTGAAATCACACCCTCACCGCCACACTTCTACTCCGAATACGGGCCGGACTATTCAGAGCGCTACCAGTGGGAATTTCCACCGACTACCGGAGCCTATGAGGTGAAAGAGGAAGATATCGTCAAAGGGGTTTCCATCGCCCAGAGCAGGGTAAGGAACTGGTGGGCGAAAGACCGGAAATACTACAAGTATCGTTTCAATCCGGATCGGTTGCTTCACGTGGTGGTTAGGGATGAGTCAAAAGCCTTCGAGCTTTTCCGTGCAGGGGAGATCGATTCGTTTTATGTGACCCGCCCTGAATATTGGTATGAAAAGTCTGAGATAGATCCTGTGTTCAACGGCTACATCGAAAGAGTGACTTACTACAGCCAGTATCCTTCCCTACCTCGCGGGATGTATATGAATATCACAAAGCCGTTACTCAGTGAGCGGGATATCAGAATCGGAATCCAGCATGCGATGAACTGGCAGAAGGTGATCGATGTCATCTACAGGGGCGACTACAAGCGGCTGGATTCGTTTATGGAAGGGTATCTCCTTTACAGTGATCCCTCGATCAAGGCACGTCCCTTCTCGATTTCCAAGGCAAGGGCGGCCTTCCGTAAAGCCGGCTTTACCGAGACGAACCGGGATGGGATTTTGAAACGAAAGGACGGGGCTTTGCTTTCTGTTTCCATCAGTTATCCGTCTATTCCAATCTTGGATCGGATGTTTGCGATATTGCGGGAAGAGGCCAGGTCATGTGGATTTGACCTGCGTTTGGATTCCAATGAATCGACAGTGGATTACAAGAAAGTCATGCAGAAGCAGCATGAGATGTCCTTTGGTGCATGGGTAATTACGCCTCCGTCCCCGGATTATTACCAGTATATGCATTCCTCCACCGCGAGGGATGCGAAGGGTAATATCAAGCCTCAGACCAATAACCTTTTTGTTTGGGATAGAGAGGATACCGATGTTTTGACAGAAAAAGCACGCAACGCACGCTCGAAGGAAGAATTGGCAGATGCCACCAAGAAGCTGCAACATATCGTTCATGACGAGGCGATCTTCGTTCCTTCCTATACGGTGGATTTTGTTCGGGTGGCATTCTGGCGCTGGCTGAAGTGGCCCGACTCGGAAGAAACGAGGTTTACCGCACCACTTGTCTACGAGCCTCTGGAGGCATACGTCCATTGGATCGATGAAGATATCAAAGCTGAAACAATGGAGGCCAAGCGCAGCGGAAAGACTTTTCCCGAGGTGAATAAGATCGTGGATGATTACCGCTACCCGGTGTCAGATCCGGCTCCAGAACCAGTGGATGAACCGGCAGAAGACCAAAAGGAGGTGGAGAAATGAGCGAAGGGTATTTGCTGGAAGTGGATCGGCTGATCACCTCGTTCGAGACTGAGCGGGGTTTGCTGCGGGCTGTGGATCAGGTTTCGTTCAAGATCCCTTACGGAAAAACGGTGGGCATAGTAGGTGAATCCGGTTGTGGGAAAAGTGTTACGGCCATGTCCATTGTCCGGCTGTTGCCACAGCCATCAGGTCAGATTCTTGGAGGGGAAATCCAATTCAAAGGGGAGGATCTCCTGCATTGCACGAACAAGCGAATGCGGCAGGTGAGGGGAGGGGAGATCGGTGTGATTTTTCAAGAGCCGATGTCAGCTCTGAACCCCGTGCACAGGATCGGGAAGCAGGTGGCGGAAGTCTTTCGGCTCCATAAAAAAATGGGCAAAAAGGATGCGTGGGATGCTGCCACTGAGATGCTGGGATTGCTTCGTATTCCGGATCCTGCGAAGCGCATGATGGACTATCCGCATCACCTTTCCGGGGGGATGAGGCAGCGTGTCGTGATTGCCCTCGCTCTGGCTTGTCGCCCAGATCTGATAATCGCTGACGAGCCTACTACGGCGCTCGACGTGACTGTCCAGGCGCAGATTCTCGATCTACTCGGAAGCCTGCAAAGCGAGATGGGCATGTCCGTCATGCTCATTACTCACGATCTGGGAGTCATCGCTGAAACCTGTGATGAAGTGGTGGTGATGTATGCGGGGCGTGTTGTGGAAAGCGCGCCGGTAGATCAGCTTTTTGAAAACCCGCTTCATGCCTATACAAAAGCACTTTTACGCTCAATCCCTACGCTGGAGACCGTCCCGAAATCAGTCTTACCGACAATTCCCGGAACAGTGGCCGGCCTGGGGGATCATACCCATGGCTGCCGGTTTTGCCAGCGTATGGGGCGCACTCAGCTGGTCACGCGGGAGCGGCCAAAGTTCAAAGAAGTGGAGCCGGGACACTGGCTGGAAATCTGTAACGAATGCTCGAACCTGTGAGTGACCAACACATCCTATCAACAGAAGACCTAAGGGTGCATTTTCCGGTGAAAACCGGCGTTCTCCTGCGTCAGACAGGCGCGGTGAAAGCCGTGGACGGAATCTCGCTCACTCTTGGATCGGGTGAAACCCTCGGCCTCGTGGGGGAATCTGGGTGTGGGAAATCCACCTTGGGGAAAACTCTCGTCCGTCTTGTTGAGCCGACTTCGGGAAAGGTGTATTTCGAGGGACGGGATATTTCCCATCTCAGCCAGGGAGCGCTCCGTCCTATGCGGAGAAATTTCCAGATGATTTTCCAAGACCCTTCCGAGTCGCTGGACGCACGCATGAGTGTCCGCAGCCTGATCGAGGAGCCGTATCTCATCCACCGCTTGGGCAATCGTGCGGAGCGGAGAAAGTGGGTGGATGAGCTTCTGAATACGGTCGGTCTTGCCGCCTCTGCAGCGGACAAATATTCCTACGAGTTCTCAGGGGGTCAGAGGCAACGCATCGGAATCGCGCGCGCGCTGGCATTGAAGCCAAAGGTGCTGATCTGTGATGAGCCCGTCTCCGCGCTTGATGTCTCCGTCCAATCGCAGATCCTGAATCTTCTGGTGGATCTTCAGAAGGAATTTTCCCTCTCCTACCTGTTCATCGCCCATGACCTCTCTGTGGTAAAGCATGTCAGTGACCGTGTGGCGGTGATGTATCTTGGGAAAATTGTCGAACTTGCAGACTCCGAGACAATTTACAGAAATCCGAAGCACGCCTACACGAAAGCGCTTCTCTCTGCCGTGCCAGTGGCCGACCCGAAGGTGAAGCGGAAAAAAATTCTTCTCGAAGGTGATGTTCCTTCGCCGATCAATCCTCCTGCTGGGAGTGCTTTTGGTCACCGTCTAAGTCACCCACGGTATGAAGAGACGGTGGGGATGGATCTGGCGCTTACCGAGATAGAGCCGAACCATTGGGTAGCCGCAGATCCCTGCTGCCTGGAGCCGGAAGACTGGGCGGAGATCAGCTAAAGTTGTTCGAGCTCCTCGAGTAATCGTTTTACAGGCAGCCCCATCACGTTATCGAAATCTCCAACGATTCCTTCGACGATCATTTCTCCGTGATCCTGGATTCCATAGGCTCCGGCTTTGTCGAGTGGTTGGGTTTTCTCCAGGTAGCTTGTAATCGTTTCTTCATTCAGCTTTTTGAAAACAACCTCTGTTGCCTGATGGAAGGTCAGCACTTTTTCAGCAGGGCCTGCGATGCACACTCCGGTGCAAACTTTGTGGGATCTTCCCGAAAGTCTCCTGATCATTCCACGAGCCTCTTCCATATCCTTTGGCTTTCCCAAAGCCATGTCGTCAACAAAGACCAAGGTGTCAGACCCAATCACAGCGGCTTCGGGATTTTCTTTCGCTACAGCCTCTGCTTTCAGGCGCGCATTTGTCTCACATAGACCTGCCATTCCCAAAGTTGAGTCATGGATCTCTTCAGCCGGTGAGACTTTAACTTGGAATTCTATCCCGGTCTTTTCCAGCAGCTCCTTTCTTCTGGGAGAGCCAGAGGCGAGTATGATTTCTAGGTCATTTCTCATGAGCTTTCTCCAATTTTACCCGCTTCAGAATCCCATACTTGGGAGCGAAGAACAGTGAGCAGAAAAACAGCAATGACTGCATCAGAACGATGCAACCACCTGTCGAGGCGTCCGCATGGTAGCTGATCAATATTCCAGTCACCGTTGCCACCACTGCGGAGGCTATGGCGATCATCAGCATCCGGTCAAAACGATCCGTCCAGAGATGTCCCACGCAGCCCGGAGTGATCAGCATCGCCACCACCAGAATGATGCCCACCGCTTGGATCGCCACGACAATGGCGAGTGCTAGCAAGCTGAGCAGAAGATAATGGAGAAACCGATCCGGCAAGGCCATGACCCGCGCTTGCCGGGAATCAAAACAGACGAGCAGAAGGTCTTTCCTGAGAACCAAGGTGACGATAAGCACGAGGCTGCCCAGGATCATCGTTTGCCACACCTGCTCTCTTGTGATCCCAAGAATGTTTCCGATCAGAATGTGATCCAAATGCAGCTCGGAATTCGTGCGGCTGAACATCACGAGACCCACTGCAAAATATCCGGTGAAGACCACACCCATCGCGGTGTCTTCCTTGATCCGGCTGTTTCGTTTGATAAAGCCAGTGGTGATCGAGCACGTCAGCCCGGCGATGAAAGCACCAATCACCAGTGGCAGCCCAATGAGATACGCCAGAACGATCCCTGGCAGCACCGCGTGAGATACCGCGTCTCCCATGAGAGACCAGCCTTTCAGAACCAGGAAGCAGGAAAGCACTGCACACATCGCGCCTACCAGTGCTCCCACCATGAGAGCATCGCGCATGAAGCCGTATTGGAATGGCTCGAAAAATTCGCTCATAGCACAGGTTCCTCCTCAAGCTTGAGCCTCGCGCGTCGGACGGAAATCCGCGTTGCGAGGACGCCCTGCTTCGGGGCGAAAACGAAGGCCAACACAAAAACCAGAGTCTGCAGGGTGACGATGCAGCCTCCTGTCGCCCCATCGATGAAATAGCTCAGGTAAGCACCGACAAGCGAGGTGACGATCCCCAAGGCTACGGAAATGCAGATCATTTTTCCGAAGCGATCCGTTAGTAGGTAGGCAGTCGCTCCGGGAGTAACCAGCATGGCGACCACCAAGATGGCTCCTACTGCTTGAAGCGCAGCCACGGCTGTCGCGGCCAGAAGTGACAGTAGCAGGACATTCAAAGCCCCCGGCCTAAGGCCCAGCGTCCGCGCCTGGTCTGGATCAAAGCAGAACAGCATCAGGTCTTTCCATTTCAGCAGCAGTATGGCGAGTGTCACACAGCTAATGGCCAGCAGCTGAATGATGTCGCCGCTGTCGATCCCGAGGATGTTTCCATAAAGGATGGTCTTCAGATTGACCCGTGCGGGGCTTAATGTGATCAGCACCAGCCCGAGTGCGAAGAAGGTGGTAAATACTATGCCTATAGTGGCATCTTCACGGATGCGGCTCTTAGCCTTTATGAAGGCCATCGAGCCCGCGGCCATAAGACCCGCGACGAATGCGCCAAGCGCGAACGGTAGCCCCAGGATGTAAGCGATCGCCACTCCTGGAACCACCGCGTGGGAAAGGGCGTCTCCCATCAGTGACCAGCCTTTCAGTGTCACGAATGCGGAGAGGAAGCCGCAGGTGGCGCCGATCATCGCGCTGACCCACATTGCCCGCAGCATGTAGTCATACTGCAGGGGGATCAGAAGATTTTCGAAAAAGTCATTCATGTTCCTCGGAACGTTTCTTCACCAGCTCCTCGTGCCGCTCCCTGTCCATGTATTCCAGATGCCCGTCTTTGCCGAAGACAAGCGGCCTTTCGTCATCCGTCATCACCCTCACCTTCTGGCCGTCATGATCCTGGATCGTCGATTGCTCGAACTGGAATTCACGCAGCACACCACCGAAGGCGTTTGCCAGGTTTTGCGCTGTGAAAACATCGGCCGTTGCCCCGTATGCGAGGACTGTTTTGTTGATCAGAACCACCTGGTCACAGAACTCCGGGACACTTCCGAGGTTGTGGGTTGATACGAAGATAATGGCTCCGGACTTCCTGAGCTCGTGCAGGAGGGCGATGATCGCGTCTTCCGTTTTCACATCCACTCCGGTAAAAGGCTCGTCCAACAGAATGATCCGCCCGCCCTGGGCCAAAGCACGTGCGAGGAAAACCCGCTTCTTCTGGCCACCACTCAGCTCGCCAATCTGTCTGTCGCGGAACTCCCACATCGAGACACGCTTCAGACTCTCCTCCACTTTTTTCCGGTCGGTCTTACGGGGGATTCTCAGGAAATTCATTTCCCCGTAACGCCCCATCATTACCACGTCCCGCACGCTGACTGGGAACTCCCAGTCCACTTCCTCTGACTGGGGGACGTATGCGACGAGATGTTTTTTCAGGACTTCCTTCACCGGCAGTCCGTTGATTTTCACCGACCCGGAAGTCGGGGTCACAAAGCCCATGATACTTTTGAAAAGCGTGGATTTCCCGCTGCCATTCACGCCCACCAACGCGCAGATGGTGCCGCTTTTCAAGTGGAAGCTCGTATCGTTCAGAGCCTGATGTCCGTTCGGATAGATGACCGAGACGCGATCAACTTCCAGCGTGTGCATGAAGTCTGCTGTTTCAGAGTCAGTCATTTCGAGTTGGAAAATCCTTTCACGATGGTTTCAGCGTTTGCCTCCAGGAGTTTCAGGAAAGTCGGGGCGATGCCGTCCTTTTCGGTAAGCGAGTCGACATACAGCACCCCACCATAGCTGGTTCCCGTTTCCTGAGCCACCTGCTTGATAGGCTTATCACTAACCGTGCTTTCTGAGAATACAACCGGGATCTGGTTTTTCCGCACAGCGTCGATTACCTTCCGCACTTGCTGTGGGGTTCCCTGCGCGTCCGCGTTGATAGGCCAGAGATAGAGTTGCTTGAGATCGTAGTTCGCGCACAGATAGGAAAACGCACCTTCGCTGCTCACCAGCCACCGCTTTTCCTCCGGGATTTCTTCCAGTTTTTTCCTCACAGGCTCATCCAGAGCCTTGATCTTCTTCGAGTATGCCGCCGCGTTCGCATTGTAGGTTTCCGCGTTGTCCGGATCGATCCCAACCAGCGCCTTGCGAATATTTTCCACATAGATCACTGCGTTTGCGGGGGACATCCATGCATGGGGGTTCGGCTTGCCAGTGTATGGCCCTTCGGAAATCCCCATTGGCTCCACGCCATCGGTCAGCACAGCGCTGGGCACATCCTTTACGTTTTGGAAAAATTTCTCAAACCACAGTTCCAGATTCATCCCGTTCCACAGGACAAGATCCGCTTGCTGTGCTTTCACGATGTCTTTCGGTGTCGGGTCGTAGCCATGAATTTCGGCACCCGGCTTGGTAATCGATTCCACGATGGCAGCGTCGCCCGCGACCTCGCGTGCCATGTCCGCGATGATGGTGAAACTCGTCACTACCTTTTTCTTGTCAGACACATCCGGTTTTTCCTCGCCCGAGCAGGATATTAGCCCATGCAGGGTGAAGAGTATTCCAATCAGAACAACTGTCCTGAACGCGGTTTTTCTGATTTCTGCGCAAAGTGATATGTTTTCCATTTTCCTGAGTTTATTTGTTGCAGCTCAACTAATTAGGCAATACTAAAATCTTTCTCAGCACAGAAAGCTCTCCTTTGGTTGCCAAAGATAAAGAATTCAAATAGACCGTTTCTGATGCCGAAAAAAGCTGCCCCAAATCCAGAAAAGCGTTCCAAACTCAGCGCTCATCATCGGGACGGTTTGACGGAGAGCGCGGAGGATTATCTGGAATGCATCGTGAAGCTGATGGAGCGCGATGGGCTGGTATCGATTTCCGCTCTCGCCGAGGAGCTGGATCTAAGCAAGCCAAGCGTTTCGCAGATGGTGAAGCGCCTTGCGGAGTCAGGCTACCTGGTGCGCGAGCCATACCGCGGTTTCGTCCTGACAGCTGCAGGTCTTTCAGTCGCGGAGGCAATCCAAGAGCGTCACATTATCCTTACCGAGCTTTTCAAGCGCCTGAAGCTCGATCCGCAGAAACTCCAGGATGACATTGAGGGGATCGAGCATCACGTCAGCGACTCTACCTTGTCGGCTATGAAAATGCTCGTAAAGCACCTCGACAAACATCCGCTCTAGGATCAGTCCTCGCCTTCTGAGGGAGTGATCAGTTTGTCGAAATCGTCTTGGACTTCCAGCGATTCTGTTGGAACGGATTCGATCTCACCGTCCAGACTTCTGTGAAGATAAAATGCGACAACCGCAATAATACATATCACCGCGAGGACGAGACCTATGACCTTCAGGATTCGGAAAGTTTTCCCTAGGGATGATCTGGATCCTTTGGGCTGGTGTTTCGCAGGCCGTTCTTTTGCATCGTCCTTTGCAAAGTTGATTCTTCTTATGGGAGCCACCAATGGTGCGGTTTTCTCACCTGGCTCCGGAATGCGCAGCATCCGTCTGCACGAAGGACATACGATCCCGTGTCCGTCATGGTCGCGCGGAACACGGAATACAAATCGGCAGTCTGGACATACAAACGCGCTCCAACGTCTGGCTTTTTTATTTTCCGTTTCAGTCTCCGGCACGTCACAAGCGTGACCTCTGCTCCAGTGCTATGGCAAGCTCAGGCTTTGGCTGGCTCGATGAAAATCCGTCCCTGTCTCCTTCTCAGTCTGCTGCCGCCCGGAAGGTTCACTGTTGCAGGGCCATCTGCATCCAGCAGCTCCAGGCTCCTTTCTACCAGCGATGCTGACACTCCGCGCACCTTGTGGCTTTTCAGGAATTCGAACATCGCGCTGCGTTGCAACAAAACAGGAGTCTCCCTGAAAGCCTTGAGATGGATTCTGCCCTGCGGATCCAACACATTCGCCTTTGCCAGCGCCCATGAGGACATTTCCTGCCATTCATCGCCTGCGATCGCGGATCGGGAAAAGATAGGACTGACGTCCCGACCGGCCACATCGTTCAGCAGGGGGAAAACCTCGTTGCGCAGGCGGTTTCTCGCCACATCGCTCACCGCATTGCTGGCATCTTCCCGCCACTTGTGTCCGTGGCTCTTCATCCACCCGGCGAGCGCCAATTTCCGGACACCAAGCAGCGGCCTCTCGACGACCATCATTCTCCCGCCCATTAATAACTTCCTGGTCTTATCCATGCCGCGGCAAGTCGCGGAACCCCGCATGAGATTCCACAAGACAGTCTCAGCCTGGTCATCCGCGTGATGACCCAGCAGCAAGCTCCCGCATCGGTGCTTTTTGGCACATTGTGCAAAAAATCCATGCCTGGCATTCCTCCCGGCGAGCTCCAGCGAATCCCCGGTAGCTTCCATCATCTTCCGCAAATCGACCTTACCCACCTCCACCTCATACCCCATTTTTCCCGCCACCTGTTTTACAAACCGCGTGTCTCCCGTGGATTCCTTTCCTCGTAGCCCGTGGTTCAGATGGCAAACCACCACCTTCGAAAATCCCTCGTCCTTGAGGAAATGCAGCAAAGCCATCGAGTCAACCCCGCCGGAAACACCCACCAGCCACTTCTTTCTCCGCGAAGCAGTCTCAAACCAAGGACTCTCTTCCGCGATGTTCAATGTCCTGCGTTCAGGGTTTGGTGCTCGTTTAAAAACTCCATTTTCTCCCCGGAAATCGGGTGGGTGAAGACAAGCTTCCAAGCCTCAAGTTCCATTGGCGGATCTCCCACGTCCAGCGTTTGCTTGCCGCCCATTTTTCTTTCCGGGAGATAGCACGGATCACCCACCACGGGGAATCCAAGCTCCCAGAGATGCACGCGGATCTGGTTGGTCCTGCCGCTTCCCAGACGTGCCTCCAGCAGAGCGGTTCCATCAGCCAGACGTTCCTTTACGGAAAAATCAGTTCGCGCCTTAAGCCCGTCCTCGTCCACCACACGTCCTCCCGGGCCTACAGGTTCCTCGGAAATGGAAGACTCACAGATTTTTGCGTCCCATTCCGGCAGGCCCTGCACTTTCACCTGATAGATTTTCTCCACTTTGCCATCCAGGAATTGTCTCTGCACCAGTCTGCAGAAGTGCCGTGTCCGTGTGAAAATTACTAGACCTCTGGTATTTGCATCCAGCCGGTGCACAGGCCGCAGATACTTCGGTTCGTAAACCTGGTTCATCAGGTATTGCAACGTATTGCGATGATAGCGCCCGCTCGCATGCATAGGCAGCGGAGCGGGTTTTTCGACCACTACGATCGCCTCGTCATCCCACACGATCCTGATTTTTCTCGCTACCTCCGGCTCAACCGCGGGAGGGAAAATCTGCAAAATCCGCTCACCGGCACGCACTGTATGATCCATACCCCGCAATTTCCCCCCGTAGCTGACGAAGCGCCCTTCCTCACATCTCTGCGCCCATTCCGCAGGGGATACCTGTGGAAACTGATCCACCAGCATATCGCCCAGAGTCCATTTGTCGTAACGCGCCAGAACATTCACCGGTCTCCTGTTTTCTTGCGCCACGGAGCCGGGTAAAACCTCGCAGACCGCATCCAATTTCGCCTGTGCCTCCGCGATCCGTGCCACCATTTTCTCCGGCTCCGGCACGAAGCAATGAGGGCAGGTCACACCCGACACATAACGCACATCCTCCTGATCCTGTGCATCGAGTGGAGCCTGGCACGCATAGCAAACCGCCGTCTCCGTTTCCTGAAGCCCGGGATCCACACCCACCCGCTGATCAAAGACAAAGCACTCGCCGTCATAGTGGTCGCCTCCGCATTCCTCGAAGTATTTCAGAATCCCACCATCCAGTTGGTAGATGTTCTTGAACCCCTCCATTTCCATGAACGGCCCGGCCTTCTCGCAGCGAATGCCGCCGGTGCAAAACATCACAACCGTCTCTTCCTTCATTTCCTCCGGCATAGCCCGCACCGCTTTCGGAAACTCCCGGAAGGTATCGATCTCAGGAATCACCGCGCCTTTGAAAGTCCCCAGCTTCACCTCATAGTCATTCCTCGTATCGAGCAGGGTCACCTTCCTTCCCTCGTCCAGCCACTTCTTCAGCTCCTTCGCAGAAAGCTTAGGCGACGTCCTTTTCCCCGGTTCCACGCCCTCCACGCCAAAGGCGATGATCTCCTTCTTGATGCGCACCAGCATACGGCGGAAAGGCTGATCCTCACTCTCGCTGACTTTTCCCTCGAAGTCCTCCAATCCCGGAATCTCCCTCAGCCGCTTCATCACGCGATCCACCGCATCAGCGGGCCCGGCCACGAAAAGGTTCACCCCCTCCACGCTCAGCAAGATCGTCCCACGCAACCCCACCTCCTTGCAAAGACCAAGCAGCTCCTCACGCAGCTCCTTCAAGCCAGTCAACTCCACAAACCGATAAGCCGCCAAATTCGTAACCATCTCTCCTGTCATCTTCGTGGGAAAAATCCTGCCAAGAGCCCACCCGCATTGCAACCGCCAACAAAGGCAGGGACGCTTATCCCTAAGCGTCCGTTCTGCT
>JBPOGC010000062.1:0-15652 GCA_051251795.1 Luteolibacter sp. | reverse complement strand
CCATGTATAACCCTTCACTTTCATTGACATCGTCATTTCAGGAAACTAAACCTTTCTCAGCACAGCACTTTCCCGCAGTTCATGTCAGATTTTTCCCAGATTCCACAGCAACGTGATTTCCTTTGCCCTCATTGCAGTGGGAAAATCGTCATCCCTTTCAGCCTGCCTCCTACCACAGGCCCCTGCCCCCTCTGCCAGCAGACCATCACCTCTCCCCCTCCACCGGAGTTTCCTCCTCAGGCGGAACCAGAGCAAACGGCTCCTCTTACCCAACCCACTACTGTTCCACCAGAGCAGACTGCAACGCACGAAGAAGCCTTGGCCGGCTCTGCGGCTGGCATCGAAAATGATGAGCTGGACGAGCCCGGCACTACGGAACCAAAGAAAAAGTCCTCAGTCATAATTCCCGCGATGATCGGGTTGCTCTGTCTGATTCTTGCTGCAGGCTTGGGAGTGTTTTTCCTGACACGTGACACGGATGACAAGATCGCTCCCCCCAGCGTAGAGACCGGAACGAAAGAAGTAGATATCACGGAGGCGAACTACATCCGCATAGGTTGGCAAAAAGACGCCTACAAGGTTCTGGAAGATTTCATCACAGGAACCACCGTCAAAGAGAAATTGCCTTACATCCTCAAACCGGATGAATTGGAGGAGCGGATTGATAGCTTCTATGGCGGTGTCTCCATCAACGACCAGGACACTCCGGCCAATTCTTTTTCCGTTGCCGAACTCCCCGAGGAAGATCGCAAAAGAGGCATTTTCATGCTCACTTATGACCAGCCCCCGCAGTTTGCCTTGAAGGACTTCTTCAGACCCTTGGCCTCGCTTGAAGTTCAGTATGGTATCGATCAGGCCGATCTGCTTCTCAGCACGTTCGCCCGGGTCGGTAATTTCGCAATGGAGCCAGTCCGCGCCCATGCCTTTTTCAAACGCACGGATGATGGTTTGAAGCTCGACTGGGAAGTCTATGCCCAGACAAAATACCGCCTCCTCCAGAGCTTCGTGGAGCTACCGGATCCCGGCGTTGCTGAGGTCTTCCGCGTCCTTATCGTGGAAGACGTGCCGGAAAAAGGCCAGGGTGTCGTCGGCGCACGCACCTACAGGGTTCTCGATCCCGCAAATCTCTACGACTACGCGCGCATCAACGTACAGCTCGACTCAGAAGTGGGACGCGCGCTCTCAATCATCAATTGGCGCGGCACCCAAGACAGCCAACCCATAACCCGCACCGCTACTTTGGAGCTGAAATGGAGTGAAGACCAGGAACGTCCTGTCCTCATGATCAACCGCTTTATCTGCTGGGAATTTCTCGACCTTGGTGGTGAACGTTCCCCGGCTTCGAATTAATATCGCTCTCCTGATGGCTTCGGCTCCAATCCCCACCATTGCAGCGGTAGCCACCCCACTCGGCACCGGCGCGATCTCCTTGGTAAGAATCTCAGGGCCTGATGCCTTGAAAATCGCTGACCTGGCCTGCTCCGGCATCGCTTCATCCACGCTCCCACGCGTGGCTCGGCGCTGCAAGATCACGGACAAGGCCGGCTCCATTATCGATGATGGCCTCATCACCGTTTTCCACGCGCCGGCATCTTTCACCGGAGAGGACACAGTCGAGTTCGCAGGTCACGGCGGCATCCTCGTCACCCGCGAGGTTCTCTCCCGTTTCCTCGCTTGCGGAGCCACCCACGCCTCCCCAGGCGAGTTTTCCCAGCGGGCATTCATGAACGGCAAGCTGGATCTCACCCAGGCGGAGGGCATCATGGATCTCATTTCCGCCCAGACCCGTCTCGCCATCAGAGCCGCCCACTCCCAGCTCGATGGCACTCTCGGAAAACACACCACCGCCGCCCGCGACGAGCTCCTCGAAGTCCTCGCACACCTCGAGGCTTGGATCGATTTCCCCGATGAAGATATCGATCCACAGACAACCATCCAGCTACGCGCCCGCATCAATGGCATCCTGGAAACCATCGATTCCCTCCTCGCCACCGCAGACCAGGGCCGCGTTCTTCGCGAAGGCGTCCGCACCGTCATTTTCGGCGAGCCAAACGTCGGGAAATCCTCTCTGCTCAACCGTCTTCTGGGCTTCGACCGCGCCATCGTCTCGGACATCGCCGGAACCACCCGTGACACGATCGAGGAAATCATCAGCCTCCACGGCATCCCCCTGCGTCTCGTCGATACCGCCGGAGTCCGCGAGTCGGAAGACCTAGTCGAGTCCCAAGGCATCCAGCGCACCGTCCGCCAGATCGAGGACGCCGATCTACTTTTGGAAATTGTCGATGCCAGCCAGCCAAAACCCGAGCAAGCCGTCTTCCCATCAAACCACGCCACCCACATCCTCGTCCTGAACAAGTCGGATCTTGGCGAACATCCTTCATGGGAAAATACCGAAGCTAGCCGCATCTCCTGCGTTGAGGAATCGGGCTTCGATCTCCTCTCGGAAAAAATCCGTAGCGCCCTCCATTTCACCGAAGCCGATTTTGGCGAGCACGCGGTCGCGATCAATGCCCGCCATCAAGCATCCCTCAGCCTTGCAAACACCAGCCTTACCGCCGCGCTCGATCTTCTAACAGACGAATCCTGCGATCCCGAACTTGCAGCAATCGATCTTCGCGAAGCCCTGGATGCCCTCGGAGAAATCCCAGGCAAAGTCGACACAGAAGACCTTCTCGGAGTCATCTTCTCACAGTTCTGCATTGGCAAATAATGGAGAGCCCGCCTCCGGCTTATAACGTCGTATTCTCGCAGGGATTCTTCGTAAAGAAGTCAGTTTCTGGATTTCTTCTGAATTTCTAACCAACCGCTTGCTCTAAGCACACCTTTCCACAAAACTACGCACATGTCTGCAGACCCTTCAAAACCTGGAAAAATCATGGCCGCCAATCGCGGCGAAATCGCTATCCGCATTTTCCGCGCAGCCACCGAACTCGGCCTCCGCACCGTATCCATCTTTGCAGAAGAAGACCGCTTCTCCATCCACCGCTTCAAAGCAGACGAAGCCTACCAGCTCGACTCGTCAAAAGGTCCCGTAGGCGCATACCTCGATTACGAAGGCATCGTGAAACTCGCCAAGTCAAAAGGCGTCACCATGATCCACCCGGGCTACGGCTTCCTCTCGGAAAACCCGGACTTTGCCCGCGCCTGCAAACGCGAAGGTATCATCTTCATCGGCCCCTCCCCGGATCTCCTCGACAACATGGGCGACAAAACCGCCGCGCGCGCCCTCGCCCAACGCTTCGACGTCCCCACCCTACCCGGCACTGAAGACCCGATCGACGATCCTGCCGTCGCCATGAAAGTTGCCCGCGAAATTGGTTTCCCGCTCATCATCAAGGCAGCCTTCGGCGGAGGCGGCCGTGGCATGCGTGTTGTCGAAAAAGAAGGAGACCTCGAAAACCTTCTCGCCGAAGCCCGCGCCGAAGCCGAGAACGCTTTCGGCAACGCAGCAGTCTTCCTTGAGCGCTACATCAAGCGCGCCAAACACATCGAAGTCCAGATCCTCGGCGACCAGAAAGGCAACGTCGTCCACCTCTACGAGCGCGATTGCTCCGTCCAGCGCCGTTACCAGAAAGTCGTCGAAGTAGCGCCCGCCATGCACCTCGATCCCGTCGTCCGCAAGGAACTCTGCGACGCAGCAGTCAAGCTCGCCTCAGGCATCGGCTATGACAACGCGGGCACCGTCGAGTTCCTATACGACATGGATCAGAACGACTGGTTCTTCATCGAGATGAACCCCCGCATCCAGGTAGAGCACACCGTCACCGAGTGCGTTACTGGCATTGATCTCGTCCGCTCACAGATCCTCGTCGCACAGGGCAACAGCCTCTTCGGAGAGGAAATTTCGATCCCTCCACAGGAAGAGATCCCCTGCAATGGCTTTGCCATCCAGTGCCGTATCACCACGGAAGACCCAACAAAGAACTTCGCCCCGGACTACGGACGCATCCTGAACTACCGCTCCGCAGCAGGTTTCGGAGTCCGTCTCGACGCCGCCTCCGGAGACGCTGGATCAGTCGTCACGCCTTACTACGACTCCATGCTGGTAAAACTCACCACCATGGGTCGCAGCTTCCCCGTCGCATGCCAGCGCATGAACCGCGCACTCCGCGAGTTCCGCATCCGTGGGGTGAAAACCAATATCCCTTTCCTGGAAAACATCATCGCGGACGACACCTTCCGCTCGGGCCAGGCGCACACCAAGCTGATCGATACCAACAAGGATCTCTTCAAGTTCTCCAAACGCCGTGACCGCGCTACCCGCACCCTCGCCTATCTTTCCGATATCACCGTAAACGGAAATCCCCATACCAAAGGCTACCAGCCGAAACAGATCTTCGCTCAGGCACAGCTACCCGGCAGCCTGCCAAAAGAGCCCACAGCACCATCATCTCGCGAAAAACTCTTGGAGCTTGGGCCGGAGAAATTCTCCCAGTGGATCCTCGATCAGAAACGCCTCCTGATCACAGACACCACTCTTCGCGACGCGCATCAGTCCCTCATCGCCACCCGCATGAGGACACACGACATGCTGAAAATCGCGGACTCGTATTCCAAACTCACCCCGGAGATGTTCTCCTTGGAAATGTGGGGCGGTGCCACCTTCGACACCACCATGCGTTTCCTGAACGAAGACCCGTGGGATCGCCTCCGCCGTCTCCGTGAAAAGATTCCCAACATACTTTTCCAGATGCTCTTCCGCGGCTCGAACGCCGTCGGCTACTCGAACTACCCGGACAACGTCGTAAAAGGCTTCATCAACCACGCCGCGGACTCCGGCATGGACATCTTCCGCATTTTCGATTCCCTCAACTACCTCCCCAACATGCAGGTAGCCATGGAAGCAACCCGCGAGCACGGAAAGGCCATCTGCGAAGCCGCCATCTGCTACACCGGTGACATCCTCGACCCGAAGCGCTCCAAATACGATCTCAACTACTACATCGCCAAAGCCAAGGAAGTGGAAAAAATGGGAGCACACATCCTCGCCATCAAGGATATGGCCGGCCTTTGCAAACCTGCCGCCGCCTACCAGCTTGTCAGCGCGTTGAAGCAGGAAATCGGCATCCCCATCCACTTCCACACCCACGACACTTCCGGCCTGAACGCCGCATCCGTCATCGCAGCCACCCGTGCCGGAGTCGATATCGCGGATCTCGCCATCGCATCCATGTCCGGCTCCACCTCGCAACCGAACTTGAACTCCGTCTGCGCGGCACTCTCGGATTCCGATTCAGACCCCGGCCTGGACTACGATTCCCTCAACGAAATCTCAGATTACTGGGAGCAAGTCCTCAGCTACTACAAGCCCTTCGATTCCGCCCCACGCGCGGGAACTGCCGAGGTCTACGAGCACGAAATGCCCGGCGGCCAATACACCAACCTCCGCGAACAAGCCAACTCCATGGGACTCGGCCACCGCTGGCGTGAAATCGCCCGCACCTATGCCGAGGTGAATCAACTCTTCGGAGACATCGTAAAAGTCACCCCGTCCTCAAAAGTGGTCGGTGACATGTGCATGTTCCTCGTCACCCGGAACCTCAAAGCCTCCGATGTGAAAGACATCAAACCCGGCTCCATCGACTTCCCGGAATCCGTCATCGACATGCTCTCTGGCGGCCTCGGCCAACCGGATGGCGGCTGGCCGGTAGATGTCCAGAGCGTAGTCCTCGGCCCCAATCGCCAGGCAACCACCAAACGCCCCGGCGAACTCGCCTCCCCGGTCGATCTGGAAGAAACCAAAGCAAAGATCTCCGAGAAAATCGGCCGTCCCGCCACGGACGACGATCTCTTCTCCCAGCTCATGTATCCAAAGGTTTATGACGACTTCCAAGCTACCCGCGCGAAGTACGACGACCTTAGTAACCTCCCTTCCACCGCTTTCTTCTACGGCCTGCAGGTCGGAGAAGAAATCGAAGTCGAAATCGATCCCGGCAAGATCCTCATCGTAAAGCTCATCTCCATCGGAGAACCGGATCTAGAAGGCCGCCGCACTCTTTTCTACGAAATGAACGGCATGCCGCGCGAATCCATCATCGTCGACCAAAAGCTGGCCAGCACATCTTCCTCCGCAAGAGTCAAAGGTGACCCAAGCGACCCAAAACAAGTCTGCGCCCCACTGCCAGGCATGATCACTGAGGTAGCCATCACCCCGGGACAGGAAGTCATCGCAGGTGAAAAGCTCATCGTGATCGAGGCAATGAAAATGCTCACCACAGTATCCGCCCCTATAGCCGGAACTGTAAAAGAGATCCACCTCAAGCAAGGCACACAAGCCGACTCAGACGACCTTCTCGTTACTTTCGAGTAGGCGCAGATATACTTAGTCCATGCCAATACGGAGCGAAACTTTCCTCAACGGTTTCTGAAATCAATTTGAGGAAAGGCTCCTTATTCCCGCGTGTGTGATCCTCGTCCAGAGCGGCGTAGTATTCCAGGCGGCGCTCGACAGGCAAGACCGCTGCCGGATACCCGGATTTCAAAAGTTCCAGATTCATAAGCAGCCGCGAAGTCCTCCCGTTCCCATCTACAAATGGATGGATTTTCACAAAGTCACTGTGGACACGGGCAGCTCTCTCTACCGGGTGTAAGTTCACCCCTTCGGTTTGATACCAGTGAATAAAGGCTTCCATGAGTTCCGGAACCACTAGCTGATCGGGCGCCAAATGGTCTGCTCCGGAAATCCGAACGTTCACGGATCGGTATGTTCCGGCGTTCTCATTATCGATTCCTTTCAAAATCAACGCATGCAGTGATTTTATAGTCCACTCATCCAAGAGTTCGTTTTTTTTCACGAAGTCCTCCATCAGGACAATTGCATCACGGTGGTTCACCACCTCCAAGTGCTCTTGCAGAGATTTCCCTCCTACAGTAATCCCTTCGAGGGCAACCTTCGTTTCCCGCAGAGTAAGCGTATTCCCTTCAATCGCGTTTGAGTTGTATGTCCACCGGACAATCAGATCCTCACGTAAATTCGCAACCACTGCCCCATTCAAGGGGCGGTGCTCATCAAGAACCGACTTCAGTTCGGATAGATATGAAAAATCATTCATCAGCTTGAGTTGACGTTATCCTCCCACAGCCACACAGAAAGCTGAAAGTTAACTCACATACCCCAGCCAGGGACCAAGCCATTTTTCGACCTCTTGCAGCGTCATGCCTTTGCGCTTCGCATAGTCCTCCACCTGGTCTTTTTGCAACTCAGACAACGCGAAGTAGTGACTTTCCGGATGCGAGAAATAGATCCCTGACACAGCTGCTCCCGGATGCATTGCACAACTTTCTGTTAGAGTGACTCCTGTTGCCTCGGACGCTTCTAGTAGTTCGAATAGAATTGGCTTCTCCGTATGATCGGGCTGCGCTGGATAGCCCGGTGCGGGACGGATTCCCTGATACTTCTCGTGAATTAAAGCGTCCTTCGTAAGCTCGCCCTCCGCCTCGAATCCCCAGTCAATCCGTGCCCTGTGATGAAGCATCTCCGCGCAAGCCTCTGCAAGCCTGTCGGCGATCGCTTTCACCATGATCGAACCATAAGGATCATTCTGCTCATCGAGTTCCTTCGCATACTCATCCGCCCCATGAATCCCGACCACAAAGCCACCAATGAAGTCTTTCTTCTCTGGCGAAATCCAATCCGAAAGCGCCACATTCGGCTTGGCTGAAGTTTTCTTCAATTGCTGGCGAAGGGTATGAAACTTTGTTCGCTCCGTCCCGTCATCATTCCAGACAGTGATATCATCTCCATCAGAATTCGCCGGGAAGAATCCGTAAATCCCTCTTGCTTGCAGCCTGTTTTCAGAAACGAGTCTCTCCAAATACTCGCAAGCCTCCACATACAATTTCTTTGCCTCAATGGCTCCGCCTTCATTGCGTGTCTTCAGTTCCTTTTTCTCCCTATCCCAAACACCGCGTAACTCCCATGCATGGAAAAAAGGCGTCCAGTCGATGTATTCCATTAGGTCGGCAATCTTGGGTTCTATCGTTTTCGTCCCTGTGAATGACGGCACTGGCGGAGTGTAGTTTTCCCAATCCATCTTCGGCCCAGCCGCGCGAGCTTCTTCCAGAGTGATTGTCTCCTTTTTCGGTCCACCCAGGAAATTTTCCCGTGCCTTCTGTTGCTTCTCACGAAGCTCTTTCACGAAATCCTCCCGCCCATCCTTCGATAGCAGAGAAGTCGTAACCGGCACCGAACGGGAAGCATCCAGCACATGCACAACAGGCCCTGAGTAATGCTCCGCGATCTTGATCGCCGTATGAGCAGCAGAGGTAGTCGCTCCGCCAATCAGCAGTGGAATGGTAAAGCCACGCCTCTCCATTTCCTTGGCCACATAAACCATTTCATCCAGTGAAGGAGTGATCAGTCCTGAAAGCCCGACCACATCGCTCCCCATATCCACCGCTCGATCCAAAATCTTATCACAGGAAACCATCACTCCCATGTCCGTCACCTCGAACCCATTGCAGGAAAGGACAACGCCCACGATGTTCTTTCCGATGTCGTGAACATCCCCCTTCACCGTAGCGATCAAGAAACGACCAGCCGAGTTCCCGCGCTCGGCAACTTTCAGAGCCTCGTCATCTGTCATGCCCGGATTCTTCTCAAGGATCACAGCAATATCACCAGCCAGGTTCTCTGCCTTCTCCTCCTCCATATAAGGGAAAAGCCAAGCCACTGCCTTCTTCATCACTCGCGCGGATTTCACCACCTGTGGCAAAAACATTTTTCCCGCACCGAACAAATCGCCGACCACTCCCATGCCATCCATCAGCGGCCCTTCGATCACCTTCAGCGGCCTACTATACTTTAGGCGCGCCTCTTCCGTATCCTCATCGATGAAGCGATCAATCCCCTTCAGAAGAGCATACTCAAGCCGCTTCTCCACAGCTTCCTCACGCCATGAAAGATCCTCGGCGAGCTTCTTACCACCCACACCCTTGTAGCTCTCCGCGAGATCGAGAAGGCGCTCCGTGGAGTCATCCCTCCGGTTCAGAAGCACATCCTCCACACACTCTAACAGATCTTTTGGAATCTCATCGTAGACCTCCAGCATCCCTGCGTTGACAATACCCATATCCATCCCCGCCTTCGTGGCGTGATAGAGAAACGCGGAGTGCATCGCCTCACGCACCTTGTTGTTTCCACGGAACGAAAATGAAATATTTGATACACCACCCGATACCTTCGCACCCGGCAGATTCTCTTTAATCCATTGCGTCGCGTTGATAAAATCCAGAGCGTAGTTGTTATGCTCTTCGATCCCTGTAGCCACTGTCAGGATGTTCGGATCGAAAATGATGTCATTCTGATTGAATCCAACCTCATCCACCAAAATCCGGTAAGCCCTTTCACAGATCCGGATCTTCTCTTCATAAGTCGCCGCCTGCCCTTTTTCATCAAAGGCCATCACCACCACCGCCGCACCATACTTCATGACGTGCTTCGCGTTCTTCTTGAAAATCTCCTCACCTTCTTTCAGCGAAATCGAGTTCACGATTCCCTTTCCCTGGAGATGCTTCAGCCCCTCTTCCAGGATCTCCCATTTCGAGGAGTCCACCATGATTGGCACCTTTGCGACATCCGGCTCGCCCTGGAGAAAATCCAGATACTGCGCCATCATAGCCTTCCCGTCGATCAGTCCATCATCAAAACAGATATCAATCACGTTCGCCCCGTTCGCCACCTGCTGCCGCGCCACCTCGATCGCCGCCTCCAAGTCCCCTGCCCTGACAAGTTTCGCAAAACGCGGAGACCCCGCCACATTCGTCCGCTCGCCAATCATCAGGAACCCCTTGCCCTCATCATGGTTGTAGGCGTCTGTCCCTGAGAGTCTCATTGCTGTATCAGATGATTTCATAAATTAAAGTAGCCACTGCCGGAGCAGGAAAAAAAAGAGTTCCAGAAGATACCAGAGTGATTCGAAGCTGAATGATTGATTCATTCTTAAATCTGCTTAGATTTTCATTTGAGCTCAAGGACTTAAGAATACTAGCCCCTCGTGACTTTCCGAGGAACAATTCCCTTCACTCCCTCAGCGATCGCCCGCACGTGCTCCGGCGTATTCCCGCAGCATCCGCCCGCAAAATTGATCAGTCCCCCCTCCGCAAAATCTTTCATGAAATCTTTCATGTGCGGCGGCTCCAGATCGAAGCCCGTCGGAGCCAGAGGATTTGGCAGTCCCGCATTCGGATAAGCAGACACATACGTCTGCGCCGTTTCTGATAGTTCCTCAAGAAACGGCTTCATCAGATCCGGCCCCAGCGAACAATTCAGTCCTATCGCCAATGGCTTCGTATGCATGAACGCATTCCAAAGCGCCCCGACTTTTTGAGCGGAAATCATCGTTTCCCCACCCAGCCCAACGGCTGCGGATATGATCACCGGCAGCTTCACATTGTCTTCATCAAAGACCTCCTGCACAGCCACTGCAGCTGCCTTCGCATTGAGCGAATCAAAGATCGTCTCAATCATAAGAATATCACATCCCCCCTCGATTAGCCCGCGCACCTGCATCCGGTAAGCCTCCAGCACCTGATCAAAAGTAACCACGCGGAACGATGCATCCTCCGCATCCGGAGAGTTACTCAGAGAAACCGTCAAAGGCCCGATCGCGCCCGCCACATACCGTTTCACTCCCGTATCAGTCCCCACATCATCCGCCATTTTCCGGCAGAGCTTGCTCCCCTCCACATTCATCTCCCACGCCAGATCGTTCAGGAAATCATTCTCCAGGATCTTCTGGAAAAACTCCGGATCCTTCCGCCCGCCCTTCTCCCTCGGGTCTTCCACGAAAAACTCACTCTGCGCGATTCCCGTCGCCGAAAAAGTATTCGTCTCACAGATATCAGAACCCGCCTCATAGAACCGTTTATGAATATCCGCGATCACTTCCGGCTGCGTCACCGAAAGGATGTCCCCGTTATTCAAAAGATCTTTTTCATTATCAGCAAACCTCTCCCCCCGCGCCGCTTCTTCATCCAGACCGTAAGTGCGGATCGTCGTTCCCATCGCGCCGTCCAGTACCAGAATCCGCTCGTCCAAACTCTTCTCCAGCTCTTTTGTGAAATCCGCCTGCGCCATATCCCGACCCTAATCTTCCTCACCTACCGTTCAAGTTTCAAATCATCAAATCAAGATATGATGATAAATACGGTTCTGCCGTGTAAAAAGCCCAGAAAATCCGTGTAATTCCCAGGAAATAGCCCATCAATCTCTAAAGATCTTTCTGAAAATGTCCGCCGCACACCCAGTTCTCCACTCAAACCGTATTCCTAAAACCGGCTTCCTCGCCATTCCCGGACGTGCCGACCTGGCAATCGTCCAGCAACTCGAAAAAGCATTCGCCGGAAGAAAAATCACCTATCTCATTGAGGAAGACGACCAACACGCATCCGAATTACGCTCATTTCTCGAAAGCTCCGACTCAGGAGCCATGTTCTCCATCGCGGACAAAAACCCCGCATCCGTCGGAAAGGAACTAGCCAGCTATATAAAAGAAGGCGGCATCCTCCTCTTCGTCCCCGGCAACTCGGTCGCGCGTCCGGCCACCCCGATCCACATCCCATCGGCAAACCTCAAGATTCTCACCACCTTCGGCCTTCCCATTCTCCCCATCGCTATCGATTCCCCCAGGGAGTCCAGTTTCGGAATTGAGAAAACTTCCTCGCTCCCCTCAGCTGTCATATCTTTCGCCGAGCCTATCGCTGAGAAAGACGCCTCTCTCCCTGCCTTCCAATCGAGCCTGCTATCCGCGTTCGAAGAAGCCTATTCCACCCGCGCCATCTTCAAGACATCTCTCGCCAGCGCTCTTCTCAAGGGGCTGAAAATGAATGGTCACGACAAACTCGTAGATGGATCCGACGACGTCACTCTCCACTTCTCGAAGATCCTCCCCGTAGCAATCGCTCTTTCAAAGCACATCAAGGAAGAGACCGACAAGCAACGTGTCGCGATCGTCCTCCCCCCGGGAAAAGGCGGACTCATCGCCAATCTCGCCGTCCTCTTCGCTGGAAAGACCCCGGTGAACATCAATTTCACCGCATCCCACACGGCCATCCAGTCATCCATTCGCCAAGCAGATGTGGATCGATTCATCACTGCCGATCCCTTCGTCCGAAAGGTATCCAGCTTTCCCTGGCCGCCGAATCGCGACATCATTTTCATCGAACGCACCATTCCAGAGCTGAAGAAAGACATCGTGAAATGGGGCGTCCTTTCAAAGCTCCTACCAGCATCCGTGCTGTGCGGAATGCTCGGTCTCGACAAACGCCGCGATGGGGACGAAGCCATTCTCCTCTTCACCTCCGGCTCCTCCGGCGAGCCGAAAGGCGTCCCCCTCACTCACCGCAACGTCCTGGCAAACGTCCTCCAGTTTGCCAGCCGTCTCGACATGGGGCACGAGGCAAACATGCTCGGCTGCCTCCCGCTTTTCCACTCATTCGGCTGCACCGTCACGCTCTGGTATCCCATCATTGAAGGCATTTGTCTCATCACTTACCCATCCCCGATGGAGACGAAACGCCTGGCCGAGCTCATCTCTCTCCACCAGGTAAACGTCCTCCTTGCCACCCCTACATTCCTGCGTGGCTACATGAAGCGTATCGAGCCTGCCCAGCTCGAGTCCCTCGGCCTCGTCGTCACGGGCGCGGAAAAACTGCCACTCAACCTCGCGGACTCCTTTGAGAAAAAATTCGGCGTCCGCCCCATGGAAGGCTACGGCCTTACCGAGACCTCACCGGCTACAAACGTCAACCTTCCAAACCCGGAGCAAAAGCCCGACACCCACTCACTTCCTTCACAGAAAAACGGTTCCGTCGGCCAGCTTCTTCCAGGCCTCGCACTGAAACTCATCGATCCCGTAACCGAAAAAACCGTCCCGCTCGACACCCCCGGCATCATCATTCTGAAGGGAGCCAACATTTTCCCAGGCTATCTCAACAACAAAAAGAAAACCGAGGAAGTCCTTACCGAAGACGGCTGGTTCACCACCGGTGATGTCGGCTACCTGGACGCGGACGGCTTCCTCCACATCCAGGGTCGCATCTCACGCTTCTCGAAAATCGCAGGTGAAATGGTTCCGCACGAGACCATCGAGGCAGCCATCAACAAAGTTCTCGCACTCGATGGCGAAACGGAACGGAAAGTCGCCATCGTAGGTATCCCCAACGAGCAGAAAGGCGAGGCCATCGTCCTGCTGTCCACCATAGCGGGAAACGCGCTCGAACAGGAATGCATCGATCTCCGCTACAAGCTCCTTGATGAAGGCCTCACCTCCCTCTGGTGCCCCAGACTGATCATCCCTGTCCAGGAAATCCCCCTTCTGGCCTCCGGCAAGCTCGATATCAAAGGCTGCCAGGAACTCGCCAGGAGCTAGCCTCCTTCCAACGGGCCACCCCGTTTTCCATTGCGGATTCCTTTCAAATCCGTGGGGAATATAAGTTGCAGGAAACATGACACGTATCTTACATTTCCCTAGGAATGACTGGTCAGACGGAAAACGGGAAAATGAAGCTCGGAAAGGCTCTTTTGACGCTTGCCGCACTGACCATTTTCATAGCCGGGCTAAAGGCTGCGCAGGGCTTTTTCATCCCCATTCTGATCGCGTTCTTCATCGCCACGGTCAGTTTTCCCATGCTGGATTTCCTCAGGAAAAAAAAGGTTCCGAGGGCACTCGCGGTTCTCCTCACCGTGGGAATCGATTTTATTTTTCTGGCCGCGCTCGCGGTTCTTGCCGTCACTTTGATTGGAGACCTGCAGGACAAGTGGAACAGCAAGTATGCCGCCGAGGTTTCTGACCAGATCCGTACTGGCTCCGAAACCCTCGCCGCAAAACTCAGCGAATACGGTGTCTCAGACGCCAAGGAAAAGATCAACGAAGCGGTAAACAACAACCTCTCGAACCTTCAGAACATACGCTTCGAGAAAATTTGGGATGTCGGCACAGGAGTTCTTGGCCGTCTGGTCGGCTTTCTCGCCACCTCGTTCATCACCCTGATCCTTACCGTATTCATGCTCAGCGAGGCACGTATGTTCGGCCGGCGCCTGGAAGCCATCAGCCTTGCACGCGGCCCCAATCTTTCCCGTATGCTTTCCGCCACTCGCGATATCCAGCGCTTCCTGGCAATCAAGACAATGGTAAGCGTCCTCACAGGTGTCCTGGCCGGATTACTTTGCTGGGCTGCCGGTCTGGATTTCTTTGTCCTCTGGGGCATCCTCGCCTTTTTCTTCAACTTCATCCCTGTCGTCGGTTCCATCATTGCTGGAGTTCCACCTACCATATTGGCACTCCTCGTCGCTGGCCTCCCAAATTCCGTTCTCGTTGCTGGCGGGTACCTTCTGATCAATAATTTCCTGGGAAACTTCATCGAGCCCATGCTAGTCGGGCGCCGCTTCGGCATATCGACCCTCGTCATAGTCGCATCCGTTGTTTTCTGGGGATGGCTCTGGGGACCTCTTGGTATGCTCCTTGCCGTTCCCCTTACCATGGTTCTCAAGGTCGTCCTGGAAAGCAGCGATGAATTCCGCTGGATCGGCGTAGCCATCTCCTCTGAGCAGCCTGCCGGCAAAGCTGAAAAAACGCTTCTGGAAGTCACCCCACCCTCCGCCACTGCGGATCCCGGCTCATAGATGAAACTGAATCTCTTTCAAAAACTGGCCGCCTGCGCCCTTGTTTCCGTCCTTTTTCTGATCTTCGTAGGCGCCACCGTACGAGTGACAGGTGCGGGAATGGGCTGCCCGGACTGGCCCACGTGCTGGGGTCTTCTCATACCGCCCACTTCCGTCGATCAGGTTGATTTTGACCAGATCCCCATTGAGAAGTTTCAGCGAAAGGCAGAGCGCATGGGGCGCGACCCCTCCACCATCACCAAGGAATCCCTGGCCGCGGAGTTCAATCCACGTCACGTCTGGACGGAATTCTTCAACCGCCTCACCAGCCTGCCCGTAGGATTCTTCACACTTGCCACATTCGTAGCCGCATTCTGGCAGAGAAGCTCCCGCCCAATTGTTTTCTGGCTTTCATTCGCCGCCCTTTTGCTCGTTCTCGCAAACGCTTGGATGGGTGCCCGCGTTGTTTTCAGCGGCCTATCTCCCGGTGTCCTCACCACTCACCTTGCTCTGGCCATGCTACTCATCGGAGTCCTCGTTCATTGTGTCTGGGCAGGCACCGATTCACCTTGGAAATCCACTATGAAAACAGCCGCTCCCAAGACCAGACTCCTGGTCACTCTGCTGCTGATCACAATCATCATTGAAGGAATAATTGGATCCCAGATCAGGGAAATGACCGATGAGTTCGCTAAGTTTCATCTGGATTCCCCCCGTGAAACCTGGATCGGCCAATTGGAAAGCTCCCTTCTCTACCTTACTCACCGTAGTTTCTCCTGGGTCATCCTCATCCTGACCATCGTAGCGTTTCACATCACCCGGAAACACCAGGTCGGCGGAGTCACTCCTTCCCAGATCGGAGTTCTCGGTATCGTCCTCGCACAAATGGTTCTGGGCATCATCATGGCACAAGTGCACATCTACTCTTCGGTGCAAGTTCTCCACGTCGGGCTCGCAGCCATTCTTCTGGCTTTGACCTACCGCTGGCTAATAACCATCCCAAAGACAAAAAAACACCTTCCCGGTATTCCGGAAAGGTGTTGAAGA
>JBPOGC010000061.1:0-15873 GCA_051251795.1 Luteolibacter sp. | reverse complement strand
TGAGTTGCTTGAGTTTGGGGGGGCTTGGGTTGAATAAAGGAGTTGGAAACTCCTTCTCCATATTGGTTTTCTCCATGTCATGAAGCTGCCGGTCAGGATTTTATCGGATCTGCACCTGGGGCATAAGGCTTCGCGGATTGGGGATGTGGATTGGTTGCGCGGGCTTTTGCGGGGTGCGGGGACGGTTGTTTTCAACGGGGATACGTGGGAGGAGCTTGCGAGGCCTTGGAGGGAGAGATCAGGGGAGATGCTGGATCGGATGAAGGAGGTTGTGGCAGAGGAGGGTTGTGAAATGATTTTCCTGAGAGGAAATCATGATCCGGGTATGGATGGTGTGGCTTGGCTGGAGTTGGCCGACGGACGGGTGGTTGTGACCCATGGGGACGGGTTGCTGCGGAATTCCTCGCCTTGGAAGCGGGAGCTTCTGGGAATGGATGAGAAAATTGAAAAGATCTGGAGGCGGCATCCGGAGGCGGATGTGGATGTTGAGGAGAGGCTTGCGGTGGCGCGGGAGATTGCGCTGGAATACGCGACATTCGAGCATCCGAAAGGACGGCGTTTGTTTGAGAGGGTGATGGACGCGGCGTTTCCTCCTCGCAGGGCTCTGGCGATTTTGTGGGCTTGGGTGAGACAGGGGGAGCTTGGGGCGGAGTTCTGTGAGAAGTATTTTCCTAAAGCGGAGTTCCTGGTGGTCGGGCATTTGCACCGGGCTGCTGTGAATGAATCTCGAGGGCGGGTGATCGTGAACACGGGATCGTTTGTCATACCCGGGCGGGCGCGATGGGTGGAGTGGGACGGGGAATTTCTTTCGACGGGTTTCGTGGAGGAAAGAAGAGGGGGTTTTAGCAAGGGTGGCAGCGATGAATCGTGGCGGATCCAAGGCTTTTCATAAAAATTGACTATTTAGACTTGCGTAATTAATTCCTTTGGTTTCACTGGTTATCCTAAAAAATCTATCGCTTTTTAGTGGGATTCCTGATATTATCGCGTCGTTATGGCAACAACCACCAAAAGAACCCGGTTTTCCCGGCGTTTACCAGACCACGTGACCGATGAACTTTGCAATGTCCTTACTGAAAAGAAGGTATTCGGGTTCAACGATCTTTTTGAAAGAGTGTTCGAGAATCTCAAACAACGCAACGCAGTAAGCGGCGGCGAGGAAATGCTCCGCCTGCGCTCCTATGAGAAGCTGCAAAACCTAGTGAACAGAGGCCTCGTCGAAAAACTCGGCAAAGAGTACAAGGGCACAGCCCGCGTTCACGAAGCATCAAGCGCTTACGCGGCAGCTCAAGAAGCAGCTGCGGCAGAAGCTGAAGCTTGATAGAAATTCACATTACCCTGACGAAACCCGTGTCTGAAAAAGACACGGGTTTTTTTCTACCCAAATGGGAAGCGAGGTATTAGGAATGCGGAGCGGTTTGATTCCGCGGCAGATTTCCCTTTTTTGTCTGATAGAAATTACCAACCGCCATGCCTGAAAATTATCTCCCCGTTCTGTTGCAGGTTCTCGTTGCCTCTGGATTCGCGGTTACTACCCTGATCCTGAGTGTTGTCTTCGGGCGCAGCGCGAAGCGAAACGCGACGAAGGACATGGCCTACGAGTGCGGAATGATACCGATCGGCGAGGGCTCCCCGAGGTTTTCAGTGAAATTCTATCTGGTGGCGATGCTGTTTGTCATTTTCGACATTGAGGTGGTCTTCATGTTTCCATGGGCGGTTCAGTTCCGTGATCTGGTGGCTGGAAACGATCCTACCGCGCTGGTGAGTATGGCCGGTTTTGCGGGTATTCTGGCTATTGCTTATGTTTACGCTCTGAAGAAGGGTGCTCTCAGCTGGAAGAGCTGACCTTTCGAATCGATTTCTCCGTACAACAGATATTTATCCATATGCTTCACCACGTTCTTTACTACCAGCTTGAGGAAAAGCTTTCCGCTGAAGTGCTGGAGGAGATGGTTAGGGCTAGCAGAACCTGGTTGTTGAAGATTCCCGAGGTGTTGAGTGTGAAATCGGGGAGGAATCTCGATCCGGAGTCACAGTGGCAGTTTTTCTATGCGATCGAGGTGGAGTCACGGGACAAACTGCAGGTGGTAAAGGATGATGCGTTTTATCTGAAATTCATCGAGCAGTTCGTGAAACCGAACACCCGTAACGAATTCGGCATGGATTTCGAGCTGGATCCTTCACGTGAGCTGAAATACTCGTGAGGATGAAAACTAGTCAGTTGGATGACCAGAATTTGGTACGATCTGCGCTTGATTGAAGTTCCGTAAGCGGACAAGTTCCGGCAACGGGTAACTCCCGCGACACAGACAATATGGCCTCACAGATTCAGATCCCCGACACCGCCCCATTTTCACCGGAACAACGCGCCTGGTTAAGCGATTTCCTAGGTAAAATGTTAGTCCAGCCGGCAGGCGGAGCCGCACCAACAGGTCCGACTGTGCCAGTAACCGTATTGTTTGGCTCCCAGACGGGGACGGCCGAGGGTCTTGCAAAGAAGCTGGTCAAAAAGCTGAAGAAAGGAAATTTCGAGGCAAATCTCCAGGATATGGCGACTTACGAGAAAGAGAATCTGCCGAAGGAGAAGAACCTGCTGGTTATCACTTCCACCTACGGCGATGGCGAGCCGCCTGATTCCGCGCTGGAGCTGCATACCTGGCTGATGAGCGATGACGCTCCGAAGCTGGATGATGTGAGCTTTTCAGTGTTTTCCCTGGGAGACAGTTCTTACCCGGATTTCTGCCAATGCGGCACGGAGTTTGACGCGAGGCTTGAGGCGCTGGGTGCGAAGAGATTTTACGACCGGGTGGATGTGGATGTGGATCCGGACGATCCTTACGCGGAGTGGTCCGCGGGAGTGATTTCGCTTTTGGCTCCCGCTGCCTCGGAAGTGGGGACTGTGGAAGAGGATGACGTTGATCTTGATGATCTTGGCTTTTCCAAGAAGAACCCGTTTCCGTCCACTGTTCTCAACAATTACAATCTGAACGGGGTCGGCTCCAAGGAGACGCATCACATCGAGTTCTCGCTTGCTGACTCCGGGCTGGAATACGAGGTGGGTGATGCACTGGGGGTTTACCCGCAGAATCCCGAGGATGTGGTGGATGAGATTATCGCAGCTCTGCCTTTCAAGGGTGGTGAAGTGCCTGATCAATACGGAAATGACATTCCGTTGCGTGACGCGCTGATTAGCAATTACGACATCGGAAACATCAACAAGTCGCTGATTGAAAAATGGCAGAAGCGCAGTGGTTCGCCATTTCTCCGCTCGCTGGTGGAGGCGGATGACAAGAAGCAGTGGGAAGATTTTTGCTGGGGTCGTGATCTGATCGATCTGATTTTGAATTATCCGGCGGATTTCTCAGACTCGGAGGACTTTGTCTCGGTTCTGAAAAAGCTTCAGCCGCGTCTGTATTCGATCGCATCGAGTCCGAAGGCGCATCAAGACGAGGTTCACCTCTGCATTGGCATTGTCCGCTACGACACGCATGGGCGGAAACGCGGCGGGATTTGTTCCACGTTCCTTTCCGATCGTCTGAGCGATGCTACGAAGCCGGGAGTGTATCTTCATTCCAATGCGGCGTTCAGGCTGCCGGCGGATGGCAATGTGCCGGTGATCATGGTTGGTCCGGGAACTGGTATCGCTCCGTTCCGGGCGTTTCTTGAGGAGCGCAAGGCCACGGAATCCAAGGGTAGGAATTGGCTTTTCTTCGGCAATCCGCACGAGGCGACCGATTTTCTCTACAAGGACGAGCTGGAAGCGTATCAGGCGGATGGCACCCTGAGCCGGATGGATCTGGCCTGGTCGCGTGACCAGAAGGAGAAGATTTACGTGCAGAACCTGATGGTCAACGAAGGGGCTGAGCTCTGGAAGTGGCTGGAAGATGGTGCTGCGTTTTATGTCTGTGGTGATGCCTCGCGCATGGCCAAGGATGTGGATGCGGCTCTGCATACTGTTGCGAAAGAGCATGGCGGCCTGTCCGAAGAGGATGCTGCGGCCTACGTGGCTCAGCTCAAGAAGGACAAGCGCTACCTGCGCGACGTTTACTAATTCTGCAGAGGGTTTTTCGCCGACAGGGGGGATTTCCTGTGCGTTTATGGAAATGGAAGTGAAACTTTTCCCCGGGCGTGGTGTTGTTACTGCTGTAGAATAAATGAAAATGAAGGATCAGCAGCAGGAATGGAGTGAAGCCGACGAGGTCTGGGATTTGCTTGGAAAGGCAGCTCCCAAGGAGGCCGGCGGACGTTTTACTGATGACACGGTGCGTGCTGTTAAGCTTTTGCCGGAGGCTGATCCGTGGTGGCCGAAGATCCTGAGGTTTTCTCCGGTTGCGGCTGTGGCTGCTTGCGCGGTGTTTGGTGTTGTTTTCCTGATGAATGGGAATGTAGCGGAGATGCCTGATGACACTGTGACGAAAATGACCGTGGAGGAGAGATGGGATCAGATTGAGGAAGTGGCGGATGCTGAGATGATTTCCGCGGCCGTGGATCACTTGGATGACTTCAGTGATGATGAGCTGATCACAATGATCGGCTTTTGAGCATTCCAAGAATGTGTGTTGCAAATAGGAGGGTAGTGGGCCTAGGGTGTGCCTCCGAAAGGTAGTTTTATGGCGATTATTGGAGAAGATTTGGCGAAAGCCTGTGTGAGTGCGGCGGAGGAAATCCAAGCGGAGAACATCCGTGTCTGGGATATGAGGGGGGTATCGAATCTGACTGATTACATGATCGTGTGTGCCGGATCCTCAATGCCCCATCTGCGGGCGATCATCCGGGAGATGGGAGGCATCGTGGAGAAGGAGCACGGAGTCAGAGCGACTTATTCGGACGGGAAGGCGGATTCCCGTTGGGTGGTGCTCGATTACATCGATGTGATGGTGCATGTGATGCATGAGGAGATGCGCGAACTTTACGGGCTGGAAGAGTTGTGGGCGGATGCAAAGGAGCTGGAATGGAGCGAGGGTGCTTCAGCGGATGGCAAGAAGAAGTCAAATTTCACCCACTAGGAATGTAGTGAGGAAGGAGGGTGTCCGGGTTTTCTGGACACCTCGCGGGGGGATTTTACTGGTGCTTGGTCTACTGCTTTTTGTGGTGGGGATGCTACGGGTGGACGGCGTGATGGCAGTGTTGGGTGTTTCGGTAGGTGTGTTGTTTTTTATGGCCTGGTTGCTGGGGCGGGAGAATCTCAAGGGACTGGGTCTGGAATACCGTGGGATGAGGCGGGTAGAGGCCGGGAGAGGGTTTCCGGTTAGGCTGGCATTGGTGAATGAGAGGGGATTGCTGGATGGGTTCCGGGTGGAGTTCGGGATGCTGGTGAGTGGTGAGCGGGAAATTTCCGGGAAAACAACATGGCTGGAAGTGGGTGGGCGTGCGGAGATTTCGCAGAGAGTTAGTCTGACGAAGCGAGGGATGCATACGGATCACGAGGGGTGGGTGGAGTCTGTGTTTCCGCTAGGGCTGCTGAGCTTTCGGAAGAAGTTGAGAGTGCTGGGGGAGACCGGTGTTTTGCCGCGTGTGACTGTGCCCAGGGAGTTGAATTTGAGTGGATTTTTGCTGGATGGATTTCCGCTGGGGGTGAGCAGGCATCATGGGGAGATCGGTGAATGGAAGGGTTTGCGCGAATGGCGGGGTGGGGATGCGGTGAGGCGGATTGCGTGGGCTGCAAGTGCGCGGAGTCAGGCGGGCGGGGGCGGGCTTCTGGTGCGGGAAGACGAGCCGCCGGGCGCGCAGGCGGAGGGATGTCTGGTTGTTTTCCATTCCTACGGAGGGGATGGCAGTTTGATACGGCCGGATCGTTTTGAGAATGCGTTGGCGCTCTTGAACGGGGTGCTGGGAAGTCTGCAGGGCTGGGGTATGTCTGCGCGGGTGATGGCGGATTTTCACGGGTGGGAGAAGATGGAGGTGCGGACGAGGCGGGATCTGGGTGCGGTGAGGGAGAGGCTGATGCAGGCGGCGCGCGCGGGCTGGACGGAGGCACATGATCTGGGGGTCGCGCTGTCTGGAGCAGGGGAGAGGGAGTGTGTGGTGGTGATTTCCGATATGCCGTTGGCTTTGTGGGAGGGGAAGGTGCCAAAAATGCCATTGCGGCCTGTGCTGGTGGATATTGGAAAATACGATAAGCGTAGTAGATCGGAATCAACATCGGTGAGGGGGAGTGGGAGATGATTTTCCGTGTGGTGTTATTACTGGTATCCGGAGGGGTGGCTTACGCTCTTCTGAAAGGATGGCCGGAGGGTTTGCCGATTTTGTTGCGAGCTTGTCTGGCTGTGCCGCTGTTACTGGGTGGACTGGTTTTTCTGGCCACAGGTGGTGTGAAGAGTGGTGACAAGGTGCCGGTGGCGAAAGGTGGCAGGAAGCCGAGGTGGGTGGACTTTCTGGCTATAGGGATGGCGATGCTGGCGTTGGAGTGTGGGTTTCTGTGGTTGCTGAGTGTGGCTCCGGAGCCTTTGGAACGGGTGGCGATGAGTCTGGAGTATAGGATTTCCCCACAAGCCGGAGATGATGAACAAGTGGTAGAGGCGGGGGAGGATGGTGGCGGGAACTGGTTGTGGGATGACGAGCAGAGCAGGCCGCTGCCGAGGAGGACGAATCTGAAGCCGGGTGCGAAGCCGGAGGTGTTCCTGAAAGTGGGGAATGAGAAGGATGCGGCTCGGTTGCTTAAGAGGCAGCTGCATGTGCGGGCGTTTGTGATGACTGACTACGAAGATGGGGTATGGAGTGCGGGGCAGACGGATGAACGTGATCTGGTGGCGGATGACGGGGGATGGATCCGGATGGGGGAGGAGACGGAGGGGGAGATTTTGCACGAGGTTTTTCACCCGAGGGATATGAACGGGAGGAATGTCCTTACGGGGCTGCAGGGGACGAGGGCTGTAAGATTGCCAGAGCTGAAGGTGATAAAAGAGGGGTTGGTTTTGTTGCCGGAGGTGGAGTCTGGGAAGACTGGTTACAACTATCTGGTGAGTTCGATGCCGGTTTCGCTGAAAGATCTGGAGGGCGAGGTGGTGGAGAGTGCTGGAGTGGGGCAACGACGGGGTGGGAGGCTGGGAAGACTGGCGGAGAAAGCGGCTGGGGAAGGGGAATTGCTAGTGAAGCTGATGAATGTGAGGGATTTCTTGCGGGACAACTACGGGTATTCCCTTGTGACGGAGAACCGGAAGGATCTGGATCCACTGGAGAATTTTCTCTATGAGGAGAGGCGTGGGCATTGTGAGTTTTTTGCGACGGCGGGTGCGTTGATGGTGCGGGAGCTAGGAGTGGAGTCGCGGGTGGCGTATGGCTGGGCTGGAGGGCAGTTTTTTCCAAGTGACGGGATGTTTGTTTTCCGAGCGCGGGAGGCTCATGCGTGGGTGGAAGTGAATCTCAAAGGCTATGGCTGGGTGGCAATGGAGCCGACTCCGCCTGTGGTGCTGGCCGGTGGCGGTGCTCCGAGGGTGGCTGCGGCAGGCGAGGAAATGCCGGGGGATGAGGAGCTTCTTGAAGATGAGGAGGTGGCTTATTCCGCAGGGCGGAAATGGGTCTGGCCTTTGTTCGGGCTGACATTGTTGTTTGCGGTGGCTGCTATGGGAGTGTTTTTGTTCAGGAGGCGGATGATTGATTTTTCAAGGGAAGCGGGCGGAGCCCCGGTTGTGAGGCAGGGGGATTATTTTTCGGTTTGGAAAAGGTTGTTTGGGAGAAGAACCGGGGAGACGTTGAAGATGGAGCTGGCGGGGCAGGGTGAGGAACTGGAGTTTTCAGAAGAGCTTGTGAGTTATCATTACGGGGTGAGGTATGAGGGGAAGGCACGCGACAAGGTTGTGGAGGCGGATTTGGTTCGGAGAATTTCCAAAGGGGAAATTGAAGAGAAAAGGTAAATGTTTTGGAATAGCCCGGGAGCATTTCCCCTCTTATGTTCCAATTATGAGTGAATTTGTGGAACTAGTGGATGCGCATTACGAGGCGTTGTATCGCTTTGGTTATTCGCTCACGCGGAGTCCTGACAAGGCATCGGATCTAGTGCAGGAAACGTTCTGCATCTGGGCGGCGAAGAACTCGCAGCTCAGGGACAGGAGCAAGGCGAAGACCTGGCTTTTCACGACCTTGCACAGGGAGTTTTTAGGACAGAGGAGGAAGATGGCGCGCTTCTCCAATGAGCCGGTTGATGAGGGCTTGGCTGGAGCGGAGGCGGATGAGCAGGAAGGCGCGGAGCGGCAGATGGACGGTCAGCGCGCTGTGGAACTCTTAGAGGGTATGGATGAGATTTACCGAGCGCCGCTTGCTCTCTTCTACTTGCAACAGCATAGTTACAAAGAGATAGCGGAGATCCTGGATGTTCCGATCGGGACTGTAATGTCCCGGCTTTCCAGAGGGAAAGACATGTTGAGAAAACGCATGTTGACCGAGCCCTCCAGTGCGCCGAGGAATTTGATTGAGACAAACCCTGAACTTTTTAAGAAACATCATGGATAACGAAAGGGCAAAATTCATTCTGCGCAATTTCAGGCCCGATGGCGCTGACAGCGATGACGAAGATTTCGCCGAAGCGTTGCGGCTTGCGACAAGTGATCGAGAGCTAGGCGAGTGGTTGATGCGTGAGAGGGCATTTGATGCCGAATTCGCAGAATCATTGGCACGTGTGAAATTGCCAGACGGCCTCCGTGAAAGCGTGCTTCTGGCTATGTTGCAAGACGGTGAGGGGAATCCGCGGGTGGATCTCGAAGGAGAGGTGCAAATGATGAAGGCGATGGAAACAATCGAAGTGCCGGATGGTTTGCGTGAGCGTGTCCTCGAAGCGATGGAGCAATCGGCTCGGAAACCGAAGAAGGTCACGGCTTGGTTTCGCTATGGGTTTCCTTTGGCTGCGGCGGCTGGGATTGTGTTCGGCTTTGTTTTACTGAACGAACGGGAGCCGGGCAACGGGGGGATCGCGCATGTGGAAAAGCTGCCGGTAGAGGCAGTTCCCGTAGGCTTCCTTTCTACGTTTGAGGCGGCATCTTTCGATCTGGAGAAGAAGAGTAAGAATGCGGGGGAATTGATTTCCTATCTGAAGGAGAAGGGTTTGCCCTATGTTGAAGGTGTTCTTCCTCCTGGTTTGGAAGGTGTGGAGGGGATGGGCTGTCGCGAACTGATCATAGAAGGGAAACTTGGCTCGCTAGTCTGCTTCCACACTGAGAAAGGATTGGTTCACCTAGTGATTTTCCAAAGAAAAGACCTGGAAGGTGAACTGTCGGGTATGGAAAGTCCGCTAATCAAGCAAGACGGTAGCTGGGCAAGGGCGCAGTGGGAAAACGGGCAATACGTCTACACGATGCTGAGCCAGTGTGATGAGAAGGTTTTGGCGGCGTTTTTCTAGGCGATACGTCGGTTTGGACTCTGCTGCTGCACGGATTTTCTGGCGCTAATCCTATGAGGTGAGGTGCTGACCGGATGAGTTAACGCAAGTAAATCGCATTTATCTATTGCAATGGAATTGCGTTAGTGTATTTCGTTTTCCAGCATGAAATTGAAATTTGCGCGATTGGTTGGCAGCGGTTTTTCCGGATGTTTAGGAGCTTTATTATCGATGTCACCGGAATCCGTTGTGGCGGATGAAACGGAGACTTTGGCTCCGGATTTGGAGGAGGTGATGAGCGAGGATGGGCTGGAGGCACCGAGTGAAGGCTACAGCCTCGGTGGAGTGATTTTCCCACATTTGCATGTGTTTTCCGCTTACGGCTTTTCCTCTGCAGACGATGGAGAGCTGGCGGTGAACGACCATGATCCGCAGCGTGAATTTACCTTGCAGGGACTGGAGACCGGCTTGTCCTTACGTGCTGGGATGTTACAGGGGTTTGCGACGGCTTCGGGGATAACGGATACGGAAGGTGATTTCAGTTTTACACTTGAAGAGGCGTTTTTGAAGCTTGTGGATCTGCCGTTGGGGCTTGAGCTGCGGGGAGGTCAGTATCTGAATCGCTTCGGATTCCAGAACAGTGTGCACAATCACGGTTGGGCGAATGTGGATCAGAACCTTGTGAACGGCAGGTTTTTGAATGAAGGGGAACTGATCACAAGGGGAATAGAGATTTCATGGAATGTGCCTATAGCGGCTCTTCAGAGCTCGGTGATTTCCGCATCCTTTGGCCGGACTGAGACGCACGACCACTCACATGGGGATGACGACCATGGGCATGAGGAATCTGAGTTCGAGGCGGAAGGAGCGAACTTCTCTGATACTGCGGTGACTCTTGTTTGGAAAAGCCAGTATGACATTGATGACATGAACCGGGTTACCGGTATTGTCTCAGGTGCCTGGGGCGACAATGAGTTTGGTCGGACTTCACAGGTATATGCGATAGGTTTGGAGTATCTCTGGAGAGAGAACGGCTATGGTGCTGGTGGAAACTCGATTCGCTGGCGCAATGAGGTGATGTATCGGCAGTTCGGTGCGGTTTCCGGGCATTTGCCAGGGGAAGAGGAGGATGAACATGCGGATGAGCACGAGGACGAAGACCACGACGAGGATCATGGCGATGAGGAACACGAAGACGAGGATCATGATGACGAGGATCATGATGATGAGGATCATGATGATGAGGATCATGATGATGAGGATCATGATGATGAGGTGGTCCGCAGGGAGAACTTCAGTGAGTTCGGCGTCTATTCGAGCTTTACCTATGGGATCGACGATACGGTGGATCTAGGTCTGCGGGCTGGCTGGGTTTCCGGTATTTCCGAAGCCGGGCTGGACAATAGATTCCGCCTTTCGCCATCCGTTACATGGTATATGGATGAAGCACGGATCGTACAGGCACGGCTGCAATACAACTGGGATCACTCGAATGAGTTTGGCGATGAGCACTCGATTTGGTTACAACTAGGCTTCAACTTGGGTGGAGCCGAGGTGCGCTAGGCTTTCCACGACTCCAATCAAATTTCAATTTTATGAAAATGAACGATGTATCGATTCGCCGTTGGGCTTCCTGTCTGCTTGCACGTGTAGGTTGCCTAGTTCTGGCTTGTTCTTCGGTTGCCTTTGGTGAACTGAAGGTTGCCACCCTTCATCCTTTGATGACGGATTTGGCGAGGCAGGTAGGTGGCGACCATGTCACAGTCATTCCCTTGATGAATGCGGGGGAGGACATTCATAAGTTCACTCCCAGCTCGGATGATATGGTCAAGGCACGGGGAGCCGATGTCTTGTTGGCTTCCGGTAAAGGACTGGAGCTGTATTTGCCAAGACTGAAGGATTCCGTAGGTGGCTCCACAAAAGTACTGGAGGCTGGGAATGCGGTGCGTTCGGTAAAGCTATCGGCATCGGACTCTGCTTTTGCCTGCTGCCCGCAACATGCGGCGGGGAGTATCGATCCGCACTGGTGGCATAGTGTTTCCGGTATGAAGCGTGCGGCTGCCTACATCGGTAAGGAGTTTGGGAAGCTGGATCCGGCCAACAAAAGCGCTTACCAAGCCAACGCGAAGCGGTGGGGAAAGGAGCTGGATGGTCTGGAATCCTGGGCGAAGCGTGAGTTTTCAAAGATTCCCCGTTCCAAGCGTTATCTGATCACAGCACATGCGGCATTCGGCTATTTTTGCCGGGATTTCGGGTTCAAATCGATCCCTGTTGCAGGCGCGAGCGAGCAGAACGCGTCTTCCCAGTATCTGGCGGATGTAATCGAAATCATTCGAAAGAACGGTCTGACGACGGCATTTCCTGAGAAGAACGCGAATCCAAGGGCGCTTGATTCGATTGTCAAGACGGCTGGGATCAAAAAGGGACGGGCGTTGATTGCTGATGGTTCTGCAACTGGCTTGACGACATACAAGGCTTTCATAGAGCATAATGTCGATGCTGTTGTCGCCGGGTTGGCGAGCGGGTCGTGAGTTAAGATTGCAGGCTGAATGCGAGGTTTTCCCATATTGAATCTATTGATTGTCGTCGCTTTTTTTGCTTTTGCCTGGTGGCCGATGCAGAAGGTGACGGGTGGTGAAAGGGAGCATGCCGAATCGAATGCCGGAGCCTCAGTCCGGGCTCGGATGGGGGGGGAAGGTTTCACGATTAGGGTGATGAGTTCGGCGGCTTTGGAAAGTTTGTCGATCTCGAACCTTGGCGTTCCGCTTGTGACGATGGATGAACCGGAGGAGTTTGATGGGCTGGATTTCGAGTATTCCCTGGGGGAAATCGAAAGTCCGCCGGAGGGGGTTGAGTTTTGGGTCGAGGCGGTGTTTTTACCTGGAAAGGGTGATGTGCAGCGGCCAGCGATCAGCCTGGAACTGGCTCCGGATGACATGGAGCGTGATCCGAAAACGGTTACTCTCTGGGGGGCGCCTGGAGAGTCCAAAATCGATGCACCCGCATTTTTCCTTTGGCCGGAGAATTCGAACTGAATATGGATCGAGGTATTGAAAACCTGGGGCTATCCCACGATTGCGGAAATCCAGCCGGGCATGAGCTAAGTGTGAATGCGCTTACAGTACGCTATGCGGAGACTGTGGCGCTGGATTCCGTGGATATGCAGACCCGTTGTGGGCGCTGTGTAGCTCTCGTCGGGCCGAATGGTGCTGGCAAGAGTACGCTGATGAAATCCCTTGCCGGGCTGATTGTTCCGGAGTCCGGAGGGATCACCTGGAAAGGGAATCCGCTTTCACGCTCGACTGCTGAGATTGCCTATCTGGCGCAGCGCAGCCAGGTGGACTGGCATTTTCCACTGACGGTTAGGGGTCTTGTGGAGATGGGGCGCTTTCCGCATCTTGGCTGGTGGCGAAGGTTCAAGCAGGCAGACCACGAGGTGGTGGACAGCGCGCTGGAGTCCATGAAGCTGATGGATCTGGCGAAACGGCAAATCAGTGCTCTTTCGGGAGGTCAGCAACAGCGGGCGTTTGTGGCGCGCGCGCTGGCGCAAGAGGCTCACGTCTTGCTATTGGATGAGCCTTTTACCGGCCTTGACCGCCCTTCGCAGGAGCTTCTTACCGAGCTGCTGGGTCTGCTGGCGGATGGTGGACGGTTGATTCTGGCGGCGCATCATGATCTGGCGACTGTGCCGGATATTTTCGATGAGGTTCTTCTTCTAAAGAGGAAAGCCATCGCCTTCGGGACGGTGGAAGAGGTTTTCAACGAGGAGAATCTCAATGAATGTTTCGGGAAGAGACAGGCAGTGATGAAAAAAGGTGAAAGGATGGCGGGGAATGATTGATTGGTTCACAGAGCCCCTTGGCTACGAGCACATTCAGCGTGGGCTTCTGATCTGTATTCTGGTGGGTTTCACCAACGGCTATTTCAGTGCCTTTGTGGTTTTGCGGAAGTCTGCGCTGCAGGTCGGCTCGCTTTCACACAGTCTCCTGCCGGGGATTGGATTGGGAATTTTGTTGTTTGGGTTGAGCCAGGCGAGTGCGTTTGCCGGTGCTTTGTTTGCGGCGATGATCGTGGGATTGGGGAGCCTGCTGGTGGCGCGGAGTTCCCGGCTTGGGCAGGAAACTGCTTTGGCGATTTTGTTTACCACGGCATTTGCCGGCGGGTTGCTGCTGCTGGAGTTCGCACCGGTGAATGTCGATATCGACCACTATCTTTTCGGGAACATACTGTTCGCTACGGATGCGGATCTTATGACGGTGTTCTGGGTTTCCGCGGTGTCTTTGACAGCTCTGACCGTGATGCGGCGTCCGATGATTCTGATGCTGTTTGAGCCGGATGCCGCCAGGGCGCTGGGGGTGCCGGTGCGGCTGCTGAATTATGTGCTCCTTGGGTTGCTGATCCTGGTGCTGATCTCGACGTTGCAGGCGGTGGGCTGTTTGCTGGCGTTGGGCCTGCTGGTCACTCCTGCTGCGACGGTTTATCTGCTTACCGACAGGCCGGAGGCGTTGTTTTGGGGAGGTGGGCTGATAGGTTCCATTGCTTCAGTGATCGCGCTGCTCCTTTCGCATCATCTGAATTTCAGTCCGGGATCCACGATTATCCTGACTTTGGGCGGTGTGTTTGCCGTGGCTTTCCTGTTTAGCCCCCGTCATGGCATTGCCATGAGGTTGCTTGGCAGAACCAAGGTTTGAGCTTGGTTCTGCAAATGATTTCCTCAGGCGAGGACGTCGTCCATGGCGTCGATGAGTTCCTGGACGGTTTGCTCGGTTTCGTTGCCCATGTTGGAGATGCGGAAGGTGGTGCCTTTGATTTTCCCATAACCACCGTTGATGAGGAGGTTGTGCTTGGTTTTCAGGTTCTTGATGAAGCCTGAGAGATCGAAGCCTTCAGGAGTTTTGAAGCAGGTGAGGGCGAAGGAGCGGAGGCCTTCCGGGGCGAAGAGCTCGAAGCCGTGCTTGGCGCCCCATGCGTGGATCATTGCGTTGGTCTTCGCGTGGCGGGCTTTGCGGTTTGCGAAGCCTTCCTTGGCGATTTCCCCAAGGATGTACTGGAGGCCGAAGAGGGTGGCGATGCAGGGGGTGGTGGGGGTGTTGTTCTTTGCGTCGTTTTTTGCGAACTCGAGGAAGTCAAAGTAGTAGCCTCTGTTTGTGATGGTTTTGGCGCGTTCCATGGCAGCCTCGGAGACGGCGAAGAGTGCTAGGCCTGGTGGGAGTGCGAGGGCTTTCTGGACACCGGCGAGGCAGACGTCGATTCCGTTGGCGTCCATATTGATATCTACGGTGGAGAGGGAGGAGACGGTGTCTGTGACGAGGAGGGTGTCGGGGAAGGATTTTACGACTTTTGCTATTTCAACGAGGTTGTTGAGGACGCCGGTGGAGGTCTCGGAGTGGATGAAGGTGACGGTGTCGAAGCCGCCTTCGGAAAGTTTTGTGCGGACGGATTCGGGGTCGATGGCTTCGCCCCACTCGACTTGTATGGCTTCGGCTTCGAGGCCGAGTTTCTTGGCGACATCGATCCATTTGTCGGAGAATGCTCCGCAGCAGAGGCAGAGGACTTTCTTTGAGACGAGGTTGTTCAGTGCGCCTTCCATGACTCCCCATGCGGAGGAGGTGGAGAGGAAGACGGGGCGCTCGGTGCCAAAGATTTCCTTAAGGCCGGGCTGGAGGGAGGCGTAGAGTTCCTCGAAATCAGAGCCGCGATGGCCGATCATGGTGTGCGCCATGGCGGTGAAGGTTTCCTTGGATACGTCTACTGGGCCGGGGCTGAAGAGTTTGGGAGTGGGCATGATGTTGTTGGTTGGAAGGATTGCGTGTTTTTAAACCGCGAATGAACGCAAATGGACGCGAATCGAAGTTTGATTTTTAAATGAGATTGTAGGTTGTCAGGAGTTTTTTGAGAGAAGAAAGGTTTTCGTCTTCCATGGGAGCCAATGGGAGGCGGAGCTCGTGGGTGCAATGGTTTTGTAAGGCGACTGCGGTTTTGATCGGGACGGGATTTGTGTCCAGCGACATGAGGCCGTTCATGAGGGGGTAGTATTCCTTTTGCATGGCGAGGGCGTCCGCGAATTCACCTGCGAGGCAGTGATTGACGAGCTTTACGATGATTTCCGGAACGATGTTTGAGGCGACGGATACCAGGCCGTTTGCTCCGCAGGAGATGAAGGGAAGGGTGAGTGGATCATCGCCGGAGAGGATTCCGAAGTTTTCCGGGAGTGCGTGGACTAGCTGGTTGATGCGATCGACGGAGCCGCCTGCTTCCTTGATGGCTGTGACGTTGGAGCAATCCGCTGCGAGGCGGGCTGCAGTCTCAGGAGCAATTTCCACGATGGAGCGGCCGGGGACGCTGTAGAGCATGACGGGTAGCGAGGTGCTGTCCGCGATTGTTTTGAAATGGAGGTAAAGGCCTTGCTGCGAGGGCTTGTTGTAGTAAGGGGAGACTTGGAGAGTGCCATCGACTCCGAGCTTTTCGGCCTCGCGGGTAAGCTCAATGGCCTCGGCGGTGGCGTTGGCACCGGAGCCGGCGATGACTAGGAGGCGACCGGCCGAGAACTCGACTGCGAGGCG
>JBPOGC010000060.1:0-15965 GCA_051251795.1 Luteolibacter sp. | reverse complement strand
TATCTTAAAGCTGTTCCAAAAGCTGCTCGTGTATCCCGCCAAATCCTCCATTGGAAAGCACAGCCACCACATCCCCGGGCCTCGCCTCCGCCTTCACCGCAGCAATAATCTCCTCGTTGTCCGCCAGATAATAGCCCTTCCCGCCCATCTCAGCGATGTCCGCGGAAAGCCTCACCGGATCCAACCTGTCATTCTCAGGAATCTTGTGCAGATCAGGAATCGCCGCCACTATCGCAAAATCCGCCTTGGCCAGTGCCTCTGCCAGCTCTTTCTGGAAAACCGCCCGCCGCGTCGTGTTCGATCTAGGCTCAAACAACACCCAAAGCCGAGAGCCCGGATATTTCTGACGCAAACTCTGCACCGCCAGCCCGATCGCCGTCGGATGATGAGCGAAGTCGTCGATCACTTTGATCCCGTTCGTCTCACCCTTCAGCTCCTGCCTCCGGGCAATCCCCTCGAAAGCCAGCAACCCATCCCGCACCTCTTCAAAGGAAAGCCCGCCAAAACGAGCCGCAGCCGCAGCCATCGCCGCGTTCCGCACATTGAACTCACCCGTCATCGGCACCGTGTAAGCCTCCTCACCGAGTAAAAACGAGCTACTACCTTCATCGTATTTCAAACCGGAAATCCGTAATGAATTCCCCTCACCCAAGCCCACAGTAGTCACCGGACAAGGAGCATTTTCAGCCACATCCAGACAATGGGTTTCATCTCCGTTCACAAACGCCATCCCATTCCTCGGCACCACATTCAGCAGCCGCTTGAAGCTCAGCTTGATCTCCTCCACATCGTTATAAATGTCCGCATGGTCGAACTCGATATTGTTCACCACCACACATTCCGGAAGGTAATGCAGGAACTTCGAGCGCTTGTCAAAAAACGCCGTGTCATACTCGTCCCCCTCCAGCACATTGAAATCCGTATCCGGAAAATGCGCCCCGCAACCCAGATTCTTCGGCAGCCCGCCGATCATGAATCCCGGCTCACGCCCCGCATCACGGAAAAGCCACGCCAGCATCGAGCTAGTCGTCGTCTTCCCATGCGTCCCGCTCACCACATAGTTCCGTTTCCCTCTCAGAAAATGATCCTTCATCACCTCCGGCAGCGAGTGATAGAGCAGCTTCCTGTCCAGCGCCGCCTCCGCTTCCGGATTCCCGCGGGAAATCGCATTTCCGATCACCACCACATCAGCACCCTCGGGAATGTTTTCCTCCCGGTAACCTTCGGCAATTTCAATCCCCTCTCCCCGTAGGAAATCAGACATCGGCGGATACACATTCGTATCGCTCCCGGTCACTGTAAATCCCCGGCGCTTCATCGCAGCCGCAACCGCCCCCATTGCCGTCCCGCAAATCCCCGTGAAGTGAAAATGATTTTTCCCTGACATAAAGTTTCCTTAAAAAGTCGGCGCCGCCACTGTCGCATTGTCCCGTTCCTCGATCCGCCGGCTCAAAATCCGATCCGCCATCTCCGTTACCATCTGCTTCATCAGCAGCCACAGATGCGATCCCTCACGGTAGTCCGCCGGAGCGATATGCTTCACCCGTCCCGCATGGGTACAGAGATCAAAACACTTCCTGAAAGACCTCCCGCTCGCGTCATCCGGATTGTAGACAGCGATCCCGTGCCCCCCGTTCCGATTCACAACCGTAAAACAAGGCACATCCGTCGGCCCGTCTCCCACATAAACCATGTTTTCGAACGGAATCGGCCGCTGCTCCGCCGGCATGTGGTCATTCACATCCTGATCATACCTCAGCATCCCCTTGTTGATCCGGAAAAGGAATTGCGTCTTCGTAGTGTGGGAAATCACCCGTTTTGGAAAACTGATGTGTCCTTCCGAGTTCTCACCGAACTCACAAGCGAACATCTCCTTGATATACGGCTTCAACCGCGACCCATCCAGCAGCGCCTTCAATCCCGAGGAAATGATGTAATGCTCCACCTTGATCCCCGCCAGCTCATGCTCAGGCCGTAGCGCGGCTTTCGGCAAAGCATCGAAAAGCTCCGGCACCCCAGGGAAAAACGTCAGCCCTTCACCCAGTTTCGTCAGCATCGAGTTACTCACCTGATCCATTCCCAGGTAATCGAGCAGGCACTTCATATAGGCCAGCTCCCCGTCAAACTCCTGCTCCTTCACCAGCGCGTTGCACTTGTCCCAGAACTGCCCCGGATCAATCCCGAACTTGGGAAACAGCACATCGTCCTGCATGTATTTCGAACTCAGCGTCTGGTCATAATCATACACCAGAGCGATAACGTTTTGCGGAGCGGCCATATACTCCTGAAAACCAACCAAGCCCGGGCCTTCCCCGCAAGACGCAAATTTTTTTCAAAAACACTTCATTGCCGCATTGACAAGCACACGCCCTTATCTAAAGTCCCGCCCCCGCGCCTTAAACGGCAACGAACTCCCAATAACTTTCCAACCGACCAGCCGCCATGAGCTTCCGCACTTACCAGCCCTCGAAACGTACCCGTAAACAACAATTCGGATTCCGTGCACGCATGGCCACAAAAGCAGGCCGCGATCTCATCAAACGCCGTCGTCAGAAAGGCCGCAAACGCCTCATTCCAAAGGGCGCGGAGATTCACTTCAAGCGTCACATCACGCAGCACGGCACCTGATAAAGAGCGCGGATATCATTCCGCTGCCAGGCACTCCCATGAAATTTCCTCGGAAGTGCAGCATCAATCAGCACGCGGACTTCGTCCGTGTCAGAAAAACCGGCCAAGCGAAAGCAGGCCGGTTTGTCATTGTCTCCACCTTGGCAGATCCTGCCCTCCCCTCCCTCCGCGCCGCCTTCATCACCAGCAAGCGCGCCGCGAAAAAAGCACACGACCGCAATCTCCTGCGCCGGCGCCTGCGCAGCTACCTCCAGATTCACGCCCCCGGCTTCGAGGACCAGAACCGCTACCTGGTCACAATCGCCCGCCCTGGCGCCTCAAAAGCCACAAACCAGGCTCTCGAAGCCGACTGGCTAAAACAGTGCAAACGCCTGAGCCTCATCCAATAATGGAGAGCCGCGTCTCCGACCGGCTTCACAACCCCGGCAATATTCCAACCAGACCTTCTTTAAAGAGAGATTCGTTGAATTTCTAAGATTCGTGGTTAAAAAAATCTCCCTCCTCATTTCCGTGCCTTCCATGGTTCGGAAACACACAATCCAAGCCCCCCTCCTACCTGACCACCATCCCAAGCATTCAGCCGTTCACCCATAGCCCCGCTTCATTGCCTTGACCCTCCGCCTTCCAACATCTAAGCACCCCTCCCCGACCCATAAATCTAGCGGGCTCAACCAACCACTTTCCCTACTTCCATGTACGACCGTAAAACCTGGATCATCCTAGCCATCTGCGGCGTTCTCATCGCCCTAAACATCCACTACTCCTCGAAAAACCGCGCCGCCCAGCTCGCCGAGGAAGCCAAAAACGCTCCCACAGAGACACCTGTGGAAACCATTTCCGACGAAGAAGCACCTGCCGGGCTCACCGTTGAGAACCTTCCCCCGCCTACAGAGGAAGAACTCCTCGTCCTCGAAAACGATCACGTCACCTTCACATTTTCAAACATCGGCGGCGGCATCAAATTCGCAGAACTCAAGAAGCAACGGAACGTCGGCAAAACCTCCCTCGTCCGCATCAACCGCAACGGATCCGGCCCCATCGCCGGCCTGGTCGGCTCCAACGAGACTCTCGAAAACGCCTCATACTCCTACAACAAGGACAAATCGGAAGCGGACAAATCCATCGTCTACACAGCCACTCTAAACTCTGGTCTTGTCGTGGAAAAAGTCTTCTCCCTGGAAACAACAGACATTCCCGGCGCCGATTACTTCGTAAACCTCAGCCTTACCTTCACCAACCCAACGACAGCCACCGCCAACCTGTCGCAATACGATCTCTACCTCGGAAAAGCAGCGCCGCTCTACGAAAAGGAACGACCCACCTACACAGGCTTCTTCTGGCACAACGAGGGAAAAATGCACTTTACCGCCGCCAATAAGTTCAAAGGCGGATGGTTCGGCTCGGAAAGCTCCATCCTCGATAGCGAAGACTCGCAAGACATTGAATACGCAGGCGTCACCGACCAGTTTTTCACCACTGTCATCCGTCCCGAGACATCCGCCGACACCCGCGTCTGGGGAAAACCCTCCACCTTCACATTCACCCCCGGCGGCAAATCCCACACCGGGGTTCGCGCCGCCATCTCGCTGCCCTCCACTGACCTCGCAGCCGACAATACGGCCACTCTCAACTACCGCATCTTCACCGGACCCAAGGCGAACACCATGCTCCGTGAACTTGATGGCGCCAAAGGCACAGGCGAGGGCTGGGGCGACATGATGCAATACGGCTTCTTCAGCCCGGTTTCCCGTTTCCTCAACTGGGTGCTAAACCACCTCCACACTGCCATCGATCACCTCTCCACCACCCAGTCATGGGGACTGGCGATCATCTGCCTCACCATCCTCGTCCGTGCCGCCATCTGGCCCCTTCATGCGAAGTCCACCCGCTCCATGAAGCGCATGTCCAAGCTCCAGCCGAAAATGAAGGAGCTGAAGGAAAAATACGCGGACGATCCCAACAAGCTCAACACCGAGATGATGGGCATGTATCGGAAATACGGCATCAACCCCATCGGCGGATGTCTCCCCATGTTCATTCAGATCCCCATCTTCTTCGGCTTCTTCCGCATGCTCGATTACGCTGTGGAGCTCCGCAACCAACCCTTCCTCTGGGTCGACGATCTTTCCCAACCCGACACCCTCACACATCTGGCCGGCATACCCATAAACATTCTTCCCATCGTCATGGCCGCCACCAGCGTCATCCAGATGTCCCTGATGCCCAAGACCGGGGATAAAATGCAACAGCGCATCATGATGTTCATGCCGCTGATGTTCTTCTTCTTCTGCTACAACTACGCATCCGCCCTCGCCCTCTACTGGACCACCCAGAACATCTTCTCCATCGGCCAGACATACCTGATGAACAAGATCCCCGAGCCCGAGCTGAAAGCCCGCAAAGACGGTGGCAAGAAATCATGGGTTCAACGCATGGCAGAGAAACAAGCCGAGCTCCAGAAAGGCAAAGGCGACATGCGCAACGTAACCCCAGGCACCAAGCCCAAGAAAAAAGGCCCGCCCCGCACCGGAGGCTGATCAGCGCCGCAGGCTTCGGACTGCTGCGGTTCTTATCCGCAGCTTTTTCTATAAGCTAATTCAGTCTGGATTCTCGATCCCCCCGGGGCACTGAAGCGAGCGAAATATTCCAACCCAGAGCATAGCCCTAGGTTCCTCCATCACAAGAACCAGAGGGCAAGCGCAAGACATCTCTTCCTCCTCCAGCTTCGCCGCAGCCCGTCACGGGAGAAGCCCTACCCCTCTCCTGATATGCCCTACAAAATCCCGCCCGGTGCATAAGCCGCCGCATCAGGATATTTCCCCTCAACCTCCTTTACCTCACCGGAGAAAATCAAAACCTGCGCCTTCGCAGCACCAACCTCCCTGTCACCCTTCTTCAAAATACTCTCAAGCTCCTCCCTATTCAGCTGAAGCCTCCCATCCTCCGCCAACCGATCCAGCAAATCATTCTTCTCCACCCCACCCGTCCGCAGATCAGCAACCGTCGCCACCGCATGTTCCTTGATCACCTTGTGCGCCGTCTCCCGACCCACCCCGCGCTTCACCGCCTCCATCATCACAGTAGTCGTCATCAGGAAAGGCAGATACCTCGCCGTCTCCTTCGCGATCACACCCTCATACGCATCCATCTGATCCAGGATCGTAAGATACGTCTCAAACATCCCGTCCAACGCGAAAAACGCATCCGGCAGCATCACCCGCCGCACCACGGAACAACTCACATCCCCCTCGTTCCACTGATCCCCCGCCAGCCCGGCTGCCATCGCCAGATAGCCTTTCAGGATCACATGGAAACCATTCACCCGCTCACAAGACCGCGAGTTCATCTTATGCGGCATCGCACTAGATCCCGTCTGCCCCGGCGCAAAACCCTCGCTCGCCGTCTCATTTCCCGCCATCAGTCGCAGCGTCTTGGAAAAAGAACTAGGCCCACTCGCCAGCTCCGTCAAAATCGAAACCACCCGAAGATCCAGCGACCTCGGATACACCTGCCCCACATTGTTCCACTGCTTGGAAATCCCAAGATGCTTCACAATCCGCTCCTCCAGCTCCGCCACCTTCCCCGCATCCCCCTCGAAAAGCGAAAGCTGATCCATCTGCGTTCCCACAGCCCCCTTCAATCCACGCACCGCGTAGCCCGCGATCACATCCTCCAGCGCGCCCAATCCAGAGAGCAACTCTTCCCCGAACATCGCAATCCGTTTTCCCAAAGTCGTCGGTTGCGCCGCCACATTGTGAGTCCGCGCCGTCAGCACCACATCATCCCACCGCTCCGCGCTCTCGCGCATACGCCGTAGCGAGGCCACCACCTTCTCCCGGATCACCAGCAGCCCACGAAAAACCTGAAGCTGCTCCACATTTTCCGTCAGATCACGCGAAGTCAGCCCCTTGTGGATCTCCTGGAACCCCGCCAGATCATTGAACTCCTCCAACCGCGCCTTCACATCATGGCGTGTCACCCGCTCACGCTCCATGATCGATGTCACATTCACCTCATCCTTCACCGCCTCATAAGCAGCAATCGCCTCTCCGGAAATATCCAGACCCAGCTCCTTCTGAGCCTTCATCACTGCGATCCAGTATTCACGTTCCAGCACGATCCGTCCCTCCGCGGACCAAATCTCATTCATTGCCACCGAGGAATATCTTTCTGCCAGAACATTTGGAATCATATGCCCAAGATGGAGAACTCCCCACCCTCTTCCTGTCCAACAAAAAACCTCACGCCTCCGTTTTCCGTTTCCGCAAAGGCCGCGCCTTCAGCACCGGCAAATAGTGCGGCATCACCACGGAAAACAGATGGACTATGGGATAAGCCAGCAACGCAAGAATCACCCCGGACACCATCATCCCCAGAATAAAACTTGCCAGATTCACCTCACCCACCTCCGGCACCGCGAAATGCACTCGCGAAAGAAACTTCGGCATCGGGAACCTCAACGACTCACGCATCCAGTCCCCCAGCCACTCCTGTGACACCCAGATCGGCACATGCGTGAAAATATTGGAAACCCAGCACCCCAAAATGGCAAACGGCACATTCGCCCGCGAACGCATCGCGATCATCGCCGCCGCGATCATCTGGAACGGCATCGCCATCATCGAGAAAAAGAACCCGATCGCCAGCCCCGATGCCACCGTGTCCCGGCAAGGCACCCACAGCTGCCTGTCAAACAAAGGCGCAGTCAGCTTCCGCCACCAAAGCCGATGTCTCAGCCTCTTGTGCCGTAGCATCCGGTAGCTCCTCCGAACCAATTTTAAATACCTTTCTTTCATCCGGAAAAACTCCGCAGGAACATCGCACTCCCCGCCAACCATTCAACCCCCAAAACCCCACCCAGAAAATTTCCCAATCTCAGCAAAAAAAGATTCGCTGGATTCGTGAGATTCGTGGTTCAAAAAAAACACAACCAAAGCCCTCAAACCAAGCTTCCGTGTATTCTGTGTATTCCGTGGTTTAGAAAAAACACAACCCACGCCTTCCATCATTCACTGATCATTCGGCACCAGCCACTAAAGTAAAACCACCCCCCAAAAACTCCCCTCTTGAGCCTTGCCTCTCGCCTTCTTGGATCACACCATCCGCCCCGTAAAATTATGGAAATCTGGCAAGCCATCCTACTCGGCCTCATCGAAGGCATCACCGAATATCTCCCCGTGTCCTCCACCGGACACCTCATCGTCGCCCAGCAGCTAATGCACATCGGCACCGATACGAAATCCGCGAAACTCGCAGCCGATGCCTTCGCCATCTGCATCCAGGGCGGAGCCATCCTCGCCGTCCTCGGTCTTTACTACAAACACGTCATAAAAATGATCAAAGGCGTCTTCGGCCAGGATCCCGAAGGCTTCAAGCTCGCCACCTCCATCCTCATCGGCTTCCTCCCCGCAGCCGTCTTCGGCCTTTTGCTCAACGACATCATCGAGGAAAAACTCTTCGGCCTCTGGCCCGTCATCGCCGCCTGGATCATCGGCGGCATCGCAATCCTCTGGACAGTCAGCTACCGCCGCAAAAACCCACCCCGTGGAAACGGCCGCGACATCCTCAAGCTCGCCTGGCAATCCGCCCTCTTCATCGGCTTCCTCCAGTGCGTCGCCATGTGGCCCGGCACCTCCCGCTCACTCATGACCATCTGCGGCGGTCTCATCGTAGGCCTCTCCGTAAAAGCCGCCGTCGAATACTCCTTCCTCCTCGGCGTCCTCACCCTCACCGCAGCCACCGTGAAAAAAGCCATCTGGAAAATTGACGGAGTAGACCCGCAATATGACATCTGGGGCGGCGGCTCCCTCCTCATGTGGGACACCTACGGCCCCGTTCCACTCGTCGCAGGCATCCTTGCCGCCACCATTTCCGCCGCCTTCGCCGTAAAATGGCTCGTAAAATACCTCCAGTCCCACGGCCTCTCCATCTTCGGCTACTATCGCATAGCCCTGGGCGTAATCATCGGAGCCCTCCTACTCACCAACACCCTCGAGCCCTGAATCATGGAGAGCCGGTCTCCGGCCGGCTTCCACATCCCAAGTCTTCTACTGATCACTTCTCACTCGGCACTTTTCACTTCTCAGTATGCATCCCTTCCTATCCCCAGACTTCCACATCCGCTGGTCCACCCTCACCCCGGAAACCATCGTCCCCTCCATCCGCCAGGCACTCGCCGACGCCAAGGAAGCCATCGAGAAAATCTCCACCCAGCCCGCCCCTGAGGCCACTTACAAATCCAGCTTCCTAGCCCTGGAAAACGCCACAGAATCCCTCTCCCACGGCTGGGGTCGCCTCCACCACCTCGATTCCGTCTCCGACAACCCCGCCCAACGCGAAGCCCTCAACACCCTCCTCCCGGAAGTCACCGACTTCTACTCATCCCTCTCCCTGAACCCCCGCCTCTTCAACGTCCTCAACACCGTTGCCGAAAGCGACCAGACAGCCTCCCTCACCGAAATCCAGAAGCGCCACATCGAGGAAACCATCGAGGACTTCAAAAACTCCGGAGCCGCCCTCCCGGACGACAGGAAAACCCGCATCGCCGCCCTCGATTCCGAGCTCTCCCTCGCCACCAAGCAATACGCCGAGCACGTCCTGGACTCCACCAACGCCTGGGACATCGTCATTACCGACAAAGAAAAACTCGCCGGCCTCCCGGACTCCGCCATCGCCGCGGCTGCCGCCAACGCCCAGTCAAAAGACCACCCGGAAGGCTCCTACCGCTTTACCCTCCAGTTCCCCTCGATGTATCCCGTCATGCAACACGCCCATGACGAGGATCTCCGAAAAACCATCTGGAAAGCCTCATCCGAGATCGCCGCAAAGCCCCCTCACGACAACTCGGAGCTAGTCTGGAAAATCCTCACCCTCCGCCAGGAAAAGGCCGAGATCCTAGGCCACATGAACTTCGCCGATCTCACCCTCCAGCGCCGCATGGCACGCAACGGCCTCGCCGCCCTAGCTTTCGTCGAGCAACTCCACGACCACATCAAAACCCCTTTTCTAAAGGAAGCACAGCAACTAGCCGAGTACAAAACCTCCAAGGAGCGGCGGATGCCATCCGCCGGACAACCAGAGCCGCTCGAACCATGGGAAACCGCCTACTACGCGGAAATGCAGCGAAAGGAGAAATACGATCTCGATGATGAAGTCCTCCGCCCCTACTTCCCGGTAAAAGGCGTCATGGATGGCATGTTCACCATCGCCCAGAAAATCTTCGGCATCACCATCACCCAGCAGGAAAGCATCTACTACGAGCCTGGTAGCAACCCTGATCCAGCTAAAGACGGAGCCGTCGAAACCTGGCACCCGGAAGTCAGTTTCTACGAAATCCACGACACAAACTCCCAGCAGCACCTCGGCTCCTTCTACGCAGACTGGCACCCCCGTGAAACAAAACGCGGCGGCGCGTGGATGAACTCCCTCCACACCGGCGAGCTCGGACAGCCACACCTCGGCCTCATCACCGGCAACATGTCACCCCCAGTCGGCGAAACCCCGGCCCTCCTCACTCATAATGAAGTCGAGACCATCTTCCACGAGTTCGGCCACCTCCTCCACGGCCTCCTCTCGCAAGTCCCCGTAAAATCCCTCGCCGGCACAAACGTCGCCTGGGACTTCGTCGAGCTCCCCTCACAGATCATGGAAAACTTCTGCTGGGAACGCGAAACACTCGATCTCTTCGCACGCCACTACCAGACCGGCGAGGCTATCCCCGAAAACCTTTTCCAGAAAATGCTCGCGGCGAAAAACTACATGTCCGCCTCCGCATTCATGCGCCAGCTCTCCTTAGGGAAACTCGACCTTGAACTCCACATCCACTTGGACAAATACAAAGGCCGCAGCCTCGACGAAGTAGACCGCGAGATCCTCGCAGACTACCGCGCCCCGCAGAAGACCCAGTCCCCCTCCATGATCCGCCGCTTCGGCCACCTCTTCAGCTCCCCCACCGGCTACGCCGCCGGCTACTACTCTTACAAATGGGCGGAAGTCCTCGACGCAGACGCCTTCACCCGCTTCCAGGCCGAAGGCATTCTCAACGAAAAAACCGGCCTCGATTTCCGCGAAAAAATCCTCAGCAAAGGCAACTCCGCCCCCCCGGAAGCCCTCTACGAATCCTTCATGTCCCGCCCCGCCGACCCCCTCCCCCTCCTAACCCGCGCCGGCCTGGCATAAGAAAGGAACCGCGACTCTGAAGTCGCGACCAACCATAGCCCTCAACCCTAGCCTTAGCGACTTAGCGGTTAAAAATTTCACACCACCGATCACCTTCCACTTCCCCATGAAAATCGTAATCGCATGCGGCGGCACAGGCGGCCACCTCTTCCCCGGCATCGCCGTAGCGGAATCCCTCCTCGCCCAAGGCCACCAGCCCCTTCTCCTCATCTCCCAGAAGAAAATCGACTCCCAGGCCTCCGCGAAATACCCACACCTCGATTTCAAATCCGTCTCAGCCATCGCCAAGCCCAAGACCCTCTCCCCTAAAATGCTCCCCTTCCTCCTGGCACTCTGGAAAAGCATCCGGACATCCAAGAAAATCATCCGTGACTTCGGAGCCGACGCCGTCCTCGGCATGGGTGGATTCACCTCACTCCCACCCGTCTACGCAGGTCACAAGCTCGGCCTGAAAACCTACGTCCACGATTCCAACGCCCGTCCCGGCCGCGCCAACATTCTCACCTCCCGCTTCTGCGACAAAGTCTTCATCGGCCTCCCGCCCGCCGCCGCCTTCTTCCAGAAACCCACCGAACTCACAGGCACCCCCGCCCGCCCGGAAATCCACAATCTCCCCACCCGCGAGGAAGCCGCCGCCCATTTCAATCTGGATCCCTCAAAAACCACACTCGTGGTAACAGGCGGTTCACAAGGTGCTCTCGGCCTCAACCAGCTTATCGCAAAAGCAGCCCCCCTTCTCCCCGCTGACATCCAGATCCTGCACATCGCCGGCCCCAATGACTACGATCGCATCGCCCGCGAAAACCCCGACCAGCCCCCCACCTACAAGCTCATCGGCTTCTGCGACCAGATGCCCTCCGCCTACTCCCTCGGCGATCTCGTCATCACCCGCTCCGGAGCATCCACCCTTACGGAAATCTCCCTCGCAGCCCTCCCCAGTATCCTCGTCCCATACCCATACGCGGCGGACGACCACCAGACCGCCAATGCAAAAGTCTTCGCCGAAGCCGGAGCGGCAAAACTCATCCAACAAAAAGACCTCACCCCGGAGTCCCTTGCCGATCTACTGAAAAACCTCCTCACAACCCCCGGCGAACTCCACCTCATGTCAGAAGCCGCCCGCTCCCTCTCCACCCCGGACGCAGCGCAAAAAGTCACCGCAGCCATCCTTTCTTAGCTGCCCGCTCCCAGACCAGGACGCTAATACAACATTTCCGTATTAGCTTCACCCTATCTCTCTTACCCTCCGGAAAACAAACAGACTCAGCGCACTCACCCCTATCGCCAGCCACCCCAGCCACTCATAGTTCAGCAGCCTCCCATCCGCCCCCTCCGCCACGATCATGCTTCCCACCGCAGCGGAAATCCCCGCCGTAAAATCCCGCGAGCAGGAGATCAGGCTCATGTAAGCCCCCCGCCGCTCCCTCCTCACCGCCGTCGATACCACCGCCTGCACCGGGATGAACCGCGCGCTCGCAAACACGAACAAACACGCCGTGATCAGCAACGTCTGCCACAACCGACTCGGCCCCGAATGCGTCAAAGTCACAATCACCACAGACGCACACATCACCAGCACCGTGTAAACCCGCAGCCTGCCATACCTGTCCGCCAGCTTCCCGATCTTCGGCCCCGTGAAAATCGTCAGCAACCCGCCCACCAGATATACCAGGAACAGATCCCCCTCCGCCATCCCCATGTTATGGACCAGGAAAGGCGAAAGATAGGGGATCACCGTGAAATGCCCGATCACCGCCATACTCATCAGCGCCAACCCCCTCCACGCATTCGAATCCTTCAGCAGCTGGAAAAACTCCCCCTTCACCCTCACCTTACGCACCCCTTCCTCATCATCCAGATGCCCCCGCACCGGCGGCAAAACCCTGAAAAGCATCACCCACACCACCGCCGCGATCCCCGCCACCGCCAGAAACGGCGCCTCCCACCGCGACCACTGCGCCAGCTTCAGCCCGAACGGAACCCCCAGCGCCGCCGCCGCTGAAAACGATGTCATGATAATCCCCATCCCGGACGCACGACGCTCCATAGGCACCACATCCGACACAATCGCCATCAGCGTAGCCCCCGCCACACCGCCAAACGCCCCGCATACCGCCCGGAAAAACATCAGCATCCCCGCCGAAGTCGAGAGCCCGCAGGCCAAAGTCGCCAACGCAAACCCCGCATAACAGAACAGCAGCAACTTCCTCCGGTCAAACCGGTCTGAAAACGGAGCTACCGAAAGCCCCACCACCCCCGCCGTCAGTGAAAACGCAGAAATCAGATTCCCGAACGTCTTTGGCGAAATCTCCAGATCCCGCATCAACTGCGGCCCCAACGGCATCATCATCATGAAATCCATGATGTGCGTGAACTGCACTGCCGCCAGCAAAAGCAAAAGCATCCGCTCGGACAAAACCCGATTCCCCTTAACTCCGCTCATTCCTCTAACATCACCATAAAATCACAAATACCAGCCCACCAAATCAATTTTTCCTCAAAAACGGCTAAACATCCCTCCGCATTTTCAAGGTAACGAAATCACACCTTTGTGTTTAGGGTAAATGAATCGTGAGTAAAACCCACTCAAAACCCTCATCCGGATTTTTTGCGACCACTCAGTGGACTCGTGTCGTTGACGCCGCCCACGGTGCCGACACCACTGCACTGAATGCCCTCGGCGAACTCATGGAAACCTATTGGCAGCCCCTTTACCGCTACGCGCGCCGCAAAGGCAAGTCGAAGGAAGACGCTGAAGACCTCGTTCAGGGCTTCATGCTGCACATCACAAAAGCAAACGCACTGGACAGCGCAGATCGCGAAAAAGGCCGCTTCAGAGCTTTCTTATTGGCCTGCTTCAACCACTGGATGACCAATGAATGGCGCCATGCATCACGGCAAAAACGCGGTGGCGGAGAAACACCAATTTCCCTTGATTGGGAAAGCGCCGAGACCGGCCTAAGCCTCGATCCAGCGGACGAACGAAGCCCGGATCTCCTTTACGATAGGGAGTGGGCACTGGCTCTTCTCGCCAAAGTCCTGGCCGAACTCGAAACAAGCTGCATCCAGGAAGGGAACGGAAACCAGTTCACCCACCTCAAGCCCTGTCTGACAGCCGACTCTTCCAAAATCCCCTACTCAAAAATCTCAGAAAAGCTTGGTATCGAAGAAGGCGCGTTACGCGTCGCCGTTCATCGTCTGAGAAAACGCTACCGCACCCTTCTCACGCAAGAAGTCTCCCGCACCCTCTCTTCACCTGAAACCGTGGACGAAGAGATGCGCTCTCTCTTCGCAGCACTCAGCCATTGATCAATGAATCAAAAAAAACTGACACCTCTCGTGTAACAAAACAGAAGCTTTGTTTTAAGAATAGGGAGACCAGAAACCATGACCGATTCAAAACCCTCTAACAACTGCCCGGACTGCGGCAGCGAAATCCCCGCCGAGTCACCTGACGCCATCTGCCCCGCCTGCCTGATGAAACAGGCCTTCGCCACTCGCACCGCAAATCAGGGCAAAAAAACACTCAGCCCACCTCCCAGCCCCGAGGAGATCGCCGATAAATTTCCTCAGTTCGAAATCACGGAATGCCTCGGCCAGGGCGGCATGGGAGTCGTTTACAAAGCCCGCCAGAAATCACTCAACCGCTGGGTAGCCATCAAGACCCTTGCCCCGGAAAGACTGGAAAACGACCACTTCGCCGAGCGATTCAGCCGTGAAGCCCAGACCCTCGCCCTCCTCAGCCACCCGAATATCGTCACCGTCCACGACTACGGCGAAACGGACGGACTCTTCTACATCGTCATGGAATACGTCGATGGAGTGAACCTCCGCGACCTCCTCCACGATGGGAAAATGGACTCTGCACAAGCACTCAGCATCGTCCCACCCATTTGCGAAGCCCTTCAATACGCCCACGACAAAGGCATCGTCCATCGCGACATCAAGCCGGAGAACCTCCTCATCGACCGCGAAGGCCGTGTCAAAATCGCCGACTTTGGCATCGCATCACTCGTCGGCGATACCAATGAAAAATCCGGCACGCCCCCTTACATGGCACCCGAGCAAGGCTCTCATGAAGACGTCGATCACCGCGCCGACATCTACGCCCTCGGTGTCGTCCTCTACGAAATGCTCACCGGCGAGCGCCCCGCAACACCACTCAATCTACCCTCCCAGAAAGTCCAGCTCGACATCCGCATCGACGACATCGTCCTCCGCGCGATCAACAAAGAACCCGAGCGCCGCTACCGCACCGCCGAAGAGTTTCGCACTGTCGTCGAAAACATTTCGGTTCAGACGCATTCAAACACCCCGCCACCTATCACAGCCTCCGCACCCGTCATCCCACCAATGCCTACCAAGCAGCGAGGCATGTTCCGCCGCTGGTGGTGGATCCTGTTGATTTCCATCCTGCTGGGGCCGGTCATTGGGTTCTTCGGCAACATATTTTTGAGAGACCTCTCTCCGAAGAAATTCGAAGCCTCCGCTATCGTCGAAGTCCGCCCAAAAAATATTAGCGAATCCCTATCGAATTTCCCCCAGGAACTCTTTGAAGAACTACTTACCCAAGAAAATCTGGAACAACTTGTCGATCGCCATGAATTGAAAAAGCGATGGAAACTGTCTAACAAAGACACCATTTCAAAGCTCAGGAAATCTATTCAGATTCAACAAGTTAGAGGAACAGACCTGATCGAAGTGCGAGTTGCCGCCGAAAACGCAAACCTCGCGCCTCTCATAGCAAATTCGTTTGTCGAAATAGCGGGCAAAAAACAAACCTCAGCGCAATTCATTGTTCATGATAAAGCAACTCGATCCGCTCAGCCGACTGCCTTGTGGATACAGGGAACTCGGGGCATATTAATCTCCGTTGCCCTCGGTCTCCTAATCGTGCCGCTTCTGGCTCTCGCCGTCATGGCCATGCTTCACCGCATGATTCCGGACAGGTCTTCAGCCATTCACCACCCGGAACTTTCCGGGGAGCAAAAAGCCAGAAGAACATTCTATGGAAAAGTCTCACTATGGCTCTTCCTAACAGCTATCCTAGGAACACTAGCGATGATGACTCTATCCCATAGGGATGAAATGGCTCTCACCTTCGGAGTCTTCGCTCTTCTACTTTCCATCATCTTTTGGGTCATGAGCAGATACCGCCG